>NZ_JBSFWD010000021.1:0-155857 GCF_053592655.1 Streptosporangium sp. NPDC002607
CACTTCCTGGACCTGCTCGCCGCCGCCCTCGGCGAGAGCGCCCCGGCCCCCGGACGCCCGGCACCACCGCAGTAACCGCCGCAGCCGCTGTTGGGGCCGCTGTTGGGGCCGCACCCGCCGGACAGCGGGGCCGGGCGGGCCACGGGCTCACGCGGGCTGCGCGGCCGACCACGGCGGGCGGCGGTCGATACGCGCGAGCACCTCCGGGAATCCGAACCGGCGGTCGATACGTCGGGTCGCCTCGGCCCAGTCGGTCATGGAGCGCACCGGGGACAGCGTCTCGACCACGAAGGGATCGCTCCACCGCTCGACGGCGCGCCGCCAGAGCACGTCCGGGGCCTCGGTCAGCAGGTTTCCCACGCACCCCTCGTAGATCGGCATGGCGCGCACCTCGCCGTCGGGCTCGATCTGCATCAGCGGGAACCCGTAGCTCGCGACGACGCCGGGGTGCATCATCAGGATGAAGTTGTCGGAGGTGGTCACCGCCAGCGACGCCGGTGCCAGTGACCGCAGCCGCTCGGTGTACTCCTCGCTGGTCAGGGTGGCGAGCTCCGCGTTGCCGAGTAGTTCGGTCTCGGCGAAGCCGGGCCGGCTGGCCAGCCCGGACGGCACCGCGGCGGCCAGGTTGAGAAAGCGCATCCGCGGGAACCAGGGGGCGATGTCGGTGCAGAAATCCGCCAACTGGTGGAAATTGCTCCGCACAACCGAGCAGTCGACCCCGAAGATCAGCGGAGTGCCGCCCTCTGCCGCGCGCCGGGCGGCGATGTCGTCCAGCATGGCCAGGGCGTTCATCGCGCGGTCGAAGGAGCCGGCCCTGCCCCGTACCCGGTCGTGCACCTCCGCGTCGGCCCCGTCGATGCTGACGGTGATCTGCTGGAAGGCCCGGGCCGCCTCCTCGGCGGTCTCGGGGGTGAGTGTCCATCCGCCGGTGTAGAGGTTGACGGTGATCCCCGCCCGGCCGATGTGCTCGGCGACCTCGTAGATCCCCTTGACCACCAGGGGCTCGCCGCCCGCGAACTCCACCGAGTCCGGGCGCATGGCGATGATCGCGTCGGCGAGCCGCAGCATGTCGCCGTGGCTCAGCTGCCGGGCCGGGCGCCTGCCCGACTCGGAGTAGCAGTGGATGCAGCGCAGGGGGCAGGCGTAGGTGACGTCCCAGATGATGTCGGTGGGCTTGTTCACGGGGGCGCTCATGAGGACCTCCTCGTCGAGAGCGGATGCCCGGGACCGGCGCCGGGCGTTCGGTCGTTCGTCCAGTGCCCGACCAGGTCGGCGTACAGGGGGGAACGGGTCAGCAGGTCCGCGTGGGTTCCGGTGTGCGCGGCGGTGCCGTCCAACAGCAGGATGCGCCGGGCTCGGATCGCGGAGCTGATGCGGTGGGCGATGACGATGAGAGTGCCGGGCCGGGCGGCGAACGCGCTCTCGGCCCTCGCCTCGGCGGCGGGGTCGAGATGGCAGGTCGCCTCGTCCAGGACGACCAGGCGGGCCGGGGAGGCGTAGGTCCGTGCCAGGGCGATCAGTTGCCGCTCTCCGGCCGACAGCGCGGCGGGTTCGTCGATCTCGGCATCGAGGCCGCCGAGCCGTTCGACGAGCGCCCGCGCGCCCACCCGGTCCGCCGCCTCGCCCAGCCGGGCGTCCGCGGTGCCGGCCGGGCACAGGTAGCCGAGGTTCTCCCGGACCGTGCCGGCGAAGACGTACGCCTCCTGGGGCACGAGCGCCACCATGGAGCGCAGGCCGGGTTCCGCCATCGCCTCCAGCGGGAGCCCGCCGAGCAGGATCTCCCCGTGGGTCGGCCGCCGCAGCCCGGTGAGCAGCAGGGACAGGGTGGACTTGCCGATGCCGCTGGGGCCGACCACGGTCAGGTGGTCTCCCTCGGGGATCACCAGGTCGAGGTCGTGTACCACGGGCGTGGCCTGGGGGGCGTAGGCGAAGCCCAGCCCTTTGGCCCGCAGTTCGCAACCGGCGGGCACGGCGACCGCGTAGGCGGCGTCGGCAGGCCCGGTGGCGGCGGGCACATCGCCGGCGGGCACCGCGATGGTCTCGGCGATGCGGCGCAGGGTGACGGCGAGGGCCACGCCCCAGCTCGAGAGGATGCCGGTCATCGACTGCAGGGCGGGCTGCAGGCCGGTCACCAGGTAGGTCACCGCGCCGACGACCTCGCCCACGCTCAGATGCCCCTGTCGCGTCAGCGGCTCAGCGGCGATGACCAGGCCGAGCAGCGGCACGTGGGCGCCGATGGCGACGATCAGCCGCCGGGACATGCCGGCCCGGGCCAGCGCGTGCGTGGCCGCGGCCTGGGCGTCCACCGCGGCCCGCACGGTGGCGTACGCCTGCTCGTGCGCCCCGCAGGCGGCGATGTCACGCGTGCCCTCCAGGATCGGGGTCGCCTCGGCGGTGAGCGTCTCGTCGGCGAGGATCAGCCGGCGCTGCCGGACCAGCAGCACCCGCATCAGCCAGGCGCACACCGCCACCGCCACGAGCACGGGTCCGGCGACGATGGCCGCGGCCAGGGGCGAGAGCACCAGCAGCCCGGCCAGCGCGGCGATCAGCGAGATGCCCAGCCCGTGCGTGGTGCGCAGCAGTGCGGACACCAGGTTCCGCAGCGTCTCCACCTGCCCGGTGATACGGCTGACGGCGGCGGTGTCCGGCCGGTCGCCGCGGGCGGCGCGGGTCACCGTGGCCGTGACGACGGCGCGCACGAGGTCGTCGCGCAGCGGCTCCACCACCGCGGCCAGATGGGGGAACATCAGTCGCGTGGCCGCGGTCCTGAGCAGCATCGCGACCGCGAACAGGCCGAGCCAGGCCAGGCCGGTACCCGGGCGTCCGGCGAGGAAGCCGTCGTCGACGGCGCGGGCGATGAGCAGCCCGGACAGCAGCCCCGGGACAGCCTCCACCAAGGCCCAGGTCAGGGCGAAGGCCAGGGGCCGCCTGCGGGGGCGCAGCAACGCGAGCAGCAGCCGGAACCCACCGGAGGGTTGGCCGCCCTCTCCCAGACGGAGGACGGGCGCCGCCGTGAGCGGGGCGGATGCGGGGGTCACAGCCGAGCCGGGCACGGTTCCTCACTCCATGAGCTGTCGTCGCTTGCGTCGCCGCCGGGGTCCGGGCCGGCGGCGAACAGGGCGCGGTACGCCGGGTCCTGCCACAGCGCCCGGTGCGTGCCCTGGCCCCGGATCCGGCCGCCGTCCAGCCACACCACGTGGTCGGCGCGGGCGGCGGTGGCCGCGCGGTGGGCGATGACCAGGCGGGTGGTCCCGCGCAGGCTCTCGACCAGCGTGCGAGTCACCTGGGCCTCGGTCGCGGTGTCCAGGCTGGACGTGGCGTCGTCCAGCACGGTCAGGCGGGCCCGCCGCACCATGGCGCGGGCCAGGCCCAGCCGCTGGAACTCCCCGCCGGACAGCGGGGCGATGGCGGCGGGGGTGTCGTAGCCCTCGGGCAGGCGGCGGATGACGTCGTCGACATGTGCGGCCCGCGCGGCCTCGCGGACGCTGTCGCGGTCGAGCGCGGGCCGGCCGTAGGCGATGGCCGAGGCGAGGTCGCCGCCCAGGAGGGCAGGGCGTTCGAAGGCGTAGGCGACCGCGCCGCTCAACGACTCTGGAGCCACATCGGCGAGGTCGCAGCCGTCCAGCAGCACCTGCCCGCGCTCGGGGTCCAGCAGCCGCCCGGCCAGCAGGGACAGGGTGGTCTTGCCCGCCCCGGACGGCCCGACGAGGGCGGTCAGCGCCCCCGGGGCGATGTCCAGATTGATGGCGTCGAGGAGGTGGGAGCCCTCGCGGGTCACGGTCACGCCGCGGAACGACAGCGCGCCGGGACCGTCCGGCAGCGGGCGGGTGCCGGGCACGAGGGGCGGCAGCACGAGGACCTCCTGGATGCGGCGGGCCGCGGCGCGGGCCTCGGCGACCCCCAGGAGCGCGTCGACCTGTTCGATGAAGCCCACGCCCATCGCCGCGTAACCGGCCACGGCGAGCAACTGCCCTGGCTGCAACCGGCCGTCGGCGATGCCGAGCCCGGCCACGGTGAGCACGAGCACCTCGATGATGGGCAGCAGCAGGGTGATCTGCCAGACGCCCCGCGCCTGGACCCGCCACATGTCGTGACCGGCGTCCGACAGGTCGGTGAGCGGGCGCAGCACCCGGGTGATCTCGCGATCGGCGGTACCGGACGCCCGCACCGTGCGGATGCCGGCCAGGGTGTCGGTCAGGCGCGCGGCCAGGCGCCCGTGCGCGCTCTGATATCGCTCGTACACCCCGGACAGCCGGGTGACGAAAAGCCGTACGATCACCAGCGCGACGGGTATCCCGATCAGGAAGGCGACACCCGAGCGCCAGTCGGTCACCAGCAGCAGGACGATGCCGCCGCTCGTGCTGATGAGTTCGGCGGCCGTGTACAGCAGGGTGAGCGGGACGCGCCCGGCGCTCGCCGTGTTGCTCACCAGCCGGTTGGCCAGTTCCCCGGCCGGGAAACGGCGGGCGCCGGCGGCGTCGAGCCGGAGGAGGTGGGAGGTGAAGCGCAGGCGCAGGGACGCCGTCGCGGACGCGGTGGTCGCCGCGCCGGCGAGGGCGCCGATGAGATCGGCGCAGGTGGCAACGGCCAGGACGAGCGCGAGGAACCCGGCTGCTCGCGCGCCCTCGCCGGACACCACGCCGTCCACGGCGGTGGCCAGCGCGGCGGGCAGGGCCAGGGCGGCGGCCGTCGACAAGGCGACGGCCGCTGCGGTCACCGCCAGGGGCGCCCAGAGGCCGCGCGCCGTGGCGGCGAGGAGGCGATCACCATCCCGCCGCGTCACCTGCCCGGCGTGGGAATCCGAGGCTTGGTCCGGCATTAGGGGGCCACGACACCTGTTATGAAGCTCGACAAGGTGCAGGTGCACCCGCAGGGATACAGCCTGGACTCCTGGGCGGCCGGGAGCAGGTCAAGAGTGGTGATGTCGAGTTCCATCGGTTTTCCTTTCTTCGTTTACGCCGCCGGATCGAGGCGGCTTGGGTACCGGCCCGGCCCGCGGAAGGGCACGGACCGAAATGCACGTCCCGGGGAACCGGTCCGGCGGCCCGCGCCTCAGCCGGCGCGGTCCTGCCCGTTGCGCAGGAAGCCGAGCACACGCTCCCCGGTGGCATGCCCGCCGATGTCGGACAGCGGGTCGTGGCCCGCGCCGGGAACCTCCAGATAGGTCACCGGCGCGGCGTCTGGGTGGCGGGTTCGCCGCAGCCGCTCGTGCAGGCGGCGGGAGTGGCCGACCGGGATGATCGGGTCATGCTCGCCGTGCACGATGAGCAGCGGCAACCGGATGCGGTCGGCCAGCCGGAGCAGATCGCGCGGCCCGAGGTCGTCATCGTGGATCTCCTCGCGCCCGCCCAGCCGGTCGATCAGGTTGCGAACCGAGACCGGCCCGTCCTCGTAGAGCAGCCGGCCGGACAGGAACGGCGCGACGACCACGGCCCGCTCCCACAGATCCGGCTCCGCCGCCGCGGCCAGCAACGCCAGGTACGCGCCATAGCTCGCGCCGTAGAGCATGGGCCGCGGCCGACCCGGGCCGCGCTCGGCCGCCAGCCGGCGGCCCAGGTGCAGGATGTCGGCCAGGTCGGGACCGCCCCAGGCGCCGTGGATGGCGTCGCGGTGGGCCGCGCCGTAGCCGGTGCTGCCCCGCTGGTTGGGCGCCACCACCGCGATCTCCTCGGCGGCGAGGCGCTGGAACAGCGGGTCGAAGTCGAGCTGCCACGCGGCCTCGGGGCCGCCGTGCAGCGCCACCACCAGGCGCGGGGCGCCGGCCGGATCGCCGTACACGACGGCCTCCGTACTGCCCGCCGGCGCCGGATACTCCCGCGCCCGCGGCGAGGCCCACCCGGACCAGTGTTCGCCGGTCGCGGCCAGGACGCGCGGCCGGGGCGGGTCCGGAATCGTGATGACGCCCGTCGGACGGTCGGCGGCGCTGTGCACCAGATGCAGGCCGGCGTCGGACCAGTGGGCCGTCGGATGCAGGGCGCCGGGCGGCAGCTCGATCTCCTCGGGGGCGTCCGCCGTCAGATCATGGACCAGCAGGTGGGAGCGGGCGCGGTGGGTGACCGACAGGGCCAGGAGCCGCCCGGTGGGGTCCAGCGCCAGCGGGGCCACGCTGCCCTCGACGGCGTTCAGCCGATCGGGGAAGGCCGTCGGCGCCGGGTCGCCGAGGCGGCACACGCCGAGCCGGTAGCCGCCACCGTGCGGCGCGGCGGTCAGCAGCACCCCGTCGCGTGGCGCGGCCAGCAGCAGGTGCTCGCCGGCGGGCAGGCCGAGGGACGTGATGGTGCCGCGTGTCAGATCCAGGACCACGGTGCCCGTCCCCGGCTCGCCGGTGGCCAGCGCGAGGGTGTGCCCGCGCTCGTCGAGCCAGACCGCTCCGCCGATCGAGTGCGGTACCCGGGTGATCTGTTCCGGCGGCATGGCCCCGCCGGGCAGGCGCCACACCGTGGTGCCCCCGTCCCCGTCCATCTCCAGCACCAGAGTGGGGGTCCGCGCCGTACCGGGGAGGAGCCGCAGACCGCCTCTTCGGACGGCGATCAGCTCGACCTCCTCGACCGGTCGCCCGCCCTCGGCACGGGACGCGGCGAAGGTGAGCCGCGAGCCGTAGGCTCCGGACCGGCACAGCAGCAGGTCGCCGTCGTCCGTGGGCAGCGGCACGCTCGCCGCGCTCTCGCCGTCTCGGGTGCGTACCGCCCGGGGCCGGGGCTCGGGGCCGGTGAGGTCCCACAGTTCCGGGTACATCGCGGGGTCGCGGTCGTCGGCGGCCAGGCAGGCGGCGTACCTCCCGCCGGGGGAGAAACGGAAGTTCAGCCGGTGGACGAACGACCGCTGCCGCCCGCCGGTCACCGTGGCGGCCGGGCTCATCGTGTCGGAGGTCATCACGCCTTGCCGCCGCGCGTCCATGCCTCGGCGCCCGTCTCGGCCATCCACCGGCGCGGACCGCCGTGCCGCAGCCGGTGCAGGAAGTCCAGCACCCCGGCCAGCCCGGTGTTCCAGGCGACGGAGATGTCCTCACCGGAGAGCTCGTCGGGCACCACCATGAGCCCGTCGCGCAGGACGGCGCGCGCCCACAAGGGTGCCGCCAGTTCCTCCGCCTGGTCGTGATAGGCGCGCTCGCCGAGCAGGTCGGCCATGTCCAGCAGGAACTGCCCGTCGCCGGCGATTCCGTGACACGCGGCCGTCCCCGAGGTCAGCCGGCTGCCGTGGACGGCCAGCGCGGCCGCGTGGGCGGCGTCCCGGAAGCGCTGGTCCCCGGTCGCCGCGTACAGGCGCACCAGGTAGGTGCCGACGCCGGAGGAGCCGTTGCACCAGTGCGGCAGCTTCGTCCCGCCACCCGGGCCCTCGGCCCACCAGGCGCTCTCCCCGCGGTACTCGGCCGCGCCGAGCAGGGTCTCCCCGGCGAGCAGGGCGGCCTCCAGGCAGTCGTCCCGGTCGAGCGCGACCCCGGCGGCCAGCAGGTACGCGCCGACCCCGGCGACGCCGTGCGCGAAGCCGTAGTGCTCCGTACCCGCCAGCGCGGAACCGAAGTCCTTGGGGATGGGCCACAGCACACCGTCCGCGGTCCGTTGCGCCGCCTTGAGCAGGCCGTCGGCGCAGGCGTCCGCCAGGTCCCGGAACCGCGGGTCGCCGGTGGCGCGCCACAGGTGCAGCAGGGCCGTCCCCGTCCCGGCCGCGCCATGGCAGATGTCCGGGTTGGGCCAGGTGACCGGCAGGTCCAGCCCCAGCTCCACGCCGGCGGTGCGCAGGCTCTCCTTGTCGAGCGCGCGGCCGGCGTCGTGCAGGGCCACGGCGATGCCCGCCCGGCCGAAGTACAGGCCTGGGGAGGGCCGCTGTTCGCGCGCCAGCCGCCGCACCGTCCAGTCCGCCGCTTCCCGCAGGGCGACGGTCAGGCTGGCCCGGGTGTCCGGCGGCAGCGCGTCGCCCGCCCGAGCGGGGTCCAGCACGGCGGCCCACAGAGCGATCACCCCGGCGGAGCCGTACTGGACGGCGCACGGGTCAGCGGTCAGGCCGAAGCCCCAGCTGGGCCACAGGCGGGCGACCGGCTGCTCGGCGGTGTCGGGCGACATGGTGCGCAACGTGTAGGCGAGCCCGTCGTGGAGCAGGCGGTCCTGCTCGGCCGCGCCCAGCCGGAAACCGGCGGTCCGGGTGGCGGATCCCAGGGCGGCGACGTCCACGTCGTCCAGAAACTCCCGCACCCGCGGCAGGTCCCAGCGCTGCGCGGGATCCTCGCGCATCAGGCCCAGGATCAGCGGGGACAGTGCGGTGGCCAGCGGGTCGCCCGCGGCCGCCACCCGCACCACCGTCGCCACCCGCTCGTCCCAGGACCGCGCGTCGGCGGGCCGGTCCCGCAGGTAGGGCGGCTGGCAGGAGGTGGCCGTGAACAACGTCGTCGCCCCGAGCGCGTACAGGTCGGCCTCCACGCCGAGCGCGGGAGCGTACAGGGCGGAGTTCACCTGCTCGGGCGGTGCGTAACCGGGAGTGAACGCGCGCCCGACCGGCGCGCCGGGCACGACGGTCATCTCCAGGTCGATCAGGCGGCAGTCGCCGTCCTCCGTCACCATGACGTTGTTGGGCGTCAGGTCGCGCAGCACATGGCCCTGTTCGTGCACGACGGCGACCAGCGCGGCCAGGCGGCGCAGGAGGCCCAGCACGACGCCGGGCCGGTCGTGCTGAGCGGCCTCCCAGTTGTTCAGCGGGGTGCCCGCGATGTGTTCCTGCGCCAGGAACAGGTTGTCGTTCTGTTCGAAGAGGAGCACCTTGCGCGCCGTGACGCCCAGCGGCCCGAAGATCTCCAGCATGCGCGCCTCATGGCGCATCCGGTCCCGATCATCGGTTCCGTCGAGCCCGGCGCTCAGGTGGGGACGCGCCTGCTTGATCACCGCCTGACCGCCGTCCGCGCGGTCCTCCGCCAGGAACACCCCGCCCTTGGCGCCGTGCCGGATGGCCTCGCGCACCACGAACCGGTCGGCCAGCAGGACCGCCTCCGGTGCGGTGGTCCTGGCCGGAGTGCGGCCTGAGTCGAACGGGCAGGTCACCCACGCCGGCGGGGAGTACCACGCTCTGCGCTCGTCGGTCTCCTGAGTGCCGTCGGGCGCGGTGAGTCGCGAGGCGTAGGAGCCGTCGTTGTCGAGCACGCTGGGCGCCGAGAACACCCCGAAGCGGTAGTACACCAGGCTGCCCGGCCGGTAGATCCGGTCGGAGAGGATCGGCGCGCCCGGCAGGCCGTAGGTGGCCTCGTGCAGTTCCTCCGCGATCTCCACCGCGCTCGCGTCGTCGGGCGGGTAGACCGTGATGAACTTGCCCACCGACCCACGGTCCTGGTTGCGTGCCACGAGCCGACCCAGCTCGTCGAAGTCGGTGGCGTACTTGAAGGGGCAACGGCGGCGCCCCAGCACCCGCACCGTGCGCGCCAGCACCACCGGAGCCGACAACGGCATCGCCGCCACATGCAGCTTCCAGCCCTGTGCCTGCGTGGTCGCGTCGGCCGGGGTCACGTACGTCCAGGGCGAGTCGACGTGGAAATCCCAACCTGGGATGCCGTCGGATCCGGTACCGGATATCGAGTCCTTGTCACCCGCTATGCGATGCAATGTCGCACGGGCAATGTCCCCCAGGACATGACGGTCTGCACCGGAGACGCCGTCCCCCGCCGAACCACGTTCACTCACGACGCCGAATCTCCATTCGTGTTCTCCAGCAGGGGGCGATGTCGAGCCATTGGTGCGAAATGACTGCCCGGATCTCGCCCGTGACCGGTTCTGCTTGTGATCCTCCGGACGCGGGCCAGCCTGTCAGCGGCACCTAATGGCGGTCTTAAGGTCTCCACGCCCGCAGGCCGGCCCGTTCCGGGGTGCGCAATGGCGGTCTTAAGGTCTCTACGCCCGCAGGTCGGCCCGTGCCGGGGTGCGCATTAAGAGTGGCTAAGTGGCCCGTAAGAACCCCCGGTTACCGTCGGCGCCGTCAGGAGTACACGTCGGCAACTCCCCGGCCCCAAGATGAGAGCTCGTTGAGCACCAAGTCGGACGAGTACGAAGCGGTGCTCAAGGAAAGCAGCCAGAGGTTCATGGCCCCGCTGTTCTCCGCCGGCTGTGCGGACTGGCCTGCGGTACAACGCACACGGCATCCACATGACGCATGACGTCGAGCGCTGGATCACCGGCGCGGGCGAACGGTGCGGCGAGCTGAGCATGGACCGGCTCGGAAAGGTGCTCAAGGCGCAAATCCCGCGCGGAGGCCATCGCGAACCGCTTGACCGCCGACCGCGCGCCCACGGACTCCGCGGGCCTCGCCGGCGGACATCGAGACCCCCGCATCACCGGCGGAGGTCTTTCCCCAATGGAAGGAAATTCACGATGGAACTCGACATCCAGGCTCTGGACATGCTCCCCGCCCAGGCGGAGAGCCCCCTTTTGCCGTGCTACAGCACCTGCTCCCCGTGGAGCCTCGTCTATGACGTCGTCACGTACACGAGCCAGTTCTAGTACGCGGCGATCCGCGCACGCGGATCAAAGCGGGTTTCTCCCGTAAAACCGTCAGCCACGAAAGAAGATCGCGGGGAGCACGTCCAGGATCTGGACGTGCTCCCCGTCCAGGCGGAGAGCTCCCTTCGCCCGTCGGCATCACCTGCCGGAGCCATCGTTCCTGCGCCACGTTCACCTGCGGCTCCCACGCCCAGCCGATGCCGCGGCCGAGCGCGGCGACATAGGTGGACAGATCCTGGCGCAGCCCGCCGGTCGCGGTGGCCGCCGCGCCGATCTACGGCACCGCGTGCCAGGCAAGGCGTCCCAGGTAGACCACGATGCTGTCGTGGCGCGAATACAGATCGCGGGCGGAGAGCACCTTGGCCTTGTAGGGGAGTCGTAGCTTCTCCAGCCGTTCGAGCACCGCGCCCCACAGGGCGGGGGCGGCGTCGGCCGTCCCGGCGCCCAGGTACAGCCGCAGAATCGTCTCGCATCGTGAGACGAAGGGCGATCGACGGACCGCCCGTCACCGCCGCCCGGTCCGCACCGGGCCGCGGCCTGGCCAGCACCTGGCGTACCTGACCTGCCGTCGCGTGACGCTCGCGGCCGCCCTCGGTGATGCCGGCGAAGGTGTCGCACCGCTCGCCCTGCCTTCGTGGCCGACCGTCGTGAATCGCCGCCGTTCCGGCCATTATCCGGATGCTTGACTCTTCCTTCGACAAGCTGTCAGGATCTTGTCAGGGCGCAGCCGGACGGCAGAGGGTGAACCTCTCCGGAGGCCTGGGCATCTAACGGGGCAGGAGGCTCATCATGAACCGCACCCTCGTTCCCCTCGTTCCCCTCGTGCTCCTTCCCCTTTTCCTGCTGGCCGGTTGCGGCTCGGACACGCAGACCGCGCCCCCGTCCTCGGGGGTTCCGGCGACCGCGGCCCCCGCGGATCCCGCGGTCACTCCGACCTCCACGCCGGCCGGGCCACGTCCCCCGACGAGTACCAAGGAGATCGAGGTCGAGCGCACCACCGTTGCCTCGCCGGCCGTCACCGGGGCCAGGTTCGGCCGGCACCAGGGGTTCGACCGGGTGGTGATCGACCTGAACGGAGACGTGCCCGGCTACACGGTGCGATGGGTGCCCGAGCTCGTCCAGGACGGCTCGGGCGATCGGGTCGACGTCGAGGGCGGGGCCTACCTCCAGCTGACGATGAGCCCCGCCATCGCGCACACCGAGGCGGGCAAGCCGACCTGGACGGGCGGGCCGATCTTCCAGGCACAGCTCGGCAACGTGCAGAGCGTGGTCAAGACGGGTGACTTCGAGGGAGTGGTGAGCGTGGGTATCGTCCTCGACCGCAGGGCACCGTTCCGGGTGCTGGAGCAGAAGAACCCGAACCGGCTGGTCATCGACGTCGCGCACTGAGCGGCGCACCCCGTGACCAGTGACAGACTGGTCTGATGGTACGCAAAATCGACAACGCGACGCGGATTCCCGTTCCGGGCGGCAAGACGATCGACGAGTACGTCGGCCGGGTCAACAGCGGCGACGACCGGATCTCGATCGCGCGGATGGTCGCCCCGGCGGGCTGGGAGGAGCCCGCCCAGACCCCGGAGTTCGCCGAGTACACCCTGGTGCTCAAAGGCACGGTGATCGTGGAGCACGACGGGGGCACCACCGAGGTAGGCGCGGGGGAGGTGTTCACCTGCGAGCCGGGGGAGCGGATCCGCTACCGTTCGGGGCCGGACGGCGCCGAGTACGTCGCCATCTGCCTGCCCGCCTTCTCCCCCGAGACCGCCAACCGCGACGACTAGTCGCCCCGTAGGGCATCGACCAGGCCCGCGGCACCGAGGCGGGCCTGGTCGTGAACACGTCACCCGGAACACGTGGGGCCGTCACGCACTCCGTCCCCGTGACTAAAGTCGAGGTCTCCCCGCTGGAAGGATGTAGATGAGTCAGCCACCCACTTTTGAGCAGATCCGCCTGGCTCCGAAGGTGTTGCTCCACGATCACCTCGACGGGGGGCTCCGGCCGGAGAGCATCATCGAGCTGGCCCGCGAGTCGGGCTACGACAGGTTGCCGACGACCGACGCCGACAGCCTGCGCGCCTGGTTCAGGGAGGCCTCCGACTCCGGCTCGCTGGTGCGCTACCTGGAGACCTTCGACCACACGGTCGGTGTCATGCAGACGCGCGAGGCGCTGGTCAGGGTCGCCGCCGAGTGTGCCGAGGACCTGGCCGACGACGGCATCGTCTACGCCGAGGTGCGTTACGCGCCCGAGCAGCACACCTCCAGGGGGCTGAGCCTCGAAGAGGTCATCGAGGCGGTCCAGGAGGGCTTCAGGTCCGGTTCCGAGGGGCGGGGCATCCGGGTGGGCACCCTGCTCACCGCCATGCGCCACCAGGCCAGGTCGATGGAGATCGCCGAGCTGGCGGTCCGCTACCGCGACGCCGGGGTGGCCGGGTTCGACATCGCCGGCGCGGAGGCGGGCTACCCTCCCACCCGTCACCTCGACGCCTTCGAATACCTCCAGCGGGAGAACGCCCACTTCACCATCCACGCCGGTGAGGCCTTCGGCCTGCCGTCGATCTGGCAGGCGATCCAGTGGTGCGGCGCGGACCGGCTCGGTCACGGCGTCCGGATCATCGACGACATCTCCGTCTCCGACGACGGGGAGCCCAAGCTGGGCCGCCTGGCGGCCTACGTCCGGGACAAGCGCATCCCGCTGGAGATGTGCCCGACGTCCAACCTGCAGACCGGTGCGGCGGCCTCCATCGCCGAGCACCCGATCGGCCTGCTGCGCCGCCTGAACTTCCGGGTGACCGTCAACACCGACAACCGGTTGATGAGCGGTACGAGCCTCTCCGAGGAGTTCGCCAAGCTGTCGGAGGCGTTCGGCTACGACTGGGACGACATGCTGTGGTTCACGGTCAACGCCATGAAGTCCGCGTTCCTGCCGTTCGACGAGCGCCTGGCGCTCATCAACGGCGTCATCAAGCCCGGTTTCGCGCGCCTCAAGTGGCAGGCGTGACCGGGCACGTACGAGTGAAGTGAGCTTTCTCCCATGAAGCAGGTGTTCCGCTCCAACTTCGCGATGATCGTCGGTTGGCTCTGGATGGTGTTCGCCGCGGGCAACGTGGTGGATCTGGTCGTCCGCTACAACGGTCGTCCCTCGATGGTCGCCGCGGCGGTGCTGGGGGTGCTGACCGCGCTGGTCTTCGTCACCTGCCTGCGCCCGATGATCGTCATGTCCGAGGAGGGGGTGCTGGTCCGCAACCCGCTGCGGAACGCCTTCGTGCCCTGGAGCGGAGTGGACGAGGTCACGGTCTCGCACTCGATCACGATCACCTCCGGCGGCCGGAGGGTCCGCTGCTGGGCGCCGCAGACCTCGGCCCGTGAGCGGGCGGCGGCCGCGCGCAAGGGAAGGCCCGCGCTCGCGCGGGGCCGCTTCAGGACCGAGCCGGTCCGCTCGAAGGCCGAGCAGGCCGCCGCCGAGGCGATGGCGGGCAAGACGCACGCCGACTGGGTGGCCGAGCAGATCACCGAACGCGCCAAGGCCGCCAGGCGGGCGGCCTCGGTCGCCGGGACCCCGGAGACCGACGCGACCGTGTCCGAGGCGGAGGCCGGGGTCACGAGCGGGACCGGCACCGCCTCCGAGACAGGTGCGCTCAGGATGAACTGGGCACCGAGTGCCCTGGTCGCCGTGGCCGTCGCCGCTCTGCTGGTGGTCGCGGCCTTCCTGGTCTGATCGCCCCGATCGCGGTGGCGCCGGGCTCGGGGAGGTGGTGTGGCCGGGGACGATCACGGGGAAGCATGATCGTCCCCGGCCGTGGAACAGGCGCGGTCAGAGGCCGAGGGCCTTGGTGAGGTCGGCCTTCAGGGCGTCGAGATCCCGTACCGCCCGCCCGCGGGCCTCGGCGACCTCGCCGGTCACCGGGACCACGACCTCCAGGTAGCACTTGAGCTTGGGCTCGGTACCCGAGGGCCGGACGACGACCCGGGCGCCGCCGGACAGGTGGTAGCGGAGGCCGTCGGTGGGCGGGAGCCCGCCCACGCCCTCGCTGAGGTCCTCGGCGGTCTCCACCTCGCGGCCGCCGAGCCGGGCGGGCGGCGTGGCCCGCAGCCGGGCCATGGCGCCGGTGATCAGCGACAGGTCGGCCACCCGGAACGACAGCTGGGAGGTGGCGTGCAGGCCGTGCCGGCGCGCCAGGTCGTCCAGGAGGTCGAGCAGGCCGCGGCCCTCCAGCCTGGCCTCGGCGGCGATCCCGGCCACGGTCAGCGCCGCACCGATGCCGTCCTTGTCGTGCACGGGCAGCCCGAGGTCGGAGCCGACGCTGTACCCCAGCGCCTCCTCGTACCCGAAGAGCAGACCGGGACCGGCCTTCATGATCCATTTGAAGCCGGTCAGGGTCTCGGCGTAGCGCACACCGTACCCGGCGGCGATCTTGCCGAGCAGGGACGAGGACACGATGGTGGTCGCCACCAGGCGGTCCTCGCCGGAGGTCTGCCTGATCACGTGCTCGCCCAGCAGGGCGCCCACCTCGTCGCCGGTCAGCATCCGGTAGCCGCCGCCGGGCAGCGGCACGCCCACCGCGCAGCGGTCCGCGTCGGGGTCGTTGGCCAGCACCAGGTCGGCGCCGACCCGCTCCGCCAGCTCCAGCGCGAGGTCCATCGCGCCGGGCTCCTCCGGGTTGGGGAAGGCGACGGTGGGAAAGTCGGGGTCGGGGGCGGCCTGGGCCTCGACGACGGCCGGCGCGTCGAACCCGGCGGTGGCGAAGGCCCTGGCCAGGGTGTCGCCGCCGACGCCGTGCAGCGGGGTGTACGCCACCCGCAGCTCGCGGGCGGCGCCGATCGGGAGCGCGGTCACCGCCTCCAGGTAGGCGGTCACCACACCGTCGTCCAGCGTGGTCCATGCGGGATCGTCCGGGGAGCCGAGGGGCAGCTCGGAGACCGGCCCGACCGCGTCGATGGCGGCGGAGATCTCCGCGTCGATCGGCGGCACGATCTGGGAGCCGTCGCCCCAGTAGACCTTGTAACCGTTGTCGCGGGGTGGGTTGTGGCTCGCGGTGACCGTCACGCCCGCGTCGGCGCCGAGGTGGCGGACCGCGAAGGCCAGCACGGGCGTGGGCAGCGGCGCGGGGAGGACCGAGGCGCGCAGCCCGGCCCCGATGAGCACGGCCGCGGTGTCACGGGCGAAGACGTCGGACTTGTGCCGGGCGTCGTAGCCGATCACGACGTGCCTGCCGGGACCGAGGACGCGGGCCAGACCGGCGGCGGCGCGCATGACCGTCACCCGGTTCATCCGGTTGGGGCCGGCGCCCAGCTCGCCGCGGAGCCCGGCGGTGCCGAACTCCAGCTTCGCGCCGAACCGCTCGCGCAGCGCGTCGCCGTCGCCGCGTTCCAGCAGCTCGGCCAGCTCCGCGCGGGTGTCGGGGTCGGGGTCCTGGGCCAGCCAGGAACGGGCGAGCCCCACGAGATCGCTGCTCATTGTCACCTCTCGGGCCGGGGCCCGTCGCCGGTTGAACCCTTGCAAGCAGGGTGATTCTTGAAAGCCGGGTGCTTCCCCGAAGGGAACCGATCCTCGGGTGTGGCCGGTTCCCGCGGCCGGGGGTGGTCCCGGCCGGTGTGCTCCCGGACTGTGTGGTCTCGGCCGGTGCGGCCTCGGACCGTGCAGTCCCAGACCGTGCAGTCCTGGTCGTGTGGTCCCGGCCGTGGGGCCTACAGCTTGCCGACGACCCTGGCCAGCAGGCCGCCCATCCGCGTGGCGGTGGCGCGGCCGACCTCCAGCACCTCCTCGTGGTTGAGCGGCTCGCCCACCAGACCGGCGCCCGGGTTCGTGACCAGGGAGATGCCGAGCACCTCGGCGCCGCCCTCGCGGGCCGCGATGGCTTCGAGCACCGTGGACATGCCCACCATGTCGCCGCCCAGGATGCGGCACATCCGGACCTCGGCCGGGGTCTCGTACGTCGGGCCGCGGAAGGCCACGTAGACGCCCTCGGCCAGCGAGGGGTCGGCCTCGCGGGCCAGCTCGCGCAGGCGCGGGGTGTAGACGTCGGTGAGGTCGACGAAGGTGGCGCCGCTGATCGGGCTGGCCCCGGTCAGGTTGATGTGGTCACTGATCAGCACCGCCTCGCCGACCTCCTGGGTCTCGGGGCGCAGGCCCCCGGCGGCGTTGGTCAGCACGACCGTGCCCACTCCGGCCCTGATCGCGGTCCGCACCCCGTGCACGACCGGCTCCACCCCGCGGCCCTCGTAGAGGTGG
This sequence comes from Streptosporangium sp. NPDC002607, assembly GCF_053592655.1. Taxonomy (NCBI): domain Bacteria; kingdom Bacillati; phylum Actinomycetota; class Actinomycetes; order Streptosporangiales; family Streptosporangiaceae; genus Streptosporangium; species Streptosporangium sp. NPDC002607. Next base: position 16,701 of record NZ_JBSFWD010000021.1, read on the forward strand.
GTGCGGCCGAGGAAGATCAGCACGTTCTTGCCGGACTCGGTCCGCACGGCGCGGATCCGGCCCGCGTGGCCCGCCACGGCGGGCGGCGCGAAGCCGGGCAGGTCGGTGACCGGGATCTCGGCGACCGTCTCGCCGATCGCGTCGGCGGCCGGGACCCAGCCCGAACCCATCACCAGCGCGACGTCGAAGGAGTCCAGGCCGACGGCGCTTCTCAGCGCGTCCGCGGCGTCCGTGGCGAGTGCATAGGGATCGTTGCTCACCTCACCGAGCGTACCGGTCGGCGGTGCTGTTCCGTCCGCTCCGTACCGCTTCCTGCATGCCTGTCCATGGCCGTCCGGCGGACGGCCATGCTCACTTCAGGTGCTGGAAGGTCCCGTCCTGCTTCCGCTGGATGAACGGGTCGCGCAGCCCCCCGGTGTCCTGGGCCGGGGTGACCACCGGGTTGTTCTGGTTCAGCGGCGTCCAGTTGACCCGGTCGGTGCTGGTGGCGAAGCCGATCGTGTTGCCGGTCCAGTTCGTCGTGTGGACGATGTAGTAGCGGCCGTCGGTGTGCCGGATGATGCGCGGGTCGCGGATCAGTCCCGAGGGCGGGGTGTACGCGGGCCCGCGGAGCAACCGGAACCCGGTGGCGTCCGGCGACTCGTAGACGTACATGTTCGACTCGCCGGTGTTGGTGAACGCCGTCATCGTGTAGCGGATCGCGGATCCGTTCTGCCGGGTCGGTGCCTCGCCCCCGGAGACCTCCGTACCGCCAGGGGAGGCGGTGGTCGTGGATTAGGGTCAAATGGTGACTGAATCGATCATCGTGGTCCGTGACGTGCGAGTGGAGTTGAGCGGTACTCCGATCCTGCGGGATGTCGACCTCACGGTCGCCCGGGGTGACATCGTCGCCGTGGTCGGGGTGAACGGCGTGGGCAAGTCGACGTTGCTGCGCTGCCTCGCGGGTCTCCAGCCGCCGAGGTCCGGCGAGGTCAGCGTCCTTGATCGGCCGCCGGCGGATGATTCGGACTTCTGGCGCGATGTCATCCTCGTCGGCGACGAACCGGCGTGGTACCCGGGGCTGACCGTGCGGGAACATCTGGAACTGATGCACGCCGTACACCGCTCGTCCCGCCTGGAGATCGAGACGGCCCTGGAAGTCTTCGGCCTGGCGGGGCGAGGGGACATGGCACCGCTGACGCTCTCGACCGGCCAACGACAGCGGCTGTCGCTGGCGATGGCCCTGCTCCGGCCGAGCCGGCTGCTCCTGCTGGACGAGCCGGAGCGCGGACTCGACGCGACGTTCAGGAAGCGGCTGGCGACCATGCTGACCGAATACGCGGCGGCCGGTGGCGCCGTGGTGATGGCGACCCACGACCTCGACTTCGCCCGGGTCACCCGCGCACGCCAGATCACGCTGGAGGCCGCCGCGTGAACGAGGTCCAGGCCGTACGGGCCCTCATCCGGTCGCGTGGCCGGGTACCGATGAGCTGGTCGGACCGGTACGTCGCCCTGTTCGGGCTCGCGATGGCGGTGACGGTACTGGCCCAGCCCATCGCCTCCGCACTCGCGACCATGGCCGGGCAGGCGGACCCGTCGAGGCTCGGGGCCGGGGTGGCGTTGATCGCACTGGCCTACGCGGGCTTCCTCTCGCTCGCCCGCACGCTCGGCCCTGTCGCGCTGACGGCCGCCGACGCCGCCTGGCTGCTGCTCTCCCCGCTCCCGCGCCGCGCCGTGCTGGGACGGAGCGCGGTGATCCTGCTGGCGATCTCCTCGCTGGTCGGCGCGGGATTGGGCCTGGCCCTGCTCGCCGTACTCGGTGCGCCGGATCAGTTCACGCCGCGGCTGGTCACCGCGGTGCTACTGGGAGTCTCGGCGGCGGTCGGCGGGATGGCGGCGGCCGTGCTGGCGCAGTCGTCCCAGCACTGGGACTCGTGGCTGCAGGGGGCGCTCGTCGTCCTCGCGATCGTGGCCGCGCTCGCGACGGTGCTGGGCAGCGGTCCGGGGCGGCACCTGCTGGTCGCCGTCGCCGACGCGCCGGTCTCGCTGGGCGCGGCCTCGGCGGCGCTCTGCGGCACCGTGACCGCCCTTCTGGTACGGCGGGCCTGGGCGGCACTCGGGCGCGTCCACGCGCGTACCGTCCTGGCCGCGTCCACCCGCGCCGGCCGGGTGGCCGCCGCGACGGTGGTCCTGGAACTCGGAGCCCTGACCTGGATCGCCGAGGACGGTCACTGGCGCAGGCGCACCCTGCGCTCCCGCCCGTGGCCGGCGCCGCTGTCGGGGTCCCTGTCGTGGCCGATGCCCCGGCTCCCGCGGCCCCTGTCCGCCCCGCTGGCCCTGGCCTGGCAGGACTGGCGCAGGCTGGGGCGCCGCCCAGGCCGGCTGGCCGCCCTGCTCGCGGCGACCGCGCTGCCCGCGCTGGCCGCCCAGGCCGCAGGCGGTCTCTCCCCGGTCGCGATGATCCTGGTGGCCGGCGGAGCGCTGACCGCCGCGGTGGCGTGCACCACGGGTGCGCGCCGAGACGGGGAGGACCCGAGTCTGGCGCGGCTCTTCGGCGTGGGCGCCCGTGCGGCGCTCACCGCACGGGCGCTGCTGCCGCTGCTGCTGAGCGCCGTCTGGCTCACCCTCGCCCTGGCCGGACTGACCGCGATGGGTGCCCTGCCCGCCGGCCCGTGGTGGCTGTTCGGCCCGCTGTCCGCGCCCGCCCTGGCCGCCGGAGCCCTGCGGATGGTACGGCGGGGTTTCGTCGATCACTCGATGCCGGTCATCGACACTCCGATGGGCTCCGTACCCATGGGCCCGCTCGTCTGGGCGATGACCGGCGTGGACATCGCCGCGCTCGGCTGCGCCCCCGCGCTACTGGCCCTGATCACCGGGCCGTCCGCCCTCGGCGCCCTGGTGGTCGCGCAGGCGCTGTCCGGGGCGGCCGTGCTGACCGCGCTCCTGCTTCGCGCGAGGAGAGCCGTCGCCGACCCGGCCCGCCTCGGGTGAGACAGCGGGCGATCGTCGCGGACAGCCGTCCGGCGCCGCCTCTCCCGGGTCCCGCGACGCTTCCGGGCATGCGGCATCGTCACAGGTCCGATGCCGGGCGGAACCGCCGGGCCTAGGTCCCCAGGGAGGTGCAGGGGCGGCCGCGCATCTCCTTGACGTAGTCGTCGGGGGCGCCGGCCCGCTCGGCCGCCTCGGCCAGGATGCCGAGGTAGCGGGCCGAGGGCAGCCCGCCCTCGTAGCCGTCGAGCACGTAGAACCAGGCCACGACCTCGCCCTCCATGGTCTGCACCCGGAGTTTGACCTTGTGATAGAGGCCGCGCGCCGCGCCCTCCCACTGGTCGAGGGAGCTCTCGTCCCACTCGGGCACGTCATAGAGGACCACGAAGACCTGCTCTGCGGCGTCCTCGACGATGGAGGCGAGGGCGCCCTCCCAGCCGAGATCGTTCCCGCCGAAGGTCAGACGCCAGCCCTGGAGCCAGCCCGTCCCCCTGATCGGGGAGTGCGGGGCCCGCTGGGCCATCTGCTTCGGGTCCATGTTGCTGCCGTAGGCGGCGTAGACAGGCACGTTGGCCAACACTAATCGAAGATCCGCGAGACGCTCACCCAGCCTCGAAGCCACGCCGATGTCTCGTGGAATTACGACGGTTTTGGGGGACTTTCGTGCTTTGAGAGGGATGCCGAGCGATGGCCGGTCGCGCCATGCGGGAGAATGGGGTACGTGACGAGGATAGTGATCATTGGTGGCGGACCCGGTGGATACGAGGCCGCGCTGGTCGCCGCCCAATTGGGGGCCCAGGTCACCGTCGTCGAACAGGACGGCCCCGGCGGAGCCTGCGTGCTCACCGACTGCGTGCCCTCCAAGACGCTGATCGCCACCTCCGTACGCAAGCAGGCGCTTCTCGACGCCAGCATGCTCGGGGTGCACTTCACCGGCGGCCCCGACGGCGACGTCGGCGGCGTCATCGCCGACATGCCGTTGGTCAACAGGCGCGTCAAGGAGCTCGCCAAGGCGCAGTCCGCCGACATCGCCGCGCGACTGGCCGCCGAGGGCGTCGAGGTGATCAAGGCGCCGGGACGGCTGGTCGACCCGCAGGTGGTCAGGGCCGGAGACCGGACGATCCGCGCCGACGTCGTCATCGTGGCGACCGGCGCCACCCCGCGCATCCTGACCGGCGCCGAGCCCGACGGCGAGCGCATCCTCACCTGGCGGCAGCTGTACGACCTGGAGGAGCTGCCCGAGCACCTCATCGTGGTCGGCTCCGGCGTCACCGGCGCCGAGTTCGCGGGCGCCTACCGCTCGCTGGGCTCGGAGGTCACGCTCGTCTCCTCCCGCGACCGGATGATGCCCAACGAGGACGCCGACGCCGCCGAGGTCCTCGAAGAGGTCTACCGCCGCCGCGGCATGAACGTCATGGGCCGCTCCCGCGCGGAGTCCGTCAAGCGCACCGCGGACGGCGTGGTCGTCACGCTGGAGGACGGCAGGACCGCCGAGGGCAGCCACTGCCTCATGACCGTCGGCATGGTCCCCAACACCGCCGGGATCGGTCTCGAGGAGGCCGGGGTGACCCTCGACCGGGGCGGTTTCATCCAGGTCGACAAGGTCTCCCGCACCTCCGCCCCCGGCGTCTACGCGGCCGGAGACTGCACCGGGGTCCTGATGCTCGCCTCGGTCGCCGCCATGCAGGGCCGGATCGCCGTCTGGCACGCCCTCGGCGAGGCCGTGCAGCCGCTCCGCCTGGCCACCGTGGCCTCCGCCATCTTCACCGACCCCGAGATCGCCGCGGTGGGCGTCGCCGAGCGGGCGATCGAGGCCGGCGAGATCGAGGCCAACATCGTCAAGCTGCCGCTGGCCACCAACGCCCGCGCCAAGATGCAGGGTTTCAACGACGGCTTCGTGAAGCTGTTCTGCCGCCCGCACACCGGCATCGTCCTCGGCGGCGTGGTGGTCGCCCCCCGCGCCTCGGAGCTGATCCTGGCGGTCTCGGTGGCCGTGCAGCAGCGCCTGACCGTCGACCAGGTCGCCCACACCTTCGCGGTCTACCCCTCCCTGTCCGGCTCCGTCACCGAGGCCGCCCGCCGCCTCATGCAGCCCATGACCCCCAGCGGCATCTGACCGGCCGCCACCCGGCTCATCTGGCCTCCCCCGTCCTCGGAGCCGGCCGTCACGGGCGGGACGGTGTATCCGCCCACCCGATCTCGTGCCGTGACCGGAAACCCTTGCCGGGATCATGGGCCGTGTCGTGGTCGGCGATTCCCACGTGGGAGGCGCGGATGGCATGCTGGGAAGCCTGCGATCACGAGGAGATCAGCGATGACCCACCCTCTCGGCACGTCGCCCGCGCCTCTGCGCACCCCTCTCAGCGCGGAGGAGAGGGCCCGGAGCGAGGCGAACTTCGCCCCCCTCGTCGCCCAGCAGCTCGTCGCCAACGGACGGTTCAGGGTGAGCGCCGACACGCCGGAGATGGTGGAGCTGTTCCAGGCGGTCGCCCGCCGGGTGGGCGAGATGCTCGGGCGGCCTGTGGTCAGCTATGCCAACGGCAGGTACATGGTGATCACCTTCGGCCAGGAGGAGGCCCTGACCTCACCGGCCGAGGTGCCCGCTCAGCACAGGGGTGACCGCCGGGCGTCATCCATGTAGTGACTCCGAGCCGGTGCTCGGCTCCGGCCGCGTTCCCCAACGCCCCCGGCCACCCCTCGTTCGAGGCGGAGGGGGAAGGTGGCCTCACCTCGCGGACGAGGGGAGAGGCCACCTGTCGCCTCTGCGTGCCGGCCGTGCGCGACCGGTTCGGCATCGCGGCGATGTCGCTCCACCGGCACGTTCCCGGCCGCGATGCCGCGCCGGCCGAGTTCAGAGCCGGGCGAACCAGTCGAGCGGGAACGGCGGCCGGGCCAGGGGCGCCACCGCGATCCGCATGAGGGCGAGCGGGTTGTCGTCACCCGCGATGCGGTTGGTGTCGAGTGTTCCGCAGCCCGTGCAGTGGTGGACGAGGGCCCACTCGCCGTGGTGGCGGACGTGGACGGCTATCGGGGCCATCGACGATCCGCAGTCCGCCGCCCTGTCGCCCGGAGTGTTGTCCAGGTGCCTGCTCCACAGGCAGGTCGGGCAGTGGTTGCGGTGCGCCGTGCCCGGTGCGTCGGCGGGGACGTCGAGGCCGCAGTGGACGCAGCGGAAGGAACGGATACGAGCGCGGTCGCGGGACGGGTTGCGGGACAAGGAGACTTCCTCAGGGATGATGATGGGCACAGGTCACCGGTGCCTTCGTCACGCCATATCGTGGGCGTGCGACGGCGGCTTCGGTGCCCGCAGGCATCAAAATCCCCCCTTTCGAAAACTTGTCGCGACGATGCGAGTGAAGCGGAGGACGGGAGAGATATCAACAGGTTTTCCTCTTGCTGCGAATCGCCCCGAAGCCGTGTTCTGCCCCGAAGCCGCGTTCGCCGGGAGTGACCCCGCGCCCGAGGTGACCGCCATGCGCACGAGGCGATGATCTGCTACCCGAACCCGCACACTCCCGGCTGACGCCGTCCTGCCGGACGGCGTCAGCGGACGCGGGAGCGGAGGCGGTTCAGGGCCGCTCTGCCGTCCTGGACGGCGCGGGCCACGAAGTGCAGTTCCTCCTCGCGGCGGGCGATCGACAGGGCCTGCTTGGCGGCCTCGTAGGCGTCGAGGGCGTGCCGCCAGTCGTGGTCGGCGGTCATGCCGCCACGCCCGCTGATCTGGAACTCGTAGTCGAGCTGGTCGATCTCCTCGCCCAGCCGGGTGATGTCGTTCTCGGCGCCGCGCCGCACCACGGTGAACCGCGCGGCGCGCCGGGTCCGTTGCTGGGCGCTGACGCCCCAGGCCACCACGGTCAGTGCCAGGCCCACCGCGCTGAGCACGACCATGACGAGCCCCACAGACGGACCGGCGCTTCGCGCGGGTTCCGCCTGCGGGGTGTCCGCCTTCTCCGCGTCCTCGGTCTGGGAGGTGGGCAGCGAGGTCGGCAGCGGGATGGTCAGGCCCGTGGGGGTGCCCTTGGCGCCGGCGAGGTCGACGTCGTCGGCCTGGATGAAGGACGCCCCCTGGACCAGCGCGCCGGTGAAGTCGGCGCCCTTGAGTTCGGCCTGGGTGAACTCGGCCTCGCTGACGTCGGCGTACTTGAACGTCGCGTTGCGCAGGTTCGACTGGCTCAGCTTGGCCTCGCGGAGCTTGGCCCTGGTGAAGTCGGCCTTGCGGGCCTTGAGCTGGCCGGGGGTGCTCTCGTCGAGGTCGGCGTCGATCAGCTTGGCGCTGGTGAAGTTGACCTGGGTCAGCTCGGCCCTGGTCAGCTTCGCCCCGGTCAGGTTCGCGTGCGGGAACTCCGCCTGCCCGGCCTCGGCGTCGACCAGGATCGCCTTGCGCAGGTCGGCGTAGTCGGCGTGCATCTGACCCAGGTCGGCCTCGGTGAGGTTGGCGCCCCGCAGGTCGGCGTACTTCAGCGTGGCCTGGGTGAGGTTGGCCTGCCTGAGCGAGGCGCCGCGCAGGATCGCTCCGGTGAGGTCCTTCTGGATGAGCTCCACGTTGTTCAGCTTGGCCCCGGTCAGGTCGGCGCAGCGCAGGTCGGCGGGGAGCCGGGCGCCCCTGGTGAAGTCCCTGCCACGCAGGTTGGCGCCCTGGCCGGGCTTGCACGGCCCGGCCGCGGCCTGGGCGGGGGAGACGATCGTCCCCGACAGCGCGAAGATCGCGACAACGAGAGCCAGGGGGATGGAACGACGCACGGGGGAGCCTCCTTCAAAGCGGCCCCGATCGTGTCAGCAGATCATTGCATCACGCTAAACGACCACTTGCACCTTTACTACCAGGTGCTCACGGACAGTCCCTCCACCGGGATCCTCTTTCGCCGCGTGACGGCCGGTGTCCGCGTTCAGGCCGGGCCGAGCAGGTCCCATCGGTTGCCGGCGATGTCCAGGAAGACGGCGATCCGCCCGTAGGGCTCGGTGCGCGGTACGGTCACGAACTCGACGCCGGCCGCCGTCATCCGCGCGTGGGCGGCGTCGAAGTCGTCCACCCGCAGGAAGAACCCCACCCGCCCGGCGAACTGCTCCCCGACGGCGGCGGCCTGGCGCTCGCCGTCCGCACGGGCGAGCAGGATGGCGGTCTCACCACCCGGCGGCCGGACCACGACCCATCGCTTCGGGCGGCCGTCGTTGGTCAACGACGGCGAGTCCTCGACCAGCTCGAAGCCCAGGGCGTTGACGAAGAACTCGATGGCCCGGTCGTAGTCCTCCACGACGATCGCCACCAGATCGATCCGCATTTTCATGATCGTAAATCTTATGGTCCTCTCGCGGCTGCCGATCTCCAGAACGGAGCCATCGTGCCAAGAGTCGAGGTAGACGCGGCGGATCGCGGCCGACCCCCTGACGCTATTTCGAATGTTGTGACCATTTGGATTTTGTGAGTATCCTAATTTGGGTTGTCCAGGGAAGGGGCAGTGATGGTTCGGCTGACTTGGGGGGCGGTGTGCTCGAACTTTCCGAGCAGGCCTGCGCCGGGTGGCGGGGACGAGCGCCGGCTCTTGCCACGCGGTATGGATCTGAGGCCCGGGATCTGACAATGGCGACTCGGCACCTGTACGTGATGCGGCACGGCGCGGCGGACCCGTTCGGCGAGTTGACCGATGTCGGGCAGCGGCAGTCGGAACTGGTCGGGGAGCGCCTGGCCGGCCTGCCGGTCGATGCCGTGTGGCATTCGCCCCTTCCCCGGGCAGTGCGCTCCGCCCAGATCGTAGGTGAGCACCTGCCGGGCGTCGCCGTGCGGGAGGCGGCCGAGCTGATTGACCACGTGCCGCACGTGCCGGACGAGATGCCCCCCGCGTGGGCGGGGTTCTTCGATGGATACGACGCCGCGGAAGCCGCCGCGGGCGCAGCCCTTGCGGATGCACTGATCGGCAGGTTCGCGCGCCCCGCCGAAACCGAGACCCACGAGGTCCTGGTAACCCACGCCTACCCGGTGGCCTGGCTGGTGCGGCACGCCCTCGACGCGCCACCGGCGCGGTGGCTGGGGCTGAACTGCGGAAACACGGCGCTGACGGCGATCGAGTATCGCGACGGTGTAGCGCCGACAGTGCTGTTGTACAACGACATGGGTCACCTTCCGCCTGACCTGCGTTGGACGGGGTTCGGGCCCGGCGCGCGGCCATGAGCGGCGGTGTGGCAGAAAGCCGCAGCAGCCGGTTGCCTTCATCGTCATCGATCTCACGTACGCGAACCCGTTCAGCCACACGCGGAGTCTGAAGCGATCACGCCGACCAAGGTAGGACCTCAATCGGCGTGTCACCACGAAACGGGGCAAACCCAAGCTGCTACCGCACTAGTCATGACGAAGTACGGCATGGGCGGCACCGAGGCGCCGGGCTTCGTCGCGTTCGGAGCGGTCGCCCGATACGTCGTCAGCCCATTCGAGTAGCCGACGCAGGTGGACGCCGGCCGTGGTCGTGACGATGCGGGGGCTGCCGAGGGCGACCTCGCCACCGGTCCCGTCGATGGTGACGAGGGTGCCCTCACCGATGGTGCGCCCACCGGCTCTCACTGAGGCGATGTCAACGGTGAGGTCGCCGATCCCCACGACAGCGGGTTTTCCCATCGCTCGTGCGACGACCGCGGCGTGGCTGGCCGGCCCGCCACGGGCGGTGACGATTCCGGCGGCGACCGCCAGGCCGCGCATGTCGTGCGGGGAGGTCTCCGGCCGTACCAGGATGACCGGGCCGTCCCCGGCCATGCGCACTGCCCTGTCGGCCGTGGTCGCCACCCTGCCCACCGCGACACCGGGACAGGCGCCCAGCCCTCGGGCCAGGATGTCGACCTGCTCGGTTGTCGCTATCCGGGGTGTGCGGACGTGCTGGAGATGCCGCGGTGAGATCCTGAGCAGCGCTTCGTGACGTCCGATCACACGCTCGTCGGCGAGGTCGGTCGCCACGCGGACAGCGGCCCCCCCGACGAACCGGCCAGGCCGGACCTGAAGAATCCACAGCTCCCCGGCCTGGAAGGTGAACTCGACGTAGCACGCGTCGCGGTAGTGCCCCTCGACCCGGCTCAGGGCATCGAGGAGGCCGGTCCACACCGCCGGTTCCCGGTCGGCGAGTTCGCGCAGGGGCCGGGTCAACGATCTGCCGGAGACGACGTCTTCGCCCTGGTGTCCGAACAGCACTTCGCCGAACGGGACGTTCTCCCCGGTGTTGGGGTCGCGGCTGAACGCGACTCCGGTGCCGCTGTGGTCATCGCGGTTCCCGAACACCATCGTCTGCACGATCGCGGCTGTGCCGAGATCGTGCGGGACGTCATGCAGCTCGCGGTAGGTTCGCGCGCGCGGTGTGTCCCATGACGAGAACACGGCCTTGACCGCCAGCTCCAGCTGCCGGGTCGCGTCGTCCGGAATCGGCCGGCCACATCGTTGCCGGATGAGGTCCTCGATCGCTCCGATCCGTGCCTCCTCGTCGCCGGTTCCTCGCCCACGGGCTCCGCCGCCGTCCACGTCCTGGTTGGTGATCGCAGCGGCGAAGCTGGACAGGAACCGCAGCCGCGAATTCAGCGCGAACCGCGAGTCGCCCGTCTCGGCCGCCAACCCGGCGGTGGCTCCGGTCGTGAGACCGAGGTTGAGGATCGTGTTCATCATGCCGGGCATCGACACGCCGGCCCCGGAGCGAACGGACACCGCCAACGGCACCTGTGCTCCCCCGAAGCGGCGCCCGGTGGCGGCTTCGAGGTCGGTGACGGCTGTCGCGAGTTCGTCGTCGAGTCCGTCGGGAAGACGCCCGTCACGCAGGAACGCGCGACATGCCTCTGTGGTGACCACGAACCCGGCAGGCACCGGCAACCCCAGACGGCGGAGGACCAGGAGGCCGTGTGCCTTGCCGCCCAGCGTCTCCGCCGTCTCCTCGACCCGCGTGGAGAGCGGGCGAATCCATCTCATCCCCATCGGGGGATCCCGAGTGTGGCGAGCAGGTCTTCGTGCAGCTCGGCCCACACGGTGTGGTACGACGCGGTGTTGTCGGCCACGTACTCCAGCGCGCCGGAGCCGGCGCGATCGAGGGCTTCGGTGAGGCGGGCTCGGTAGCGGCCGAATCGAGGCAATGCCGCGGACAGCTCGGCGCCGACGACGGCGGCACGCTGGTCGAACTCGACGAATCGGGCGAGGACGCGGGCGTCGTAGGAGGGATCGCCGTGGTCGTTGGCGGTCATGACACCGTCGATGGACCGGAGTTGCCATGCCGTGCAGAGGTCGAGCAGTTCCGGGTTGAGCACCAGAAAGCCGTCGAACGCCGCGGTCACGGCGGTGCGAGCACCGGCTGACTCCAGCTCGTCGGTGATCCGTTCGGCGTCTACGGCACGGCCGGTGTCCGACAGACTCCACCCGCCGAAGTCGCCGGCCATATGCGTGACGAGACCGACGACCGCGAGATCGATCAGCTCGGACTCGACGTCGGATTCACCGAGACCCGTGGCACTGGCCAGGCGGGCGAGGCCGGCGGCGCCGCCGCAGCGCAGGGCGTGGAGGACCAGCAGGCCGGTGCCGGTCGCGGGAAGCTCGGGCCGGGTCATGTCCGGGTACTCCGCGGCTGCGTGCCGTTCGAAGCGTCGGCGGTCGATGCCGCGTACGCGGCGCCTCGCCCGTGGGCTCGGGCGACGATCGCGCCGCCCCGGACGCGTACGGCGGCCTCTGTCTCGTCGTCGAGGTCGGTCAGGCCGATCGCCGACGCGGTCAGGGCTCCGTCATCGAGGACCAGCCGAACGCGCTGCCAGGCTTCGGGAGCGAACACCCGCCGCAGGCAGCCGAGGAGGTCGGTGATCCTGAGCCGTACCAGGCGGCCCGTCTCGGCGGAGTCATTCGTGACGACGACCACCGTCACCTGCTCGCCGGGCCGAGCGGAACGGACGGCTTCCTCGGCGGCGGCGAGACGACCGGCACCCAGCACCGCGATCAGACCGTCGGCGCCGAAGTCGACCCGATCCCCGCTGATCTGATTCGCGAGTTCGGTGGGCGGATCCCATGCGTCCCCACACGGTTGTGCCGGAGCGACATAGGGCAGATACGACGGCGTCCATGTGTCGGCGAGATCGATCCCGGACAGATGCGCACAGGCACGCGCCAGGTCGAAGGGGTCACCGAATCCCGGTGCGCTCTCAGCCAGGTGACCCGAGCCGTCCAGCAGTGTCAGCACCAGTTCGGCCAGCCGTACGCGTCGCACCGGCATCGCATGGGCCGGTTCGCACGATTCCAGCGCGATGGCGAGCAGTAGCGCCTCCAGCCGGACAACCTGCGCCAGCACCGTGCGCCCGTGCTCGTCATCGAGGACGCCGACCAGCGAGCGCAGGTGCAGCCGCCCTCCCGAAGCCGTGTCGCCGACCAGGGGCAGCCGTTCAAGCCAGGTCCGGGCGAACACGCCCAGCACCTCGGCCGGCGACGTCGGTGATGTCGGCGACGTCGGAGGCTCACCCGAGGTGGCGCTCTCGACCATGTCGATCAGCACCGCCAGATACAGCGCGCGCTTGCTCGGGAAGTTCGAGTACACCGCCCCGCGGGTCAGCTCGGCCCGCTCGGCGATCCGGTCGACCTTGGCCAAGGCGTAGCCGTGCTCGGTGAACTCCTCCCTCGCCGCCGCCAGCACGGACCTCCGGGTGCGCTCCTGCTGCTGCACCCGAGTCAGTCGAACCATCGCAGTTCCTTTCCCTAGATCGCTGGCATTAGGATACTCTCAAAATTCAGATGTTAAGAACATTTGAGTTGCGAAGCGACTTGAGATGAGGGATGGTGACGGTGATCGATCATGGGTTCGAGACCGAGGGACTGGCCAAGAGATTCGGCAAGGTCACCGCGCTCGACGGGGTCAGTCTGGCCGTCCCGCGCGGGCAGGTGCTCGGCCTGCTGGGACCCAACGGTGCCGGCAAGACCACCGTGATCCGCATCCTTGCGACCCTGCTGCGTCCCGACAGCGGACGCGCATCCGTGGCCGGGTTCGACGTGGCACGCCGGCCGGGACAGGTACGTCGGCGGATCGCACTGTCGGGCCAGCACACCAGCGTGGACGAGGAGCTGACCGGGCTGGCGAACCTGGTCATGATCGGCAGGCTCCTCGACCTGCCCCGGCCGCAGGCTCTCCGGCGCGCCGCGGAGCTGCTGGCCCGTTTCGGTTTGGCGGACGCGGCGAAGAGGCCGGTGGCCGGCTACTCCGGTGGCATGCGCCGCCGCCTCGACCTGGCCGCGAGCATGGTCGGACGCCCCGAGGTGGTCTTCCTCGACGAGCCCTCGGTGGGCTTGGATCCCGGCAAGCGCGACGAGCTGTGGCAGATGATCCGCGGCCTGAGCGCCGACGGCGTCACCGTCCTGCTGACCACCCAGTACCTCGAAGAGGCCGACGCCCTCGCCGACGCCATCACCGTCATCGACCAGGGACGGGTCATCGCCTCCGGCACTCCCGCGGACCTGAAACGAGAAGTCGGCGGGCACACCATCGCCGTGCGGCTGAACGACCCCGGCGTCACCGACGCGGCCGCCGCCATCCTGGCCGATGTCACCGGCCGGACCCCGGAACGCGCCACCCGCCACGAGTTGGTCGTGCCCGTCGCCGGCGACGAGGACTTCTTCGAGATCACCGCCCGGCTGCGCGAACACCGCATCGGCGTCTCCGAACTGTCGCTGCGTCTGCCCAGCCTCGACGAGGTCTTCCTCGCCCTGACCGGAACACCTACCACCGCCAACGAACCAACGAAGGCCGCCTGATGACCGCCACCGTGTCCAGCACCGAACAACCGCGTACCCGGCCGCTCGCCTGGCTCCGGCACAGCCTCGTGCTCGCCCGCCGCAGCCTCGCCAAGACCACCCGCAACCCCGGCCCGATCATCAACGGGGTCGTCACACCCGCCCTGTTCATGGTGCTCTTCCTCTACCTCTTCGGCGGATCGGTGGCCGGCTCCACCGCCGGCTACCTCCAGTACCTCTTCCCCGGCATCCTCGTCATGGGCGCCGGCCTCGCCGGGATGGTCTCGACCGGCACCAACATCAACCTCGACCTCAAGAACGGCGTCACCGACCGGTTCCGCAGCCTGCCCATCAGCCGCCTCGCGCCCCTGCTCGGCTCCGTGCTGGCCGACATCGTCCGCTACCTGCTCGCCGTCGCCATCCTCTTCGCCATCGGCGCACTCCTCGGCTTCCGCGTCCACGGCGACCTCGCGGCCGCCCTCGCCGCCGCCGGCCTGGCCATCGGTTTCGGCTTCTGCCTCAGCTGGGTCACCGTGTTCGTCGGCGTCCTGGTCAAGAACGCCGACACCGTCCTGGCGATCAGCTTCATCAGCTTCCTGCCCTTGCAGCTCGGCACCAGCCTTGCCGCTCCGGTCGAGACCCTGCCCGGCTGGCTGCGAACCTGGGCCGAGATCAACCCCGTCACCCACGTCATGAACGCCTGCCGCGCCCTTCTCAACGGCACCCCGGTCGGCGGCACCGTCACCACCACGCTCATCTGGTGCGCGGCCCTCTTCGTGGTGTTCTGCCCCCTGGCCATCCGCGCCTACAGCCGCCAACAATGACCCGGCCGGTTTTCGGGGTAACTCCTGATCTCGGCCCCTCAAGGTGTCGAATGTCAGCCAATTGAGCCAGCCTGTGCGCAGGTAATTGAGCCACTCGGGGCGAAGTGCTCACGAAGAACACTTGCGCCATTCGGGTGGGATCGTCCGCTTCCCAATCACGTATGGCACGCTCGTCAACGGGGTGATGTCATGTGGTGGCGGTGGCTTGCCGAAGCATGATCGCTGCCCCGTGGGCGGCCGTGGCGGAGATGAACAGTTCGCCGGTGGCGGCTTGCTGGGGACGGATGCCCTGGGTGGCCAGGAGGTGTTCGGTGGCGGCGAGGTCGGTGACTTCGATGGTATAGGCGCTCAGGGCGGGCAGGCTGTGTGCTCGCTCGCCCGGCAGTCGTGCGGTGAGTCCGGCAGGGCTGGTGATCGTGAGCCGGCCGGTGTCGAGGTCGAAGCGCCTGGATGAGCCATCGCGGTGAGCGGCAATCCCGAGATAGCGCTCGTAGCGCTCGGCGACGAGGTCGAGGTCGTCGTCGGTGACGCAGAGGAGGCATTCGGCCAGGGCGACCGCGCCGTTGGGGTGGTCGAGGCCGATTTGGGCGTCTAGCACTGCGGGTGGGGCGTCTTCGACGGCACCGATACGGCCTTCGGGAGCCATGCCATCGGCGGATGCCTGGTCGTGGTTGATCTCTAGGTATTTGATCGCTTCGAGTCTGGTGCCTTCGGCGGTGGTGATCGGCCGCTGGGCGGCGAGAGCCCCGCTGTGGCTGATGCCGGCCGTATCGAGTTCGGCGGCGGTCTTGTCGGCGTTGGTGGTGGCGAACATGAGGATGTGGGCTCCCTCGGACCGGTCAAGTCGGTCGGCGAGACCCGCGAGCGTTCCCCGCATGGCCTCCCTGGTCGCATCGAGCCGGTCGTCCGGGATGTGCAGCGGGACGAGCATGGCTTCGGCGGGAAGGCGTTCGCGGTCTGAGGGGGCAAGGGCGAGCAGTTCGATGAAATTGCGGGGGAAGTCGGCGTGGGTGTTGCCCGCGCCAATCGGCTCCGGTGCCGCGCCGGGGGCGGGGGGCAGCGCGGGGTAGGCCGGCGGGCCGATGCGGAAGCCCAGCCGGCGGAAAGTGTCGATCGCGGCGCTCATGTCGCGGACGACGAGGCCGATGTGGTGGAGTCCGGGGATGTCGCTGCTGGCCATGCGGGCGGGCCCTTCGGGTTGACGTGCAGGATGTCAGTCGGTGGCGGTGCCATAGGCGGTGCGGTGAAATTCGTCTTTGAGGCGCTCGAAGGCAGCGACGACCTGCGGTGCGGCGGCGGCGTAGCGCTCGGTTGAGGGATGCCTGGCCGGTTCGAAGGAACGGCGGATGACGTCGGCGAGTTGGTCGGCCTGGTGTTCAAGGGTGAAGCGCGCATCGTCGGGCGCGAGCGGAGTGGCGGCGAAGAAACCGTAGGCGATCGCTTGCGCGGTGAAGTCGACGTCGGCCAGGTCCTGGTCCGGTCGCAGGAGGCGGTGGTCGCGCAGGGCGGCCAGATGGTCGTGTGCGGCGACGAGCTTGGACTTCAGGAGTTCGGCCCGCCCCGGATGCTTGGCGAGGACGCCGAAGTCGGCATGATTTGCGACGAAGAGGGACTTCAGGATGGGACGTCGCGTGGCCTCCAGAAAGTGTCGCCGGAAGTAGCGGTGCAGGGCGGCCTCGGTCGGGTCGATGCGGATCGCGGCTACGACGGTCTCAAGCATCGCGGCGGCCTCGCGAGCGCCCACGGCCAGCAGCAGGTGTTCACGGCTGGCCCAGTGCAGATAGACCGTCCCCTTGCCGACGCCGGCTCGTCTTGCGATCTCCTCGATGCGCAGCTCGCGTCTGCCGACGACGGGCAGCAGCGTTGCTGCGGCATCCAGGAGTGCGTCGGCGCGTTGATGTAGATCTGCTCGCTGCGTCCTGGCCACGATCGCCTCCGGCGTCCACCAAACTCGTGACCAGAACAGTAACACGGTCACGAGTTTTAAAGCCCAGCGAAGTCAGGCGATCGTCGGCCTGTGCTACTTGTCGTCCCTCGCGCGTCCTGACGTGCTGGTCTTGCCGGGTCGCTTGTTCGGCCGGTAGCTGGGGCCGTCCATGAAGACCCGATAGCTGGTGTTGATCAGCCGGTCCAGGAGCGACTCGGCGACGACGGGGTTGGGGAACTGCCTGTACCACTCCTCGGGCGCCCGGTTAGAGGTGATGATCATGGACTTTCCGGAGCGTTCGCTGATCAGCTCGTAAAGGTCGTCGGCTTGGGCGGCGGTGAGTTCGCGCATGCCCCAGTCGTCCAGGATGAGTAGGGCGGGCCGGGCCAGTTCAGCCAGCCGCTTGGGCCAGGTGTGGTCGGCGTGCCCGCCCGCCAGGTGTGACAGTGCGCGGGAGGTCTTGATAAACCGCACGTCCAAGCCGTGACGGATGACCAACTGGCCCAGAGACTGGGCGATATGCGACTTTCCGACCCCGACCGGCCCGAACAGAATGATCGATTCTCCGGCGTGGAACCAGCGCAACGCGGCCAGGTCACGCAGCTGGGCGGCGGGTAGTTTCGGCGAGGCGGCGAAGTCGAAGCCCTCCATGGTGACCGGCTCGTCGAAACGGGCTTTGCGCTGGCGCCGGGCGATGGCCGCAGACTCCCTGCGGGAGATCTCGTCCTCACACAAGACCTGCAGGAAGTCGACATGACCCAGTTCGCCGGCCCTGGCTTGGGCCAGGCGGGCCTCCAGGGTGTCGAGCATGCCGCCAAGTTTGAGGGTGCGCAGAGCCTTGTCCAGCGCGCCGAGCTCGATGTTGGTGGCCATGGTTCGTATCCTTTCGATGGTGAATTTCAGGCTCCCGTGCCCGTTGTTTGGCGACAGGCCGGGCGCGGGAGCCGCTGATGCGCAGTGCCGGTCAGGACGCTTCGAAGGTCCGGGCGTCGTGCAGTGGCACGACGTTGTCGTAGGCCGACATGTCGGCGAACAGTTCCTGCGGGCCGCGCAAGAACGCTCCCGCGCCGTCGTCTCCGGCCGGGCGGCCGTCGCGCAGGTGTTCCAGGTCGGCGGCCAGGATGCCCTTGATGGTGCGGTAGGACGGGTCGCCGGCGGCCAGCGCCTTGAGGCAGGCGGCTTCCAGCCGCTCGGGGTTGTGCTTGTCGGCCATCGCCAGGACCCCTTGGGCTGAGCGAAGGTGATACAGGGCGTGGTCGGCGAGGAGTTCGTCGATGACCGCGACGCAGCCTGGTCCGATCTCGGTGGCCTTCTTGCGGCACCAGGCGGGCGAGCGCATGTGGAAGGCGATCTTCTCCGGCGGGTAGTCGGTCAGGTCGGTCTGCTTGCCCCGCGGTTTGCGCACGTGTGTCTTGACCAGGACGCCGTCGTAGAAGAACTGCACCAGGTTCACGGTGACCCGCGCGGCCAGGTGCTTGCCGATGTACTTCCACGGCACGGAATACAGCACCTTGTCCACCGAGCAGTGGATGTCGGGGCCGACCTTGGCGCGGAACCAGCGGGCCAGCTCGAACGGCTGGTGCGGCATCGGCCGCAGCTTGGGTTGCTCCACGCTCTGGAACACCGTCAGCGGAGCCGCCCCATCCAGCGGGCGGCAGGCCCGCTGCCCGGCCACCTCCACACACCAGCGCAGGGCGTCCGCCTCCATGCCGGCAATGGACATGAAGCTGTCCTCCCGGCCGCGCCAGAAACTGTCGCGGATATACGGCATCGGCCGCTCGATCTGCGGCTTGTCCTTGGGCTTGCCGCTGCGGGCCGGATCGATCAGCACCCGGTAGTGCACGCCGAGTTCGGCATACGATTTGTTGATTTTCGGGTCGTAAAGATCAGGCCGGTCCACTCCGGTTTTGAGGTTGTCCGGCACGATCCGCGCCGGAGCGCCACCGAAGAACTCGAACGCCTCCACGTGGGCTTGGCACCAGGCGTGCTGATCCATCGTGATGACCGGTTTCACGAACAGGTGCCTGCTGCAGCACAGCACGACGGCGAAGGCCCAGATGTGGTGGCGGCGGCCGGACTGCGGGTCAATCCAGACTCCGAGCCGTCCGTAGTCGACCTGCGCTTCCTCACCCGGACGAGGTGGTTCTAGACGCAGCACGGTCACCTGCGACCTGCGCACCTCTTCAGGCAGATTGGCCCCGACCCATCGCCGCAACGACGCCGATGAGCAGGCCAGCCCCTGCTCATCGCGCAGCCGCTGATGGATGGTGGCCATCGTGACCCCACGCTTGAGCTGATCGACGATGTAGTCCCGGTGCTCGGCGATCGCCGGCCAGCTCACCCGCCGCAGTCGCCCGTCCTGCAGGTCGGGAAACCACCGGTGGATATGTTCGGCCCACTCCGCCTCGGCGACCGGTGGCCCACCGGGACGTATCCCCTCGGCAAGGGCCGGTGTCACGTACTTGGCGACGGTGTTGCGGGACACGCCCAGACTGTCGGCGATCTCCCGGCCCGTCCGACCCGCGTACCAGTGCATCAAGATCTCAGCAATGTCGATCACGTGGAACGACCTCCGCGCCATCATCGGCATCCCCCCGAAATCCCTTGAAGGGACCAACAGAAGGATCATGGACGCCGATGACCAAGTCCAGGCGACACGCACACGTCGTGACCTGGCTCAATAACCTGATCGACCCTCTGGAAGGTGGCTCAATTATCTGCTCAGCAAAGCCTCAATCTGGCTCAATAACTTGATCGCTGACACTCAAGGGTTCCGGGCGGTTTCAGCGCTAATGTGCTGTCTGTCCGGAGCCCTCGTAGCACCCCGCTCCGGCTCGCCTGCCTCCGCGCGGCGGCCAACGCGATCAGGAGCGGGTACGAGTGGCGTGCTGTGGGCCATTGCCTCTGCTCCACAACACGGCACGCGTGTCAGACGGTCAGGAGGCGGTTTCGGCCTGCGGGATGGTCGGTTCCGGGTAGACCTGCTCGACGCGGTCGCGCCGGGTGTACATGTCCCAGTAGCACTCGGCGATGTCGTCCGGGTCGACGACCGGGAACTCGATGCCCTCGAACGCCGTGAAGTCATCCGCGGTGTCGTGCTTGGCCGGGGCGTTCTCGCTGCGGGCGATGGCCGCCGCGACGGCGAGCGTTCCGGCGTAGACGCCGGTGCCCGCCAGTTCGCCATTGAGCGAGTACAGGTAGTTGCGGGCCGCGGCCATCACCGGGCCCGGGCCGCTGAAGTGGGCACTCGGCAGCACCGCGGAGAGGCCCTGTGTCAGCAGGAACGCGCCCTCGCCGCGCTCGGTCATCTCCGGCAGCACGGCCTGGACCACCTCGACCGGGGTGAGCAGGAACAGCGGGATCAGTGCTTTGAGCGTGGCCGCGTCCAGCTTGGTGGCCGAGGTGAAGCTCTGACCGGCGGGGACCGGGCCGTACTCGACCACGTCGATCCTGCCGAACCGCTCCCGAATGGCGTTGACCACCGTGGGAACCTGGGCGGGCTCGGTCAGATCGGCGGAGAAGGCGGCGGCTTCGATGCCCTCGTCGGCAAGCTCCGCGACGAGGGCGTCCAGCCGGTCCTTACGGCGGGCCACCAGGGCCACCCGGAAGCCTTCGCGCCCGAAACGGCGGGCCATCGAGACGCCAAGCCCGGTACCGGCACCGAAGACGGCGATCACTTTGGACATGAGGTTGCTCCTTGCTGCCTGAATTAACTTGACCAGTGGGTCAACTTGGCTTTTCGACGGTAGCATGAAACTTGACCCCCGGGCCAAGTTGAGTCCCGGCGGGATGCGACCGTGAAGGTCGCCGACCAGGACCAGGAGGAACAACCGGATGCGGGCCGACGCGGAACGAAACGCGGGCAAGCTGCGAGCAGCCGCGGCCGAGCTCTTCCAGGAGCGCGGCCTTCAGGTGCCGCTGAAGGAGATCGCCCGCCGGGCAGGCGTTAGCCACGGCACCCTCTACAACCTCTTCGGCAGCCGTGAGGCGCTCATCGACGAGGTGGTGGCCGACCTCGCGGCGGACCGGCTCGACGAGGTCGGCAAGTATGCCCTGGCCTGCGAGGACGCCTGGGATGGGTTCGCGTACTACATCGAGAGGATCTGTGAACTGCAGGCCACCGATCCCGCGCTCGCCGACGTACTGAGCGGCCGCTACCCGGGCGCCGAACGCCTGATGACCCTGTGCGGCAGGGCGAGCGACGCCGCCACGCGGATCATCGAGCGAGCCCAGCGGACCGGAACTCTGCGCCCGGATTTCACCGGCGAGGACCTCGCGTTCACTTTCGGTGCCATCGCCCTGCTCGCCCGCGCCGGCGCCGACGCCGCCCCCGATGTCTGGCGTCGCAGCATCACGTTCCTACTCGACGGCCTGCGCACCGAAGCCGCCCGCCACCCGCTCCCCGTCGGCCCGGCGACACCGCAACAGGTCTACGAGGTGTTGGGCAGGCTCACCGGCACGCCATAGCGGGCCGGTACGGCATACACATGTGTCGTCTGGCGGTGGCGCCGTCGTCGTCGGCCACATCGAGCATGGATGTGCTCCCCGAGCTCGATCCCAGGAACTCGCCCAGCGGATGAGGATCCTGCAAACCGCCGAGGCCGAGTTCGGGCCGCCGCCCTTCGATGACAACGCCGCTCGCGAGTACGGCCGGTTGTGGACCGCCGTCATCGCCTCCGGACGCAAACCCCGCCCCCGAGTGGCGATTTCCTCGCAGCGCGTTCGCGACCTCCAATGAGGAACGGAGCATTAGGCAAGGGATGGTGGCGGTAAGCGATCGCGGGTTCGAGACCGAGGGACCGGCCGAAGCCTTCGGTGCGGCAGGGAGTGGCCGACGATTCCCCGGCTCCTTCAACGGCCGCCGCCGGCTCGGAGCTGAAGCCCTCGATCGGCGGTGCGCCCCGGAGTGGGGGGACGCACGGCGCATCGGTCAGGCGCCCCAGATCTCGGTGACCAGGGCGATGGCGTAGTCGTCGGAGGGGAGCGGGGTGGTGCAGCCGAGCATGGCCAGGGCCATCGCGGCGTGGGCGGAGGCGATCTCGGTGAGGCTCAGCACACCCCCGGGGGAGTACCAGCGGGCCACTCCGGTGCACATTTCAAGCAGGGCCAGCCGGGCGACCCTGACGTCGGGGACGCGGAAGACCTGGGCGGCGCAGCCCGCTTCGACGATCTCGCGCCAGATGTGTTCGTACGCGTCGCGGAGGGCGAGCACGTTGTCCCTGCGCTCCGGCGTCAGCGCTCTCAGCTCGTTGTCCACCACGATCGTCTCCTCTTGGCGCAGCGCGTGCGCGGCGACGTGCATCCGGACCAGGGCCGCCAGGGTCTCGGCCGGGCCGTCGCCGCATTCGACGAGCCGCCGGGCGGCGGTGACGAGCCGAATCAGGCTGGTCTCCATGATCTCGGTGAGCAGGTCGTGCTTGGTACCCATGTAGTGGTAGAGCGAGGCCGAGGAGAGCCCGGCCGCCTCGGCGAGCTCCCGGATTCCCGTGCCGTGAAAGCCCTTCTCGGCGAACAGCCGGACGGCCGCGCCGCGTACCCGCTCGTCGGTGTCCCGCGTCGAGGGGCTCACGCGTCCACCAGCCCGAAGCCGGGCTCCCCGGTGGTCGGCGCCCACCGGTACCGGGTCCAGCCGCCGACCGGGCCGGCGCCGAGCGCCTGGTAGAACGCCTCGGCCGAGGTGTTGCCGTGCGAGACGTCCCACTCGACCCGGCCGGTGGTCAGGCTTCGCAGGAACGCGAGCAGTTCCCGGCCGAGGCCGTGCCGGCGGTACCCGGGCTTGACGTAGAGGTCCTCAAGCCAGATCCCGCGTCTGCTCGCCCAGGTCGAGAAGGTCGGATACCAGAGCGCGCACCCGGCGGTCTCCGAGGAGCCCTCCGGTGAGGCGATCAGCGCCCGGCCCACCCGGTGCGGGCCGAAGAGGGTCGTGTGGAGCTCGTCCCGGTGCAGGGTCATCTCGCCGCCCTCGTGGTCGGCGTGCGCGAGGAGCATCGCGCAGATCTCCTCGAAGTCTGCCGGTTCTGCGTGACGTACGGACATCGGGGCTCCTGGAGAACATGGGGTGCGGGCATCGAGGGTCCTAGAGAAGGGGGCCGAACGCGAACTCCCCGCCCACCATGGTGGCGACGACCTCGATCTCGCGGATACGGGCGGGGTCGACGGTCGTGGGGTCATCGGACAGGATCGCCAGGTCGGCGAGCTTACCCGACGTGATGCTGCCTTTGACGCGCTCGTCGAATCCGGCGTAGGCGGAGCCGAGCGTGTAGGCGCGCAGCGCGTCCAGCGGGCCGACCGCCTCGTGCGGGGCTAGGGGTTCGCCGCTCTGGGTCCGCCGGTTGACCATGTCGTGGATGCCCAGCAGTGGCGCACCCCGTACGACGGGGCGGTCCGAGCTGCCGGGCACCACGAGGCCGGCGTCGAGGAACGAGCGGTGCCGGTAGCACCAGTCCACTCGGTCCTCGCCGAGCGCGGCGCGCATGCCGTCGCCGATCTGCCCGACGAAGGCGGCCTGCGGCACCGGGACCACCCCGAGCATGGCGAGCCTGCCGAGCTGGTCGGGACGGGTGACGCCGCAGTGCTCGATCCGGTGGCGGGAGTCCTCACGCGGGTGCCGGGCCTGGGCCTCCTGGTAGCAGTCGAGCACGAAGTCGACGGCCCGGTCGCCGATGGCGTGGGTGGCGACCTGCCAGCCCGCGGCGTGCGCGCTGAGGATACGGTCGCGCAGTTGTGCCTCGTCGGCCTGGAAGTAGCCTTGGTTTCCCGCGTCGTCGGCGAAGTCGCAGCACATCGCGGCGGTCCGGCCGATCAGCGAGCCGTCGGAGAACACCTTGACGGCGCCGAGCCGGAGCCGGTCGTCGCCGAAGCCGGTACGCAGCCCGAGACCGAGGCCGCCGGGATGCACGGTGTCGGAGGTGACCATGAGCTGAACCCGGACGGGCAGCAGCCCGCGCTCCAGGGCCTCCTGGTAGGCGGCGGCCTCGTCGGGCGCGTGGCCGATCCAGCCGAGCCCGATCCCGGCCTCGGTGCAGGAGGTGATCCCCTCCCGGAGATAGTCCCGGGCCGCTGTGGAGATCGCCTCCACGAGCTGCCCGCGCGGGTACGGGTACCGCAGGGCCTGGACGAGCAGCTGGGCCTGTTCTTCGAGCAGCCCGTTGGGACGGCCATCGTCGTCCAGGGAGATGATCCCGCCCGAGGGCACGGCGGCGCCGCCGAGCACGCCCGCTTCCGTGAGCGCCCTGGAGTTGACCACCGACATGTGCGCCGAGGTGTGCCGGAGCAGCACCGGGTGTCCGGGCGCCGCCCGGTCGAGGGCGTCGCGGTGGGGGTGCCCACCGGTCTTGTTCTGGTCGTAGCCGGAGCCGACGATCCAGCTGCCGTCCGGCTGGGTCCTGGCCCGGTCGGCGACCGCGGCGTAGATCTCCTCAAGCGAACCCGTCGCGGACAGGTCCAGTTCCCCGCGCGAGAGCCCGTACAGGACCATGTGATTGTGCGCGTCGTTGAAACCGGGCACCACGGTGGCGCCTTCGAGGTCCTCCACCCAGGTGGCCCTGACGCCGTCGAGTTCCTCGTCGAGTCCCACGACACGCCCGTGGTGGATGCCGATCCGGCGGGCTCCCGGCCGTGCCGGGTCGATCGTCACCGCGTTCACGTTGGTGAGAATGGTGTCGATGCGCATCTAGACCTCGCTCACGACCACGAGCGAGCGGAACCAGGAGGTCCACGGCCTGGCCGTCCCACTTACCGGGTCGATCTTCACGATCGCCCGGCGGCCTCGTGCGACGGTGGTCTCGCCGTCGGCGCAGTGCCAGCGGTGAACCGCGCTGGTCCGTCCCACATGTTCCAGCCACAGTTCGACGCGGAGCACGGTGGGCGCGGTGACGGGGGCGAGGAACTCGGCGGAGAACTCCCGCACGGCGTAGACGATGTCCTCGTGCCGCTCCTCGACGTGCCGCCATCCCCGGCCCAGCGCCTCGAACCAGGCAGTCAGCGCGCGCTCCACGTGTACGGCGTACCTGCTGTTGTGCAGGTGGCCGTTGACGTCAAGCTCGTCGAAGTGGACCGGGCTCTCCCAGCTGAAGTGCGCCGTCATCGCCACACCCCCTCGGCCCGGTCGTAGGAGCCCTCCGCGTCACGCGGCAGCTGCCCCTTCGAGACGCGTTCCGAGGCGGTCAGCGGAAGCTCCTCCCGGAACTCCCAGTAGCGGGGCACCTTGAAATAGGCGAGCCGCTCGGCGCAGAACTCGGCGAGGTCGTCCGGTGACACCTCCTGGGACAGGGTTATGTACGCCTTGACCTCCTCACCCCGCAGGTCGTCGGGGACCGGCACCACCGCGGCGAGCCTGACAGCCGGGTGCCGGTGCAGGACCTCCTCCAGCTCGGCCGCGGAGATGTTCTCGCCACTACGGCGGATCATGTCCTTGAGACGACCGGCGTAGTAGACGCGTCCCGCCGCGTCCTGCCGGACGAGGTCGCCGGTGGGGAACCAGCCGTCGCGGAACGGGCTCGGCAGGCCGAGGTATCCGGCCATCACCCCGGCTCCGCGCAGCATGAGCTCACCGGTCTCCCCGGGCCGCACCTGAGCGCCGTCCGGGTCGGCCACGCGGATCTCACGGTGCGGGAGCGGGCGGCCGATGCAGCCCGTGCCGACGGCGATGTCATGGTCCTCCGGGCCGACGCGCAGGTCGGCGCCCGTCTCGGTCATGCCGAAGGCCTCGAACCAGGGGACCCCCCAGCGTTCCTCCAGCACCGCGTGGAGCGCGGGCGGGATCGCCGAGCACTGGACCACGCGGACGCGGTGGTCACGGTCACGCGGGTGCGCGGGCATTCGCAGCAGCAGCGTGGGCATGAGCCCGAGGCAGTAGAAGTAGGTGACCTCGTGTTCGTGGATCCTGTCCCAGAAGGTCGACGGGTGGAACCGGTCGAGGATCACCAGCCGGGAGCCGGACAGCAGTGCCGCGGCCACGTTCCACTGTGGATCGACGTAGTGGAACGGCTGGCAGGTGAGCATCACGTCGTCCGGGCCCAGGTTCGGGAACGAGGAGACCATGCTCGCGGCCAGCTCGGTCCAGTAGCGGTGCGGCAGCATGCAGCCCTTGGGCAGGCCGGTCGTGCCGGAGGTGTACTGGATGTTGAGCAGGTCGTCCGGCCTGGTCTCGTCGAGCACCGAGGGGGCCGGCTCGGGCAGGTTCTCGACGAACATCGGCACGACGGGCAGCCGCCCGGCCAGGGTGGCGAACTCGGCCGTGGTCACCAGGAGCTTCGCGCCGGAGTCGGTGATCAGATGCCCGGCGTCGTGGCTTCTGTAGTTGACGTTGACGGGCACCATCGCCGCGCCGAGGCGGCCGAGCGCCAGCCAGGTCAGGGGGAACTCGGGGACGTTGCGCAGCAGCACCGCGACCCGGTCGCCCCTGCCGATCCCGTACCCGGCGAGGATTCCGGCGAGCTCGGCGGTGCGCTGCTCGACCTCGGCGAAGGTGAGAGAGACACCGAGCGCGTCGAAGACCCAGGCCGTCCTGTCGGGCCAGCGGGCGGCGGCGTCGCCGACCGCCGCGGCGAGTGTCACGGGGTGAACTCGGGCGGCGTCGCCGGTGGTCGCGGCGAGCGTCATCGGATGAACTCCGCGCGTGGCGCGGCGTGCTCGCCGGTCCTCTCGGTCAGCAGCGCGCCGCCGACCTCGCGGGCCAGCGCGTCCTCGACGGTGCCGTCGGTTCCCTCGTCCACCAGGCGCTTGGCCAGGGCCAGCGCGAACGCGGGCTTGGCGGCGAAGGCCGCGGCGAGGTCGAGGGCGGCGCTCTCGTGCCGGCCGTCGGGGACGACCCTGGTCACCAGGCCCAGCCGGTGCGCCCGCGCCGCGTCGAACCGTTCGCCGAGGAGCACGAGCTCCTTGGCCTTGATCGGCCCGACGGCCAGAGTGAGCAGCCGGGAGATGCCGCCGGTGACGCTGAGGCCCACGGCGACCTCGGGGAAGCCGAACTGAGCGGACTCGGCCGCGACGACCAGGTCGCAGCCGAGCGCGAACTCGCAGCCCGCGCCGAGCGCGTAGCCGTGGACAGCCGCGATCACCGGGAAGGGCGCCCGGCGGATCCTGCGGGTCACGTCCTGGATCCGGTCGAGCCGCTCGCGACCGGCGATCGGGTCGAGTGGCTCGGGCTCGTCCTTGAGGTCGTGGCCCGCGCAGAACGCCCGGCCGTTGCCGGCCAGTACGAGCGCGCGCACCCGCGCCGCGCAGGCCTCGTCGAAGGCGGCGAGCAGGTCGTCCACCAGGCCGGGGGTGACCGCGTTGAGTCGGTGCGGGCGGTTCAGACGGATCACGCCCGTCTCGCCGACCAGGGTGAACTCGGCGGTCGCTGAGCTGACAGTCACTGGCACATCCTCAGAGACTTTCGATCGATCGATCGATCGACTGTGTCTCAATCTAGGGACTACTCCGAACCCGCGTCAACGGAAGAATCAGCTCAGATCGGTGGGCAGTCGCTCAGTCCGGGGGCGTTTGGATCAGGGAGTGGCGGCTCAGGCCCGAGATTCGACTGTCCGTGACCTCCCGCGGGGGAGGAGGGGCCCCTCGGACCGGGTCAGGCCGGTGGGAGCTGCCCGGATATCGGAGTAGCCAGTCAGGCCAGCGAGAATCCGGCCAGTCCCAGCTCGTCCTCGACGGCCCGCGACAGCCAGGTCATCGCCTGCTTCTTGGTGATGCTGCGCTGCCGGACGACCATCTGCACGGATAGGCCGTCGAGGAACGCGGTGATCCGTCCCGCCGCTCCCTCGGGATCGTCGCACCGGAACTCCCCGGCCGAGACACCCTCGGCGATGAGGTCCGCGATCACCTCGCGCCAGCGGCTGTCGAGCTCGCGCAGGATTTTGCGGAGCTCGGGCACCCGTAGCGACGCCGACCACCCGTCGATCCACAGCACCCAGCCGGGCGCCGTGCCGGACGGCGCGTACAGCCGCAGGGCCGCGCGCAGGCGCTCCGGTGCCCCGGCGGATCGGGTGTGGATGGCCGCCAACTGCGCCAGGTCCTGCTGCGCGGCGTAGATGAACACCTCGGTGACCAGGCGTTCCTTGGTCTCGAAGTGATAGAAGACCAGCGCCTGGCTGATGTCCAGGCGGGCCGCCACGTCCGCCACCCGGACACTGGCCAGGCCCCGCTCAAGCACCTCGGCCATCGCGGCGGCCAGGATCTCCTCACGCCGGGCTTCGGGTCGTTTGCGGGCCACCCGCGACACGGTACTCAATTCCCGCCCCCGACGGCGTCGATCACGAACGCGAGGATCTCGGCCTCGTAGCGGTGGCGGGACTCCCGCCCGGCCGGGCCGGTATGGGCTCCGGCACCGGTCTCCGCGCGGAAGAGCACTCGGCCACCGCCGGTCGCACGCAGCTTCGCGACCCATTTGGCGGGCTCGTGCACCCCCACCCGGGGATCGTGGAGGCTGCCGGTGACCAGCAGGTCGGGGCGCGGATCCGGAGGGACGTTGTCGTACGGGCTGTAGGCCAGGATCCAGGCGTGGGCGTCCGGCTCCCGAGGGTCGCCCCACTCGTCCCACTCGTTGATCGTCAGGGGGATCGTCGGATCCAGCATCGTGGTCAGGCAGTCGACGAAGGGGACCTCGGCGATCACAGCCCGCCACCGGCCGGGCGCCTGGGAGTACACCGCGCCCTGCAGGAGCCCCCCGGCCGAGAGCCCTCGGGTGACGATCGGCCCGGCCCAGCCGTTCGCGGTGAGCATGTCCGCCACGGCCAGGTAGTCGGTGAACGTGTTGGCCTTCGCACCGAGCCGTCCCTGCGACCACCAGGTCCTGCCACCCTCGCCACCGCCTCTGACGTGCGCGATGGCGTAGACGAACCCGCGGTCGAGCAGGCTGGGGATGCCCGGCTCGAACTCCGGCCAGAAACAGGACTCGTAGGCGCCGTAGCCGTTGAGGAGGCAGGGGGCGGTACCGTCGCGCTCCAGTCCCCGGCGGTAGGCGAGCGTGACGGGGATCGGCGTCCCGTCGGCAGCCCTGGCGTGGACCCGCTCGGTGACGTAGGCGGAGGGGGCGT
This sequence comes from Streptosporangium sp. NPDC002607, assembly GCF_053592655.1. Classification (NCBI taxonomy): domain Bacteria; kingdom Bacillati; phylum Actinomycetota; class Actinomycetes; order Streptosporangiales; family Streptosporangiaceae; genus Streptosporangium; species Streptosporangium sp. NPDC002607. The sequence goes on from NZ_JBSFWD010000021.1 coordinate 45,171, forward strand.
GGCCGGGCACCTCCTGACGTTTGAGCAGCCGCCATTCCCCGGTGTCCAGGTCGACGGCGTGCCAGGCGGGCGGATCGATCAGTGACTGCACCTGGACGACCACCTCGGTCGCGGGGTACTCCGCGTTCACGCCGAGGTCGAGCGCCATGTGCTCGGGCACGGTGACCAGCCGCTGAACGCCGGTCTCCCGGTCCACGACGCGCAGCCGGGTCGTGCCGCCGTGCCGCTCGGTCACCACCAGATGTCGCGCGAACGCGTCGCATCGCACGATCCTGGTGTCCGCCGATCCGGCGATTACCTCCTGGCCGGTCCCCTCGACCAGCCGGAACTCCTCCGCGTCGTCGTTGGTCACCAGGTAGAACCGGTCGCCGCCGTGCTCCACGGAGTATTCGATGCCGCGCCGGCGCGGCCGGACCACCTGCGGCGGGGCCTCCGGGGCGCTCGCCGGGATCAGCAGCGTCTCCGTGGTGTCGCGGCTGGCGGCCTCGATGAGGATGTACTCGCCCGACCGGGTGGCCCGCACCGTGATCTCGAACCGGGCGTCGTCCTCCTGGAAGACCAGCACGTCCGGGACGTTCTGGCCATCGCCGATCCGGTGCCGCCAGACCTGGAACGGCCGGTAGAGCTCGTCGTGGACGACGTAGAACAACACGTCCGAGTCCGCCGACCAGGCCGCGCCGTAGTAGGTCCGCGGGATGCGGAGCGGAAGGTCCTCTCCGCCTGTCAGGTCGCGGACGCGCAGCTCGTAGACCTCGTCCCCGGTGACGTCGACCGAGTAGGCGAGCATCGAGCCATCCGGGCTGACCTCGCGCACCCCCAGAGCGAGAAATCCCCCCGGAACGGACGGCAGCTCGTTCTCGTCCAGCAGTACGTCGACCGGAGAGTTAAGGCTGCGGAAACGACACAGCTGCTCGAAGTCTCTTCCCGGCACCGTCCTTGTGTAGTAGAAAGAGCCCCCATATCGCCAGGCTACTGACTTGTCACTCAGGAGTGTGCGGCTGGACAGCTCCCTGAGGAGCACGTCACGGAGGGAGTGGAGGTGTTCGGTCTGTTGGTCGTACATGGCCCGCTCCGCCTGGAGGTGCCTATAGAGAGCTGGGCTTTTATGGTCACGCATCCAGGCGTACGGGTCAGCGGAGCGGCTTTGCATGCCCGGGACGGTAGCCCATCGCGGGGCCTGTCCGGCAGAGGGCAAAGCACATTAATTACTGAGTGACTAATCAGCAAGACCTCAGGAGAACCATGCGGAACGCCCCTCATCGCCTGCTGGCCGCCGCCGCGGCCGGCACGCTCGCCCTGCTGCCCGCGGCGGCCCTCGCCGCGACCCCGTCCCCCCAGCCGAAGATCAGTTTCACAGTCGGCATGACCGAGGACATCGACTCGCTCAACCCGTTCGTCGGCGTGCAGAGCAACTTCTACGAGCTGACCGGAGTCATGTACGACCAGCTCATGGACTACTCCGCCAAGGACGGGACGCCCACCCCGCGGTTGGCCGAGTCCTGGTCCAGCTCCCCCGACGGCCTCACCTGGACCTACCGGATCCGCAAGGGGGTGACGTGGTCCGACGGCGTTCCGCTGACGGCCGCCGACGCCGCCTACACCTTCAACCGGATCATCAACGGCGAGACCGAGCAGACGAACTACGGCAACTACACCGCGCTGATGAAGGAGGCGTCGGCGCCCGACCCGCAGACCCTCGTGATCAAGGTCACCAAGCCTGGCTCGATCATGAACCGGCTGATCGTGCCGATCCTGCCCGAGCACGTCTGGAAGGACATCGCCGGCACATCCGTCGCAAGCTTCAAGAACGAGAACGCGGTCGGCTCCGGCCCGTTCGTCCTGACAGAGCGGTCGGTCGGCCAGTACGTCGAGTTTCGCGCCAACAAGAACTACTGGGGCGGCGCCCCGAAGGTCGACGCGCTGGTCTTCCGGGTCTTCAACAACACCGACGCCGAGGTCAAGGCGCTCAGGAACGGCGAGATCGACTTCGCGAACGACCTCTCCAGCGCCCTGTACGAGACGCTGAGGAACACACCCGGCATCACTTCGGTGCGCGGCGACTCCGGCAGCTTCAACGAGGTCGCCTTCAACGTCGGCGCGGCCACCGTCGACGGCAAGCCCATCGGGGACGGCAACCCGGCACTCAAGGACCCGGTGGTGCGCCGGGCCGTCTCCCGCGCCATGGATCGTCAGACCCTCGTCGACAAGGTCATCGGCGGCTACGGGCGGCCGGGGAGCTCGGTCATCCCGCAGACCTGGACCACCTTCCACTACGACCCGGGCGCGACCGTCCAGACGTTCGACATCGCCCGAGCCAACGCCGACCTCGACGCGGCGGGCTACAAGCGCGGTTCCGACGGGATCCGGCACACCCCCGACGGCCGGACGAAGCTGAGGTTGCGGTTCTTCGCCCGGCAGGAGCAGGCCGAGTCCCAGCAGGTCGGCCAGTACGTGCAGGGCTGGCTCAAGCAGCTCGGCATCCAGGTGGATCTCAGGGTGATGGCCGAGGCCAAGCTCGGCGAGGTCGTCGGCAACGGCGAGTTCGACATGTTCGAGTGGGGCTGGGGCGTCGAGCCGGACCCGGACTTCCAACTGTCCACGTTCACCTGCGGGCAGCGCTCCAGCGGTGAGCCCGGCGAGTACTCCGCGGGCCTGTCCGACAGCTTCTACTGCAACAAGGACTATGACGCCCTCTACGAACGGCAGAAGGTCGAGCTGGACCCCGTCAAGCGGGCCGACCTGGTCAAACAGATGCAGAAGCTCGTCTACGACGACGCCCCCTACGCGGTGACGTACTACTACGACACTCTGCAGGCCTACCGCAGCGACCGGTTCACCGGTCTGGTCGCGATGCCGCAGCCCGGCGGTCCGCTGCTGTTCCAGCCGTCGGCCCAGTGGAGCTACCGGACCGTCGCGCCGGTCGGTGCCGAGGCCGCGGCAAAGAGCCAGGGCCCGAGCCTGGGCCTGTTCGCGGGCGGAGCGGTGGCCGTCGTGGCCACGGCCGCGGTCGGGTACGTGGTGCTGCGGCGCCGTCGTACGAGCACCGCGGACGAGCGAGAGTAGCCGATGGCGCTCCTCCTCGAAGACCCCGAGGCCGTGGCGGAGACCACTGGCCGCGGCGGGGGCCTGTTCCGTACGATCCGCACCAAGGTCGTGGGCGCGCTGCTCACGCTCGGCTTCGTGCTGGTCTTCAATTTCTTCCTGTTCCGGGTCCTGCCCGGCGACCCGGCACGGAACCTGACCAGGAACCGAGCCATCCCGCCCGAACAGCTGGCCGAGATGCGCCGGAGCTTCGGTCTCGACCAGCCCCTGTGGCGGCAGTTCCTCTCCTATCTGGAGAACACCGCCCGGGGCGACCTCGGCATCTCCTGGCAGCACCACGCGCCGGTGTCGCAGCTCGTCGCCGAGCGTTTCTGGCCGACGGTGCTGCTGGTCGGGCTGTCCACGCTGCTCGCCGCGGTGATCGGCATCTGGATCGGCATCCGGGGCGCCTGGTGGCGCGGCGGCCGGTTCGACCGGGTCACCGACCTGCTGTCGAACGCGCTCTACGCGGTGCCGACGTTCTGGCTGGGGCTGGTGCTGCTCGTCGCGTTCGGCGACTTCTTCCCGACCGGCAACATGATCAGCCACGGGGTGAAGGGGCTGTCCGTCGAGGGCTTCGTGGACGTGGCGTGGCACCTCACGCTTCCGGTCCTGGCGATGACCTTCACCTATCTCGCGCAGTACAGCATGGTCATGCGCTCGTCCCTGCTGGACGAGATGGGCGCCGACTACCTGACCACCGCACGGGCCAAGGGACTCCGCGACGACCTGGTGCGCCGCCGCCACGCGGTGCCCAACGCGCTCCTGCCGACGATGACGCTGATCTTCCTCAACATCGGCTTCATCATCTCCGGTGCCGTCACCGTGGAGCGGATCTTCTCCTGGCCGGGGCTCGGGCAGCTGTCGTACGACGCCCTCAGCACTCCGGACTTCCCGGTCCTCCAGGGCACCTTCCTGGTGTTCTCCGTCTCGGTGATCGTCGCCAACCTGCTGTCCGACGTGCTGCTCACCGTCTTCGATCCGAGAGTGAGGCGCCCATGACCTCGGCACGCGCGCTCGCGTTCGCCCAGCGGCGGGCCTCCGCCGCCGCCGGCTGGCGGATGTTCCGCGCCGAACGGGCGGGGATGGCGGGCCTGGTGATCCTCGTGGTCTTCGCGGCCGTGGCGTTGCTGGCCCCGATCCTGGCCGCCGAGTCGGGCCTGGACGTCACCCGGGCGGACGGGCCGGGCAACGCGGGTCCGAGCCTGGACTACCCGTTCGGCACCGACAAGTCCGGCCGCTCGGTGCTCACGCTGGTGATCTGGGGCAGCCGGATCTCCCTGCTCGTCGGGCTGCTCGCGACAGTCCTGTCCATGGTGATCGGGACGGTCGTCGGGGTCCTCGCCGGGCACTTCCGCGGCGCGTCCGGAGCCGGGCTGATGCGGCTGACCGACTGGTTCCTGGTCATACCGTTCCTGCCGCTGGCGATCGTGCTCCAGACGATCCTCGGCCCGTCGCTGACCACCACGGTCGTGGTCATCGGCCTGACTTCCTGGCCGGGCACCGCCCGGCTCATCTGGGCGCAGACCCTCGCCGTCGAGTCCCGCCCCTACCTTGAGCGGGCGCGGGCGCTCGGGGCCGGGCACTGGCACCAGATGTCCCGGCACGTGCTGCCGAACGTCATGCCGATGGTCTTCGCCAACACCATCCTCACGGTGGCGATCGCGATCCTCTCCGAGAGCACGCTGTCGTTCCTCGGCCTGGGCGACCCGATCCGCATCTCCTGGGGAACCGTGCTGGAGCAGGCCTTCGACGCGGGTGCGGTGTCGGCGGGCAACCCGTGGTGGCTGCTGGCCCCGGGTCTCGGGATCGTCGCGATAGTCCTCGCCTTCACCCTGTGCGGCCGTGCCCTGGAGTCCGTGCTCAACCCCGCCCTCCGGGAGCGCTGATGCTGGAGATCTCCGACCTCACGGTCACCTACCGGACCGCTTCCTACGAGGTGCCCGCCCTGCGAGGGGTGGACCTCTCGGTCGCCCCCGGCAGGAGCCTCGGCATAGCCGGGGAGTCGGGCTGCGGAAAGTCCACGCTGGTGGGCGCGGTGCTCCGGCTGCTGCCGAAGACCGCGACGGCCACCGGCCGGATCCTGTTCGAGGGCGAGGACATACTGGAGATGTCCTGGGGCAGGCTGCGGGCCGTCCGCTGGGCCGGGGCGTCGATCGTCTTCCAGGGCGCGATGCACTCGCTCAATCCGGTCCAGCGGATCGGCGGGCAGATCGCCGAGCCGATCCTGCTGCACGAGAAGGCGACCGAGGCCGCCGCGCGCCGCAGGGTCGGCGAACTGCTGGAGCAGGTGGGCCTGCCCGCCGCGCGGGCGAACGCCCATCCGCACGAGCTCTCCGGCGGGCAGCGGCAGCGGGTGATGATCGCCATGGCACTGGCGTGCTCACCACGCCTGATCATCGCGGACGAGCCGACGACCGCGCTGGATGTGATGATCCAGGCCCAGGTGCTGACGCTTCTCCAGGATCTGGTGGCCTCTCGGGGCCTCGGGCTCGTCATGATCAGCCACGACCTGTCGGTGTTGTCGTCGGTCTGCGACGACCTGGCCGTCATGTACGCGGGCCGGGTAGTCGAGAACGGCCCCGCCGCCGAGGTCTTCACCGACCCCCGCCACCCGTACAGCGAGGCGCTCGCCGCCGCCTTCCCGGTGATCGGCGATCCCCGGTCGCGCCGCAACCCGCGCGGTCTCGCGGGCGACCCGCCAGACCCCGCCCTGCTGCCCGGCGGCTGCGCCTTCCACCCGCGCTGCCCGGTCGCCCTCCCCGAATGCGCGACCGACGACCTCGCCCTGTGGCGGGTGGACCCCTTCCGCAGCGCGGCCTGTGTCCGCGTACGCCCCGTGGCGTCCGCCCGATCCGAGGAGGCACCCGTATGACGCACTCCGGACCCGGCGAGGAGCCGGTGCTCACCGCCCAGGGGTTGCGCGTGCACTACCCCGCGCACGGCGGAGGCCGTGGCGCCTCCCGGGCCGTGGACGGCGTCGAGCTGGACGTCGCCCCCGGCGAGATCGTCGCGCTGGTGGGGGAGTCCGGCTGCGGGAAGACCACCCTCGCGCGCGGTCTGCTCGGGCTGGAGCGGCCCACCGGCGGGCAGGTGCTGTTCGAAGGGAGGCCGCTGCTGTACTCCAGCAGGGCGCTGAAGCGCTACCGGCGCTCGGCGCAGCTCGTGCTCCAGGACCCGACCGGGGCGTTGAACCCGCGTCACACCGTCTACGAGGCGGTGGCCGAGGGGCTGCGGATCCATCGGATCGGGGAGGAGGCGGAGCGGGTGGCGGCGGCCCTGGCGCGGTGCGGGCTCAGGCCGCCGGAGCGGTTCTTCCGGCGCTACCCGCATGAGCTGTCCGGCGGGCAGCGGCAACGCGTGGTCATCGCGGGCGCGCTGGTGCTGGAGCCCCGCATCCTGATCGCCGACGAGCCCGTCGCCTCGCTCGACGCCTCCGTGCGCGGGGAGATCCTCGGACTGCTGCTGCGGCTGCGCGACGACCTCGGCCTCGCCGCCTTGGTCGTCACGCACGACCTCGGGCTGGCCTGGAACATCGCCGACCGGATCGCGGTGATGTACCTCGGCCGGATCGTCGAGTCGGGGCCGGTCGAGGATGTGCTGGGCGATCCCCGGCATCCCTACACGCGCGCGCTGGTCTCGGTGCTGCCCGAGTCGGGGACGGCCGCCACGGTGCTGACCGGGGAGCCACCGGACCCCACACGGGTCCCCGCGGGCTGCCGGTTCCATCCGCGCTGCCCCGTCGTCGCCTCGGGCGAGGCCGAGCGGGCCGGGCATCTGGACCTGTGCCTCGGCACGGATCTGCCGATCCTGCCCGCTGGCCGGGACGTGCACCGGGCCGCCTGCCATCACGTCACGTCCCCCGCCGAGCCGGCCGTCGCGCCGCCCGCCGTGACGGAGCCGTCGGCGTGACCTCGGAGCGGCCGTGCGCTGGGCGGCCGTACCCCTGTGCCGGATCCGCCGGCCCGGCACAGGGGTACGGTGTCCGCCGGTCCGGCACGGGCGCGCGGCCCGTTTCAGCCGAGCAGTTTGACCAGTTCCCCGGCGGGCAGCGCGTGGGAGGTGTTCCCGTCGCGGCCGGTGACCGTCTCGGCCTGGAGCAGGCTGTTGAGCACCGCCTCCTCGGTGGCGTCGACGACTGCCGCGAAGTAGGGATCGAGCGCCCTGCCACCCAGCGGGGCGTGCGCCGGCGCGGTTCCGCGCGGGACACGCAGGCCGGTGGCGAGCGCGAGGAAGATCTCGCCGCTCGCGTGGTGCGCGGTGCTGCCGGTGCGGGCCAGGCCCAGTCCCGCGCGCTTGGCGAGCCTGCGGCAGGCGGCCGAGTCGAGCGGCGCGTCGGTGAGCACGACCACGATGCACGAGCCGGCGGGCGGCGCGATCGGCTCACCCGGCGCGGTGGGGTCGGGCAGCAGGCGCCCAGCGGGGACGCCCGCGACCGTCAGCCTGCCGCGTTCCCCGAAGTTGGTCATCGTGAGGACTCCGACCGTGTGGCCGTCGGGCAGCACCCGGGAGGCCGTGCCGATGCCGCCCTTGTAGCCGAGGCAGCTCATCCCGGTACCCGCGCCGACCGCACCCTCGGCGAATCGCGTGCCGCCCGCCGAGGCGCGTGCCTCGGCGAGGGCGGCCCGGACGTCGTCCTTGGTCACCTGCATGCGGCGGGTGTCGTTGAGGAAGCTGTCGTCGCACTCCGCGACGATCGGAATGATCACATCGTCGGAGCCGATCGCGGGCTGCTCCTCCATGAGCAGCTCGCAGGCGGCGTCATACACCCGGCCGAGCTGCATCGTCGAGGTCAGGAAGATCGGCGACTCGGCGAGCCCCCACTCCTGGCCCGTGATGAAGCCGGTGCACTCACCTGCTCCGTTCAGGATCGCGCCGCCCATCGGCACGGGCGAGGTGAACAGGTCACCACCCGGGTCGAGCACCGTGACGCCGGTCCTGGCGATCCCGCGCCCCACGGGCGGTGGCTCCTCGTCCCGCCGGACGGTGGCATGGCCGAGCCCGCAACCTGGCACGTCGAGCACGGAACCGGTCCGCCCTGACGGGTACGGGCCAAGGACTACTTGAAGATCAGCTAGGCGCGACATGCCAGGATGGTATCCGATCAAATAGGGATGATCTATGACAAATAACTTAAAAATCCCGGTGGTCTGGGACCCGGCCTGCCTGCGTCACGAGCCCGCAGGCGAGGTGTGGCTCGGTGTCAAGGACGCCGGAACCGAGCTGCCCGAACGGGCAGTGGTCATCCGGGACGCGCTGGCCGCGGCCGGTGCGCCGATCGTCTCCGCCGTCGCGCACGACGACTCCGTGCTCCGCGCGGTGCACGGTCCCGAGCTGCTCGATCACCTGGCGACGATCTGGACCGCGTGGGAGAAGGCCGGATACCCGTCCGAGTACGGTCGCGACCGTGTCGTCCCCTACGTCTTCCCGACCGAGGGCATGCTCGGGGGGCTGCCGGTCCGCGAGCCGAACGCTCCGCACGGCAGGACGGGGCGCTACTGCTACGACACGATGACGCTGATCGGGCCGGGCAGCTGGGCGGCGATCCGCGCGGCCGTGGACGTGGCCCTCACGGCCGCCGACCTGGTCGCCGAGGGGGCTCCCGTCGCGTACGGGCTCTGCCGCCCGCCGGGTCACCACGCGACCCGCGACGCGTTCGGCGGATCCTGCTACCTGAACAACGCCGCCATCGCCGCCGAAGCCCTGCGGGCGGCCGGCGCGGAGCGCGTGGCGATCGTCGACATCGACGCCCACCACGGTAACGGCACGCAGGCGATCTTCTACGACAGGGCCGACGTCTGGTACGGCTCCGTGCACGTCGATCCGGGGGCAGGCTGGTTCCCGCACTACGCGGGATTCGCCGACGAGCGGGGCGGCGGCCCGGGCCGGGGAGCCAACCGGAACCTGCCGCTGGCCCCGGGAACGGGTGACGAGGGCTGGCTCGCCGCGATCGACGCCCTCTGCGAGGAGGTCCGTGCCGAGGCCCTTGTGCTCTCACTCGGTCTGGACGCCGCCGTCGCCGATCCGGAGAGCCCGCTCAGGGTCACCGCCGACGGCTACGGGCAGGCCTGCCGCCGGATCGCCGCCCTCGCCCCGACCGTGGTGATCCAGGAAGGCGGGTACGAGCTGACCTCCCTTGGGGACCTGACCGTCGCGGCCCTGCGGGGTGCGGAAGAGGCTCTCTGACGGGGAACGGGTGTCCTCCGGATCAGGGTCTCGGGTCACCGCCTTCGCGGCCCGTTCTCCGTACGGCGAAACCGCCAGGGGCAGGCGCAGGGCCTCCACCTGCTGTTCCTCGTCGCCGTGGTTGATCGCGAACAGCCACTCGCCGCGCCGTACGAGATCCAGCCAGGCTTGAACGCCTGGTTGGCCGGGGAGTGCTCGTTGAACCCGAGCTCGGGCTGTTCACACTGCCCCGAGCGAACCATCGCGGGTAGGCGCCCGCCACCCAGGCTCAGACGGACGGAAGCCGTCTCCCGTTGAGATGCGGGCGCTTACTACAGTACGGCGCGTGCCAGGGCGTTACCCTTGCCCGGCGCGACCGGCGCGGTCAGGAACACCGGCGTCTGGGCCATGAAACGCGGTCGCGTCCCCCGGTGCTCGTCGGCCGCGTGCACGGTCAGCGGGTGAACCAGGTACATGTCGCCCGGCTGCCCGGTCGCGTACGCCGTCGGCCTGTCCTTGGAAGCCGCATCCAGTAGCGGCCCGGCCTCGAACGGGTCGAGCACCTGCTCACCCAGCACCCCGGCGGCGTCCCGATGCGAGCCCACCCTGATGCGGGTCGGCGCGTCGTCGTCCCCTACCTCTGACAGCAACACCAGCAGCAACATCGTCTCCGGCCGTCCCGACACGGCCCACGAGCCGTCGGGCCGGGCCACGGAGGCGTCGATGTGCCAGCCCCGATCGTCGACCGGCGCCACACCGGGGAAGCGGATCGGCATGTTGCCGATGGCCCCAGGCGGCACCCACCCACCGGGACCGGCCACCTCGTCCAACGCCTCACGCAGCCGCGGACTGCCCACGAGCTCACCGAAGGGTCCGTGGCCGGTCAGGTCGGCGGCCCATACCACGGGCTGCCGCCAGCCAGAGGGGTCGTCAGGCGACAGGCCGATCTGCTGCCATACCAGCGCCCTGGCCGCGTCCCCGATCTCCCGGGGTACGGCCGCCTCCAGCTTGACGAACCCTTCGGCAACAAAACGGTCAACATCCACCATCGCCATACGAGCACCATAACGACGCCGTCCACCGATTTTCCGGACGCTACTCCTACAGATATGCAGGCATCAATCACTCATACCCCCTCAAAACGCCCTCTCAAAGCGATCTTTGATCGGCTGCCCCGTACCAGCACCGGCCCTCCGAGGTCGGTGAGGATCGCGGGAGGTTGTTGGCCGTGTTCCAGCACTGGCCCTTCGGGGCGGTGAGGGGCGCGACACATCTTTCTGGGTAGAGGGTCGTGCGGTTTGTCTGCCCCGCGGGCGGTCCCTGGTTGTGCGCCACCGCCCGCGGGGAGTCGGGGGCGCGGCGGCACGGAAGGTGGGATCGCCGTGCCGCCGCGCGGTTCAGGGTGGGTCTGTCGGTTCGGCGTAGTGCTCCCCGAGGCATCCGGCGATGCGGCGCGCGGCCTGCGGTAGGTCGTCTGTCGGTGCCTGCTCTGCGGGCTCTTCGAGGAAGCAGACGCCCCAGCAGAAGACCGTGCCCGCCTGGTCGGCCCACACGGTCAGGTCGGCGTTGATCACGAGGCGGGGCCGGCCCTGGTCGTAGGAGATGGTCGGGTAGATGCGGTGGGTGTGTAGCTCGGTGCGCAGGTGCTTGAGGGCGGCGACGGCGCCGGGGTGCCACCTGGTGGCGTTCAGCCGCTCGCCCGCCGGGATGTCAGGGTGAGGGATCACGGTTGGCTCCCCTCCGACGGCGAGGGGTGCGGCCCCGGGGCTGCGGAGAGTGATGGGTCCGGACGGCTGGCCGCGCCGGGTGTGGGAGGCGCGGGGGCGGGTGGTGAGGTCTGCCAGAGGTCGAGTTCTGCCTGTTGCATGAGGTCCCACAGGGCGGTGGCGCTGCTCGCGCAGACGATGCGGCACTCGTTGGGGTTGGCGCATTGCCAGGCTTCGAGGCGGCGGTGGCGCAGGCTCCAGATGACGAACCAGTCAGGTGCGTGCTGTTGGACCTGCTGGGCGGCTCGGGCCGCGTCGAGGTCAGCAAGGGTCAACATGCTCGGCCAGGATCACGTCGGCCAGCAGCGGCAGTCCGTTGCGCAGCACATCGGCCACGTCTTTGGTGCGCAGGATGGCGTGGTGCTCGGCGAGCTGCCCGGCAGCCGCGAGCAGTGTCAGCTCGGAGCTGAGCAGCGGGCTGCCGGCGCGGTTGAGTTCGGGACTGGTCCACCAGAACCGCTCACCGTCGGTGTAGGCCAGCAGCCCGTGGTGGACGGACACGATGGCGTTGCCGGAGGAGAGTTCGTGGACGTCCGCGCGGATGTGGTGAACCTCGGCCAGTACGGCGGCCAGATCCTGGGCGTACTCCACGGCGGTCGGCGGCGCGGCGGTCACCGGGGAGGCAGGTTGGCCACCGCAACTGCACGCGGGGGTGTCGCCCCGCTCCGGGCTCGCGCTCACGCCGCGACCCTCTGGCGGTACGGGTGGTGTCGCCAGGACGAAGGAGTGTCCGGTGAGCGGTCCCGGCCGGGAGCGACGGTGAGCCTCGGCCGGAGAACTTGGTAGGTCGGGCGCTGGTCTTCGGTGCCGGGGATGTCCGATAGGACAGTGAGCGTCCGCTGGACCAGGGGCGTGACGTGCTTGCGATGGTCCGGGTTGGTGTGCGGCGGTGGGACGGCAGGTTCAGCGGGTCGTGGGTGCTGCGGCTGGCGGCCCGCGTTCTGGGGCGGGTGTTCGGAGGCGCGTGCCGCGATCAGGGCTCGCCGCCGGGTGAGCGAATCCCGGGCGAGCGCCAGGCGGGCCACGCGATCTTCGTGTGTCTCGACCGGTCGGTGCGGGGGGCCTGCGCCGGGCATCACCGGGCGGCGCGCGTCTGTACGCCCGGCGGGCCGGGTGCGGGCCGATGGAGTCTCGCGCTCGGCCTGGCGGGGTGCGGGCACGACCGGAGCGAGTTGCGTGGTGACCCCGCGGGCAGGCTCGAAGGTCGGCAGGGTACGGCCCAGGCCGAGTCGGCGGCGCACATCGAGGCGCTCGGCCATCAGCTCGCCGGACGGTTGCGTGTACTCGTGGTCGGCGGCCTGGTCGGGGCAGCCATGCGCGTACGGTGCGTGCCCGCAGACGGCGCACCCCATCGGCAGCGGCGGACTTTCAGCGAAACAGCCGCAGCGGCTCGCCATAGCCCGGTCGAGAACCGGAGCACTAGGGTTATGCATCAGGTCAGGACTCCTTTCCTGATCAAGGGCCCGTCCCGGTGTCGGCTACCGGTGGCGGGTCCGTCATTTCACGGGGCTCGTTGCCGCGTCGATGTAATAGTGGGATCGACCAAACGAGATATCCAAGAGGTTCGTAGGGGGATGACGTATATCCCCCAACGTCCCCCAACCTTGGAGTACGGCATGCCGCGTACGCCCCAACCGGTTAATCCAGCCGATTCCCCGTGGCACTTGCTTGGTGCCACCATGCGCCAATGGCGGGATAATGCCCATTTGTCGCAGCGTGACCTCGCCGAAATAGTCCACGTGGACCACACGATGATCTCTGCATGGGAACGGGCCGCATCGCGCCCGGACGCCGCCAGTGTCCGGGCGATTGATATGGCATTAGGGGCTAATGGGCAGCTTGTGGCGCTCCACGCCCTCATTATGGAAATCGACCGGTTCCGGGGAAGTAAGCTCGATACAAAGCCCTCAGTGCGTAATGAGGATGATGTGGAGCGTCGTACTCTTCTCCAGCTTTTGACGATGATGGGTGCCGGGGTCGGCATCCCCGCTTCCGCCGTAGATGCTCTTCACGCGGGCCTGGGGCGGATCACGGGTCAGGCGGCCGATGACAGCGTGAACGACTGGGAGCAGATCGCGTGGGATTACGCGCAGAGTGTGTGGACCGAACCACCAGGTGCCAGGATCGCTGACCTGGCGGGTGACATCCGCGACCTGGACCAAGCCCTGACGCACTCCCAGCCCCTGACCGACCGGGCCACGTTGCTGCGCGTCTACGCTCACCTGGCGGCGTTCATGGCACTCGACCTGGCCGAAAGCTCCAGCCCTCGCGCGTGCTGGCGTTCATGGCGTGCGGCTCGCTTGGCCGCCGACGCCTCGGGTGACCTCGATCTGCGGGTCTGGGTCCGTGCCAGCGAAGCCTCCCAATCGTTCTATCTACGTCGCCTTGGACCCGCTACGGACACCCTGATCGAGGAGGCCGTACATCTTGCCAATGGCCGTCCATGCCTCGGCTTGGCCGAAGCGCTGAAAACCCGTAGCCGCATCCTCGCCACAGATACACGGACAGACCTCGCTCACGAGGTCCTCAACGATTTCAGAGGTGTCTACGAGCGTCTTCCCGCCCTCGTGACCAGCGACCACATCTCTGTGTGGGGCATGCCCCCGGAGGGGGTCCAGTACGCCGAGGCTTTCGTACTCACCATGCTGGGGGACGGCAAGGCGGCAATGCCCATACTGGCGCAGGCACTCGCAGCGTGCCCGCGCGAGAAGGCCGGAGGAAGGGCCAACATCGGCCTCCTCCAGGCATGGGGACTGGTCCAAGATCGAGATGTGACCGAAGGGCTCGGTCATGCTCTCGACATCACGGCATCTCTTCCGGTTACAGCCGCCCGGCGCAAGATCGTGCGAGAGATCGTGACCGCACTGCCCGAGGGGGCTCGGAGTTTGCCCGCTGCCCGCGAACTACACGCGCTGACGGCAGGAGATCGGTCAGCCTGACCACCGCAATTGCACTCAAACATTGCCGATCAACGTCCGACTGGCAGGCACCGTTTCTCCCGCATCAACTAAGGAATTCCCTCGCCATGCGACCGTCTGGGCAGGTATATCGACTGGCAGAGATCTTTTCTCAGTTCAACTGACCGCAACGCGGAGGCGCCGATGACCCCTCACTCGCTGTCCGAAGAGCAGATCATCGCCCATCTGGCGGAGCTACCGGGATGGGAACGTGAGGAGCAGGCCATAACCCGGACGTTCAAGCACGACTATCATGAGTGCGTGCATCTGGCCATGTATGTCGCGGCCAAGGCTCGCGAGGTCGGCCATCACCCTGACATTCACATCACCTGGCAGCGGATCCGATTCGCGATCACCACTCACGACGCCGGAAACCGCCTCACGGCTAAGGATTTCGAACTAGCCCATCACATTGATGTGATCGCCGCCGGCCACGACGCCGAAGCGGTTTGAACACGCGGCCGGAGCACGGCCGGTCAAGTCCAGTCCGACCGAGTACGCCTCCAACTCCGCGAGCTGCACGTGGAGATCGCGGCACGGCGCGAACCTGTGAGGGCTGGCCTGAGCGAGTGGATTCGGGAGACACTGGCACGCTGAAAAAATCACTGTCGTTGATCAGGAGACAGGGCCTGGCGTGCCCCCACGGGTGCGAGCCCGAAGGCGATCATCTACCGGCCGCCGAAGGATGGCGGTTGCGAGACGGGGTCCTGGAGCTGTAGCACGACGAAGACACCGCGGGTGCGGACCACACGGTCCGCGCCCTTTTGGCTCGTTCCCCGGCCAGTTATCTTATGTCGATTATATGATCCGAGTATGAGGAAACGAGCCGTCACCGTCACGGTGGACACCGACCTGATCGACTACGCCGAACAGCAGGTAGAAGGCGGTGACGCCCGCTCCCTGTCCGCCTACGTCAACGAGGCCATCGCGGCGCGCGTCCGCAGCGAACGACGCGCCCGCGCCACCTGGGGTGGACTCGTCACCAAAGCGCAGGCAGACCCTGACGCCGTCGCCCGCGCCGAACGCATGGCCGCCAACGTCAGGGCGAAACTCGGGTGATCATCCCTCCGCTCATCCTCGACAAGACCGTCCTCGGCGAACTCACCCGTGGCGATACCGCGCTGATCAACCTCATCCAGATATTCGACGCCGGCGAACAGCCGATGATCATCCCCGCGTTGGCCATCACCGGGGTCATGCTCGACAACAAGTCGGCTGAGGCAGCCGACGCACTGCGCGGCCTGTCCCTGATGGCAGGTGTCACCGTTGCCTCCCTCGACGGGCCTGAGGAGAGCATCGCCCTGGCCGACGTGACCAGCAGGACCGGCCTGGATGTCTGGGACGCTCAGGCCGCCACCGAAGCCCTCGCTCGGATCGGTGCAATCCTCACCCTCGACGCCTCCCGGTGGGAGGAGCCGCAACGCCACATCGAGGAGCACCTGCAAGTGATCGAGATCTCCGACGACATGTAGTCCGATTGGAGGCGCCCGTGCCGAAACCAAGCGGACTGACGAGCAGCGCCGGGAACTCCTGGACGCTTACCAGACGGACGAGCCGACCGCCTGGAGGACGAAGGATGGGAGCGGCATGTCAACGAGTGGCCCGACCTCGACGCGAGCACGGAGGTCTTCCTGCGTCGCACCGTCCAGGGCACGCGCTCGACCGGGAGACCAGCACCGTCCCTCCGGGGTCGATGAGGACGCAACACCTCTTTCCGGGGAGGGGGTCGTGCGGTCGTGTCTGCCCCGCGGGCGGTCCCTGGTTGTGCGTCACCGCCTGCGGGGAGTTGGGGGCGCGGCGGCACGGGAGGTGGGGTCGCCGAGGATGGCGGATGGCGGATCCGGGAGTACGTGGTCGAGGACCTGGCCCCTATGCCGGGATCGGCGTCCCTGTGACCCCACGGCCCGCCGCGTCCCCGTGACCGCGCGGGCCGTCCGCCCCCGCCTGGCCGTTGACGGGCTCAAGGAGGAGTGCTTACGGGAGGTGCGTCGCGGCCAGGATCCGGTCTGTGGTGGCAGGCCACTCCTCCGACAAGGCGAACTTGGCGTAAGTGAGCCCGTCGAAGAAGGATGCGCCCTCGTTGAGTGATCGCAGACTGTGGCGGATCGCGTTCGCCGCGACCCAGCGCCGCCAGCCGGGCTCATCGTTCTCCCGGACGGCATAGAACGCCCCGGTCCACTGCCGGCCGAGATTCTCCCATTCCGCTTTCACCTCCTCCAGCAGGCCGGCGTCGATGGGCAGCCCCTTGTGCGCCGCTCGTACGGCGGGGGCGATGAAGGCCAGGTCAAGGTCGAAACGTTCGATCAGGACGTCGATCAGCCGGAGGAGGACCGCCCGGCGGTCCTCCTCCGGCATCAGACGGAGTCGCGCGTCGAGTTCCGGTTCATGGTGCCAGAGGCCGATAGGGGTGGTCTCCTCACTGAACGGCAGATCGACCAGGGCCACCTGACGGGGCTCGTCGAACCAGCCGTGTGACAGACGTGCTCCCGTACGCGCCTCGATGACCGCCAAGACGGCCGCCTTTTGCGTAATCCAGGTCTCGCCGGCCACGCTTTCCAGCGCCGCCGCCGCATCCTGTAGCGTCGCGGGGGCCTCGCCGTGCAGCGCACGCGGATCGAATCCGGGGATCACGGCGAGCCGTCGGCCGTTGGCCGCGTACTCCAGGAATCTCCTACCCGTGAGGTTCCACGAGACGTGCCACACCTGCGCGTCCTCGCTGAGCCATTCCAGGACGGGCACCGCTGCGGCGTAGCTGAAACCGCCGGGTTCGTACAGCCCGATCGAGTCGCCGAATTCGTCCAGGTAGACGGCCGTGCCTTCAACGGCTTCGGCCTCTTCGTCGAATTCCTCGCTGGACTCCACCAGGGTGGGGCGCCCGCCGCCGATCAGCCGTGAGGCCACGGATGGAAGAGACAGGGACTCTCCGAGCGGCCGGACGACGGTCCAGCTCAGCCCCTCCTCGATCAGGGGGGTCGACTGAATGAGGCCGATGTAGTGGTTCACGGCTTCGCGAAAACTCATCTGCGTTTCCTGTTACACGTCGTTGAGGGGTCGAACGGAAGCCGCCGTGGAGACGGAAGCGTCTCCACGGCGGCGTACGGTCACTTGTCAGTGCCGAGATAATACGGGGACAGCCTGTTGATGTTTCCCGGCCAGCAGAGATCCTTCATCTTCGGCAGCGGCTGCGGAGCGCCGGTCTGCGCGTTGTCGCCGACGAATCTATTGAAGAAGACGTCCTCGTCCAGCATTCTGTCTTCCCGATAGAAACGATTGAGCAGCTGCCCTGCCTTCCAGTTCGGACCTGAAGGCGTTCCGTTCACGGTGAGGTTCCCACCACAGGACGGACACCTCGTCTGAGTCGACCTGAGGTCCCCCCGCAGGACGGACGAGCCGCCCGCTTCGATCGCTGGGCGGTTCGGCATCAAGGTGACCGCCGTCGTCAACCTCGCTCATAAGGCGGGCGCAGGCCCAAGGGCTTGAAGCCCAACCGCACCAAGAGGTTCAACGGTTGAACATCGCCGTGCCAGCACCGTCCCTCCGGGGTCGGTGAGGATCGCAACGCGAGCTTTGTGCTCAAGTTTGTCGGCGTCAAACCAGCACCGACCTTTCGGGGCCGGTGAGGATCGCAATGTGATCGTAGGGGCCGCCTGTCAGGTCGGCGCGCGGCCGGAGCGGTGTACCTAGGTCAGCGGTGGTGGATGACCGGGGCCGTCCCCGGCCCCCTCGATGTGGTTTAGCCGACCAGTCCCGGCAGGACACCGGTGATTTCGGAGTCGAATGTTCGCAGCTGTCTGGTCTTGCCGGTGTGGACGTCCAGCGCGTACAGCGTTGGCGTGCCTGAGCCGGGGAATTCGGGTACGGCGAGCAGAGTCACCTCGGTGTCGCTCACCCAGCCGCCCAGGTGGGAGGGAATCAGCTCTTCCAGAATGCCCTGGACCGGCACCTCGGGGTTTTCGCGACCGCTGATGGCATCGATCGTGACGATCGTCCGAAGGCGCTCGGGCGTCGGTTTGGCATCGCGGCCCCGGGTCGAGCCGATTCTGGCCAGGGTGCGCCCGTCCGGGCCGAGGGCGCTGAAGCGGTAGGTGAAGTCCTTGATGGTGATCGGCTCGTTGCCCAGGACCCGGATCCGGGTGGTTCTGTCGTACGGCCTCACCAGCGTGATCGGGCTGCCGCCGTCGCCGACGCTCACCGGGAACCAGTCGCCGTTCAACGCGGTCGTCTTGCCTTCCGCCATGTCGATCAGGACGCTGTACGGCTTGGATCTGCCGCCAAAGTTCGTATAGATCAGGTGCAGGCCGTTGGGAGACAGGCGTAGAAAGTTCTCACCGGCGAGCCCGTTCTTGGAGATCGTGAGCGGCGCCTTCCAGATTCGGCCGCTCCGCAGGTCGCGTACCTCGAAGGTCTGCTGCTTCTCGCTGTAGTAGGCGATCCGCCGGCCGTTCTGTGTGATCGCCACCGGGCCGAGCAGGACCTTCTTGTTCGTGTTCTCAAGGCCCAGGGCGGCGGTGAGCTCGTAGGTCACTCCGGAGGTGGTGACCACCCGCCATTGGCCGCCGGCACAGTCCGTATCGTCGATCGTGGGAGGCGGGCAGAAGTAGGTGTAGGCGCGGGCCAGCGGTCCGACGTCCTTCTTCGGCAACGTGGGGGCGACCTCGGGGACAGGCGTCAGCACGATGGGTCTTTCGTCGCGTAGACCGCCGTTGACCACGGTGACCATACCGCCCGTCAGCACCGCCACGGCGGTGGCCACAGCCAGTGCCAGGGTGATGGCGCGCCTGTGCTTGGCACCCTTGAGGGCACGTTCGGCCAGATCGATCTGGGGGGCTTCGTTGGCGATCCGGTGTAGTTCGTCGCGGAGCAGGTTCATCGGTGCACCTCCGTCGGTACGTCGGCGAGCAGGTCGGCTAGTTCGGGGGCCAGGACGCGCAGGCGCGACAGAGCGTGGTGTGTCTGGCTCTTGACCGTGCCGAGCGAGCAGCCCATGAGCTGGGCGGTCTCGTGTTCGGTGCGATCCTCGAAGAAGCGCAGGACGAGCACTGCCCGCTGGCGCGGGGTCAGCCTGCCGAGTGCCTGACGCAGGGCCAGGCGGCGTACGGTCGACTCGTCGTGCGACCGGCCGTGTTCGGGCAGTGTGGCGCTCGGCAATTCAACGGTTTTCCGTCTGCGCCATGACAGGTGCTGATTGATCAGCGCCTTGCGGGTATAAGCCTCGACATTGCCGTTTCTGGCGATCCTGGGCCAGCGGAAGGCGACCCTGGTGAGGACCGTCTGTAACAGGTCTTCGGCAAGGTGGGCATCTCCAGTGAGCAGGTATGCGGTCCGCATCAGCGACTGCTGGCGGGCATACACGAATTCCTGGAACCCCTCGTAGCGGTCCATGCACTAAACAACTCCGCCGAGGGGTCGAGGGTTGGAAGCGAGCGCCGGAAAGTTCAGGAATCCACGGCGGCGTAGGTGCCGATCGAGTGTCCTGCCGGGTCGCGTCTCCGGCCGTCTCCGGCCGTCTCCGGCCGTCTCCGGCCGTCTCCGGCCGTCTCCGGCCGTCTCCGGCCGTCTCCGGCCGTCTCCGGCCGTCTCCGGCAAGGAAGGCCCGGTGTATTCCTCGGCCGGTGTGTCGTACGGCCCGGCTGAGGGCAGGTCGCTCAGCCGGGCCGGGTGACCTCAGATCAGTTTCGCGGGGTGATTCGGTAGGCGCGGATCACGGTCTGTTCGACGGTGTTGCCGACGGTGTCGGTGGACGTGGTGCGCAGGGACACGAGCCCCTCGGCGGCCGGGTGACGCAGGAGCACGGCGGAACCGCGGAGGTCTCCGGCTCGTTGTCCGTCCGGCCTCATACGGTTGGGCGGTCCGGGACGTTGCCCGTGGTTCGACACGGGAGTCCTCAGCCGGACGCCGCGCGGTTCGCGTACGTCAGGACTCCAGGTCGGTGCGTGTCCTCACGGCGAAACCGCCGGGAGGTAGGCGTAGGCCCTCCACCTCGTGTTCCTCGTCGCCGTGGTTGATGGCGAAGAGCCAGTCGCCGCGTCGGACGAGTTCCACGGGGGCGGGGGACAGGCCCAGCAGGCGGGCGTAGGCGGCGTCGGTCAGGCGGGTGGAGATGTAGAGGGCGGTGCCGGAGCCGTACGGGTGGCGGGTGATGGCGGGTTGGCCGGAGAGGGGGGTGCCCAGGGTGTGCGGGCCGGTGTAGACGGCCAGGGCCTCGGCGCCCTCCAGGTGCACGTGCTCGCTCCAGAAGGTGCCGGTCTCCGCTTGGTCGAAGGCGCCGGCTCCGGGGTGGGACCGCGTGGGGGGTTCGGCCTGGTCGGGGATGCGCGCCGAGGTTCTGGCCTCGGTGGGTACGGGATCGGCCGGGCGCAGGCCGGATCCGTTCGGGGGCGGGGCGGACAGGGTGAGGGTGACGTCCGGGGGGAGGGGGTGGAACTCCTCGACTCTGATGCCGAGGAGGTCGCGGAGGGCGCCGGGGTAGCCGCCGAGGCGGACGCGGGCGTGCTCGTCGGCGACGCCGCTGAGGTAGGAGACCACCAGGGTGCCGCCGCTCGCGACGTAGCGGCGCAGGTTCTCGGCGTCGGCGTCACAGATGAGGTAGAGGCTCGGAACGAGCACGAGCGGGTACGCCGACAGGTCGGCGGAGGGGTGGACGAGGTCGGCGGTGACGCCGTGCCGGTAGAGCACCCGGTGCGCCTGGCGTACGGCCTCGGTGTAGTTCAGCTCGGTGGAGGGCAGGCCGGGGGCCTGGAGCGCCCAGTTCGCCTCGACGTCCCAGAGGATCGCGGCCCCGGCCTCGACGGGGGCCGCGCAGGCGTCCTCCAGGGTGGGCAGCAGCGCGCCCAGGTCGCAGACCTCGCGGAAGATCCGGGAGTCCGGTCCGGCGTGCGGCACCATGCCCGCGTGCCAGAGTTCGGCGCCGCCCCGGGAGGCCCGCCACTGGAAGAACATCGCCCCCCGCGAGCCCCGCGCGATGTGCGACAGGCTCAGCCTGGTGATCTCACCGGGCCGCTTGGCGAGCATCCGGGCGCCGGTGTAGGTGACCACCGCCTGCTCCATCAGCAGCCAGGGCTTCCCGGTGGCCGGGCGATGTGCCGGGTCGTCGGCCGAGTCGCGCGTCGGATCGGCTGAGCTGTGCGCTGGATGCGAGGCCGAGCCGTGCGCCGGGTCGTCGGCCGAGCTGTGTGTCGGATCGGCTGAGCCGTGCGCCGGGTCGGTGGCTGAGTCATGCGTCGGACCGGTCGAACCGTGTGCCGGAGTCGAGGCCCAGCCGCGGGCCAGGTCGGCGGCGAAGGCGGTCTCGGCAGGTGGGTCGGCGGAGGGGTAGTGGTCGATGGCCACCAGGTCGACCTCGGCCGCCCAGTGCCGCTGGTTCACCGGGACCCAGTCGCCGAGGACGAAGTTCGTGGTGATCGGGACGTCCGGGGTGAGCTCGCGCAGCACAGCCTTCTGCTCGCGGAAGTGGTCGAGCATCGCGTCGGAGACGAACCGCCGGAAGTCCAGGACCTGGGCGGGGTTGGGCAGGTACTGGGTGGCGCGGGGCGGGGTGATCTGCTCCCAGGCGGAGTAGTGCTGGCTCCAGAACGAGGTGGTCCAGGCGTCGTTCAGCGCCTCCAGGGTGCTGTGCCGCGCCTGGAGCCAGATCCTGAAGGCGGCGGCGGCGTGGTCGCAGTGGCAGGTGGTGCCGTACTCGTTGTGCACGTGCCACATGGCAAGCGCCGGGTGGTCGCGGTAGCGCTCGGCGAGCGTACGGGCGATCCCGGCGCAGGCGGCGCGGTAGGCGGGGGAGTGCACGCAGTAGGTGTCGCGGCTGCCGTGGGTGAGCCGGGTGCCGCCGGGGGTGACGGTGCGGGCGTCGGGGTGGGCGAGGCCGAACCAGGGGGGCGGTGAGGCGGTCGGGGTGGCCAGGTTGACCCCGATCCCGCCGGTGTGCAGCAGGTCGAGGACGCGGTCGAGCCAGCCGAAGTCGTGCACGCCGGGTGCGGGCTCCAGCCGTGCCCAGGAGAAGACCCCGACGCTGACCAGGTTGACCCCGGCCCGCCGCATCAGCTCGACGTCCTCCCTCCAGACCTCCTCCGGCCACTGCTCGGGGTTGTAGTCCCCGCCGTAACACAGCCCGCCGAACCCTCGGGGCCAGTCCACCGGCTACTCCCTTATTTGGATGGAATCTAAACTAATTATCCACAGGTGGGGAGCCTGACTCAAGCCGTGGTCGTGGGCCGCCGATGGGCGCGAGCCGTATGCCTCCCTGCCGGGCTTCTGTGGGCCGTCGGTGGGTCGAGCCCGTTTCACGCTCGATCCTCGCGAGCCGCGCGGCTCCGTGGGCCGTCGGTGGGTCGGGCCCGTTCTGGGGTGGCCCGGCCTCCGGGGTCACCTCGGCGTCGGCCGTTTCGAGGGCGCCCCTCCCGGACGGGGCCGGGCAGGTGGAGGCATTGACGTTTGTTGGTTTGGACGCAAAACTAATTCCGCTACAGGATGCCGAGAGCTGGAGTTCCCATGCCTTACCGTCCCCCGCTGGTCGCGCACGAGTACTTCGTCGCCGATCCGCCGGAGCTGCCCGTCCGGTCGCACGGCGAGGAGGGCCTGTCTGCGCTGATCTCGGCGGAACCGGTCGCCTCGGACGCGGCCGGGGTGATCCTGAAGGCGGTGACCTCCGCCGAGGAGACGCTCCTGGTCCAGGTGAGCGTGGCGGGCGAGGGGGTGATCCGGGTTCGGCTCGGGCAGGACGCGGACGCGCGGACCCGGTCGGCCGCCGCGATCTCCATGGTCACGCCGGGAGAGTTCGCCGGGGCGCGGGTGGAGAGCCTGGACGGGACGATCCTGCTGGACGCGGGCTCGCTCCGTGCGGAGATCACCCTGGCGCCCTGGCACCTGAGGTTCACCGACGCGAGCGGGGCGCCGCTGCTGGAACAGGACCGGGGGCACACCGACATCAGTGGCCGGTTGCGCACGCTGCCCTTCGGCCGCTCCAGCTCGAACGGTGCGGTGGTCGGCTACCACGAGAGCTTCGCCGCCCCCGCCGACGAGGCGTTCAGCGGGTTCGGCGAGTCGTTCACCCGGCTCGACAAGCGCGGCCAGCGGCCGGTCATGTGGAACTTCGACGCGTTCGGCGCCGAGTCGCAGCGGGCGTACAAGAACGTTCCGTTCTACCTGTCCAGCAGGGGTTACGGCGTGCTGGTGGACAGCGGGACGCCGGTCGAGTTCGACGTCTGCCAGACCACGCACAGCTGCGTGCAGATCGTGGTCCCGGACGACCTGATCGACTACTACGTGATCGCCGGGCCCACCCCTTCCGAGGTGCTCGGCCGGTTCGACCTGCTGACCTGCGCGCCGCTGCTCCCGCCGAAGTGGGCGTTCGGCACCTGGATCTCCTCGGGGTTCTTCGTCGACACCCAGGAGCGGGTGATGGCCAGGGCGCGGACGATCCGCGAGCGCGGCATCCCGTGCGACGTGCTCCACCTGGACACCTACTGGCAGACCGACGGGCACTGGTCCGACCTGCGCTGGGACGCAGGCGGCTTCCCCGACCCGACCGGCATGCTGGCCGAGCTGGACGCGATGGGGTTCAAGGTCTGCCTGTGGATGAACCCGTACATCTCCCACCTCAGCCCGGCCTTCCCAGCAGCGGCTGAGAACGGATATTTCCTGAAAAAGCCTGATGGCGAGGTCTACGTGGCCGACTGCTGGCACGGCTCCTACCCGGCCTGCGGCATCGTCGACTTCACCAACCCGGCCGCCACCGAGTGGTTCCAGGGACTGCTCCGCCCGCTGCTCGAACAGGGCGTCCAGGTCTTCAAGACCGACTTCGCCGAGGGGGTGCCGCACGACGCGGTCGCGGCCAACGGGATGTCGGGCACCGACCTGCACAACGTCTACACGCTGCTCTTCAACGACGCCGTCTCCGAGGTGACCCGTGAGATCGCCGGGCACGGCATGGTCTGGGCGCGTTCGTCGTTCCTCGGCGGGCAGCGGCACTCGGCGCAGTGGAGCGGCGACACTTTCACCAGCTACCCGGCGATGGGCAGCACGCTCCGTGGCGGGCTGGCGCACGGCCTGTCCGGCATCCCGTTCTGGAGTCACGACGCGGGCGGGTTCACCGGCCGCCCCACCGACGACCTGTACGTCAGGTGGACCCAGTTCGGCGCGTTCTCCCCGCTGCTGCGCCTGCACGGCACCACCAGCCGGGAGCCGTGGGAGTTCCCCGAGGTGGAGGCGGAGGCGGTCGAGGCGCTGCGGCTGCGCTACCGGCTGATGCCGTACATCTACACGGCGGCCGTCGAGGCCGCCGCGACCGGGGCACCGATGATGCGGGCGCTCTGCGTCGACTATCCCGATGACCCGGTGGCCTGGCAGGCGGACCTGGAGTACCTCCTCGGCCGCGACCTGCTGGTGGCGCCGATGACCTCACCCGAGCAGGTCAGGAAGGTCTACCTGCCGGCCGGGCGATGGGTGGACCACTGGACCGGCGAGGTGCTGGCCGGCGGCAGGTACGTCACGGTCGCCACGCCGCTGGACCGCATCCCGCTGTTCGTCAGGTACGGCGCGATCATCCCCGTCCTCGCCGAGCCCGGCGTCGCCGTCGGGGACGGGCCGTTCGGGGAGATCACCCTGGTCGCCTACGGCGTGGGCGAGAGCAGCACCACGATCTCCGACCACGACGGGGACACCACGATCACCGCGATCCCCGAGGGCGAGGGCCTGCGGGTGACCGTCTCGGGGAGCGCGCGGATCGCGGGCGTCGAGCTGGTGGGGGCCAGTGTCCCGATCGTCATCACCACCATCTAGGAGAAGACCATGTTCAACCTGAGAGTCGGTGTCGCCACGGTGGCGGCGCTCGCGGCGCTCGCCGCCTGCGGCGGCACCGAGCAGGCGGCGGACAAGCCCGCCGCGGACGGCCCCCGCGTCCTGAAGCTCTGGCACTACGAGGGCGCCGACAGCGCGATGGGCAAGGCGTGGGCCGAGGCCGTCAAGCAGTTCGAGGCGACCCACCCGAACGTGACGGTCAAGTTCGAGGAGAAGGCGTTCGAGCAGATCCGCCAGTCCGCGGGCATGATCCTCAACTCGGACGAGGCCCCCGACGTCATGGAGTACAACAAGGGCAACGCCACGGCGGGGCTGCTCTCCAAGCAGGGGCTGCTCACCGACCTCACCCCCGAGGTGACCAAGCGGGGCTGGGACAAGCTGCTCAGCCCCTCGATCCAGACCACCGCCAGGTACGACGAGCGCGGCGTGATGGGCGCGGGCAAGTGGTACGGCGTCCCGAACTACGCCGAGTACGTGATGGTCTATTACAACAAGGACGCGTTCAAGAAGGCGGGCGTCGAGGTGCCCACCACCTACGAGGAGTTCACCGCCGCCCTCGACACGTTCGTCAAGGCGGGGACCACCCCCATCGCGGTCGGTGGCGCCGAGTATCCGGCGCAGCAGATCTTCTACCAGCTCGCGCTGAGCAAGGCGCAGCGCTCCTGGGTGGACGCCTTCCAGCTCTACAAGGGCAAGGTCGACTTCAAGGGGCCGGAGTTCAAGTACGCGGCCGACACCTTCGCCGACTGGGTCAAGAAGGGCTACGTCGAGGCGGACTCCGCCGCCATCAAGGCCGAGGACATGGGCGTCTCCTTCATCGGCGGCAAGTACCCGATCCTGGTCTCCGGCAGCTGGTGGTACGGCCGCTTCGTCAGCGACGTCAAGGACTTCGAGTGGGGCTCGTTCCTCTGGCCGGGCAACACGATGAGCGCCGGGTCCAGCGGCAACGTCTGGGTCGTCCCGGAGAACGCCAAGAACAAGGACCTCGCCTACGACTTCATCGACATCACCATGAAGAAGGACATCCAGAACCTGCTCGGCAACTCCGGCGGCATCCCGGTGGCCGCCGACACGGCCGCGATCACCGATGAGAAGAGCAAGGAGCTGATCGAGAACTTCAACAAGCTCTCGGCCTCCGACGGGCTGGCCTTCTACCCCGACTGGCCGGCGCCCGGCTACTACGACGTGCTGGTGGCGGGCGTGCAGAACCTCATCAACGGCGCCAAGACCCCCGACGCGGTGCTGGACGAGATCGCCGCTCCGTACGACGAGAACCTCGCCGACATCGGTAACTGACCCCTCCCGCGGCCCGCGCCGTGACGATCACGGTGTCACGGCGCGGGTCGTACGCACAGAACAGAGAAAGGAGACCTCCGATGCCGAGGTCTCGTGACCGCGGGTACTGGGTGTTCCTGCTGCCGAGCGCCGTGCTCTTCACCGCGGTCATCGTCGTGCCGTTCCTGATGAACGTCGGCATCGGCTTCACCCGCTGGCAGGGGATCGGCGACCCGAGGTGGATCGGGCTGGAGAACTACACCCGGCTCCTCGCCGACGAGCGGTTCTGGTCCTCCTTCCGCAACAACGTCGCGCTCATCGTGGCGATGGCGATCGTCCCGACGCTCATCGGCCTCGTCCTGGCCGCCACGCTCTTCGACTACGTGGGCAAGAAGGTCGGCCCCCGCGCGGCCAGCCTGCTGCGGGCTGCGTACTACCTGCCGCAGGTGCTGCCGGTCGCGGTGGCCGGAATCGTCTGGGGCTGGATCATGCACCCCAGGTTCGGGGCGCTCAACGAGCTGCTCGGGCTGCTGGGGATGGAGCCGAGGAACTGGCTGGGGGACCCGGGCTGGGCGCTGCCGAGCGTCATGGTGATCATGGTCTGGTTCCAGATCGGCTACCCGGTGGTCATCTTCATGTCCGGGCTGCAGCGGGTCGACCCCGCGCTGTACGAGGCCGCCGAGATGGACGGCGCCTCGTGGTGGCGGCGGTTCTGGCACATCACGATCCCGCAGATCCGGCCGGAGATCTACGTGGTCCTGCTGACCTGCACGATCGCCGCGCTCAAGGTCTTCGGGCCGATCTTTGTGCTGACCAGGGGCGGCCCCGGCGGTGCCACGCTCGTGCCTTCCTACTTCAGCTACCAGAACTTCTTCGAGAAGGCCAACGTCGGCTACGGCGCGGCGATCGCCACCGTGCTCACCCTGGTGATCATCGCGGTGACGGTCTTCTTCCTGCGGGTTCAGGACAGGGAATCATGATCCGGAAGTACTCGGTCCTGGTCTCGCTGGTCGTGCTGGCCGTCGTGATGCTGGTGCCGTTCGTCATCGTCACGCTCAACGCGGTCAAGTCACCGGCCGACTACTCCTCGGGCGGGCCGCTGAGCCTGCCGAGCGAGCTGTACCTCGACGGGATCGTCGACTTCTGGAACCGGGTCGACTTCGGCGGCAAGCTCTGGAACAGCCTGCTGATCAGCGGCTCGGTGGCCGTGCTCGCGACGGTCCTGTCGGTGCTCAACGCCTACGCGCTCGGCATCGGCAGGGTGCGCGGGCGGGTGTGGATCCTGGTCGTCTTCCTGGTGGCCAACACGCTGCCACAGGAGGCGCTGGTCTACCCGCTGTACTACCTGGCCAAGCAGGCCGGTCTCTACGACACCAGGCTCGGGGTGATCATCATCTTCACGGTGATCCAGAGCGCCTTCGGGACCTACCTGCTCTCCTCGGTGCTCGGCCGCTTCCCGCACGAGATCCTGGAGGCGGCGGCCCTGGACGGGGCGGGCAAGTGGCGGGCCCTGTGGCGGATCGTCGTGCCGATCAGCAGGCCCACGCTGAGCGTGCTGCTCATCTTCTTCTTCATCTGGACCTGGAACGAGTTCTTCCTGCCCCTGGTCTTCCTCATCTCCAACGAGAACCAGACGGTTCCGGTCGCCCTCGGGGTGCTGCAGGGGGACAAGATGATGGACGCCACGATGTCCAGCGCCTCGGCGCTGCTCGGCATCCTGCCCGCGGTCGCCTTCTTCCTCATCTTCCAGCGGACCCTGACCCGCGGCGTGACCGTGGGCGCCGTCAAGTGAGCCGTCAAACGAACTCTCCGCCGAGCCCCGACGGGGCTCCCGACGCCGTACGCCGCTCGGGGGCGGACGGCGTCCCCAGACCCGCAGTTCTTCGACTCCCCCTGACCTGGAGGCGAGATGTCCTTATCGACCAAGGCAGCGACCAGGGCCGTCGCGGCCGTGGCCGCGACGGCCCTGACCCTGGGGTTGTGCGCGGCCCCGGCCCGCGCGGCCTACGAGTACCCCTTCCGTGATCCCTCGCTCCCGCTGAGCCAGCGCGTCGACGACCTGCTCGGCCGGCTCACCCAGGCCGAGAAGATCTCCTGGCTCCACCAGTACCAGCCCGCGGTGGACCGCCTGGGCATCGGGCTGTTCAAGACCGGCACCGAGGCGCTGCACGGCGTCGCCTGGTCCACCGACATCGACAACGGCGGCAGCGTGGTGACCGCCGAGGGGACCGTGTTCCCGCAGGCCGTCGGCCTGGCCAGCACCTGGAATCCCGACCTGATCAAGAAGGTCGGCGCCGCCGTCGGCGACGAGGCCAGGGGATATCACGCGGAGAACCCCCGGCTGTGGGGCCTGCAGCTCTGGGCGCCGGTGGTCAACCTGCTCCGCGACCCCCGCTGGGGCCGCAACGAGGAGGGCTACTCCGAGGACCCGCTGCTCACCGGCGCGATCTCCACCGCGTACGGCTCGGGCATCCAGGGCGACGACCCGGACCACCTGCGGGCGGCCCCGGTGCTCAAGCACTTCCTGGCCAACAACAACGAGGTCCGCCGCGACACGACCTCCTCCAGCCTGCGCCCGCGCGTCCTCAACGAGTACGACGTCCCGGCGTTCAAGACCGCGCTGCAGGCGGGCGCGGCCACCGGCGTGATGACCGCCTACAACCTGATCAACGGGCGGCCCGCCACGGTCACCGACCTCAACTCCACGGTCAGGACCTGGACCGACAGGCCGCTGTTCAACGTCTCAGACGCCGGCGGGCCCAACAACCTCACCGGCTCCCAGGGTTACTTCGCCACCCAGGCCGAGGCCGCCGCCGCCATGCTCAAGGCGGGCGTGGAGAGCTTCACGGTGAACGACACCAACGCCGCCCCGACGGTGGCCGCGGTCAACGAGGCGCTGACGCGAGGGCTGCTGACCCAGGCCGACATCGACACCGCGGTACGCAACATCCTCGGCATCCGGTTCCGGCTCGGCGAGTTCGACCCGGACGGCGGGCCGTACGGGAAGATCACCAAGGACGTGGTCGACAGCCCCGCGCACCGCGCGCTGGCCCGGCGGACCGCGGCCGAGGCGGCGGTGCTGCTGAAGAACTCCGGGAAGACCCTGCCGCTCAGCCCCGCCAAGAAGGTCGCGGTGGTCGGCCCGCTGGCCGACACCCTCTACACCGACTGGTACTCCGGCAGGCTGCCCTACAAGGTCACCCCGCTCGCCGGGATCAGGGCGCGGTCCGCCGCCGCCGTCACCAGCGAGGGCGTCGACCGGATCGCGCTGAAGTCCGGCGGCAGGTACCTCACCGCGGGCACCGGGGCCGGTGCCGACCTGAAGCTCTCGGCGACCACCGCGGGCGCGACCGAGCAGTTCGACGTCTTCGACTGGGGCCAGGGGATCGTCACCCTGCGCAGTGTCGCCAACGGCAAGTACGTCAGCCGGGCGAACTGGTCCACCCTGGTCAACAACCAGGAGCAGCCCACCGGCTGGTTCGTCCAGGAGCAGTTCAAGCTGGAGGCGCAGGCCGACGGCACGACGCTGCTGCGCTACGCCGGCTACGAGACCGCCTACGACTGGTTCGGCCCGAACAAGTACGTCAAGGCGGCGGCCGACGGCACGCTCAGCCTGACCACAGCCGAGGACGCCACCCGCTTCGAGAAGGAGACCGTGCGCAGCGGGATCGCCGAGGCGGTCGCGGCGGCGAAGGGCGCCGACGCGGCGGTGGTCGTGGTCGGCAGCATGCCGTTCATCAACGGCCGTGAGGACCACGACCGGACCGACCTCGGGCTCGCCGAGGGACAGCGGGCGCTGGTGGAGGCGGTGCACGCCGCCAACCCGAACACCGTGGTCGTGCTGGAGAACAGCTACCCGACCACGATCGACCGGCTGCAGGAGAAGGTTCCGGCGATCCTGTGGACCACACACGCCGGAGCCGAGACCGGCAACGCGCTGGCCGACCTGCTGTACGGCGACGCCAACCCGGCCGGCCGCCTCACCCAGACCTGGCCCAGGGCCGGTGCCACCCTGCCGGACATCCTCGACTACGACATCGTCAAGACCGGTGCGACCTATCTGTACTCCAAGGCCAAGCCGCTGTACGCCTTCGGCCACGGCCTGAGCTACACCACGTTCGGCTACCAGGGCCTCAAGGCCACCGCCAGGAGCGGTGGGTACGAGGTGAGCGTCAAGGTGACCAACACCGGCTCGCGCGCGGGCGACGAGGTGGTCCAGCTCTACACCCACCAGCACGCCTCCCGGGTGGAGCAGCCGGTCAAGCAGCTGCGCGGCTTCCAGCGGGTGCGGCTGGCCCCGGGGGAGTCGAAGACGGTGAAGTTCTCGCTCAAGACCGCGGACCTGGCCCTGTGGGACGTGACCAGGGGTCGCTTCGCGGTGGAGCCGTCCACCCACGACGTCATGGTCGGCTCGTCCTCGGACGCCATCCGGCAGCGCGTGACCGTACGGGTGGACGGCGAGCGGATCGGTCCCCGCGATCTCACCCAGCCCACCCGCGCCGCCGACTTCGACGACTACGCGGGGGTCGAGCTGGTCGACGAGACCAAGGTCCGCGGTGACGCGGTCGGCGCCTCGGCGGGCGAGTGGATCGCCTTCAAGGACGTGGACTTCCGGGCCGGGGCCACCGGCGTGCGGCTCGGGGTCGCGGCGGGTGCCGCCTCCTCGGTCGAGATCCGGCTCGGCTCCCCGACCGGCAGGCTCGCCGGGACCGTGCCGGTGGCCGCCACCGGCGGGATCTACTCCTGGGCCACGGCCGCTGCCCCCGTCACCGGCGTACGGGGTAAGCAGGATGTCTACCTGGTCTTCAGGGGCGCCCTGCGGGTGAAGGACGTGACCTTCACCCGCTGACCCGGCTCCGACCCCGGCTACGGCCCGCTCCCCTAGGGGAGCGGGCCGTACGTGGTTGAAAGCGGTTTTCCGGGTACGGGCGCTGAAAAGGGAAGCATCGGCCCAGGTAGCGCGTTGTGGCCGTTTCGAACCGTGATTTCGATCAATTCTGAGGAGAACACCATGACGAGTACGGAACGTCCCGCCGAGGCGTCGGGCCAGTTCGCCATCGGGGGCGACCTCACGGTCAACCGCCTGGGGTACGGGGCGATGCAGCTCACCGGGAAGGGCGTGTGGGGGGAGCCGAGCGACCCCGAGGAGGCGGTCCGCGTGCTGCGCCGCGCCGTCGAGCTGGGCGTCAACTTCATCGACACCGCCGACTCCTACGGCCCGTTCGTCTCCGAGCTGCTGATCAAGAAGGCGCTGCACCCCTACCCCGAGGACCTGGTCATCGCGACCAAGGCGGGGCTCACCCGGTCGGGCCCCGACGACTGGCGCCCGGTCGGCCGCCCCGAGTACCTGCGCCAGCAGGCCGAGCTGAGCCTGCGCCACCTCGGCGTGGAGCGGATCGACCTGTTCCAGCTGCACCGCATCGACGCGAAGGTGCCCCTCGCCGACCAGGTCGGGGAGCTCGCCCTGCTGCAGCAGGAGGGCAAGATCCGGCACATCGGCCTCAGCGAGGTCAGCGTCGAGCAGGTCGAGGAGGCGAGCAGGTACGCGAGGATCGTCTCGGTGCAGAACCTCTACAACCTCGCCCAGCGCGACGCCGAGCCGCTGCTGGACTACTCCGAGGCCAACGGCATCGGCTTCATCCCGTGGTTCCCGCTCGCCACCGGCAAGCTGGCCGAGGAGGGTGGCCCGCTCGCCGAGGCGGCCAGGGCACACGGCGCCACCCCGTCCCAGCTCGCCCTGGCCTGGCTGCTGAAGCGCTCCCCGGTGATGCTCCCCATCCCCGGCACCTCGAAGGTCGCCCACCTGGAGGACAACATCGCCGCCGCAGGCGTCGAACTGACCGACGACGAGTTCGCGGCCCTGTCCAAGGGGGCCTGAGACGGATGCCGCCTGTCGTGGACCCACCACGACGGGCGGCTCCGTTCAGAAGCACGCGATGCGACGATCGCCTGATGCTCAGACGGCCAGAGCGCGGCGCCGTGGTCGACGGCTCTCATGAATCAGCGTGGGGACGGGGCCGAGTGTGGCATGGCCCGCAGGAACATGTCACCGAAGCCGCATGCGCAGTCGTGCGAGGACCGCTCGGCGCACCGGGCCATTCCGTCGGTGACACCGCGCCGCAAATGAAGCCATAGTGATTTACAAGTGGGGGCCAGTAGTTTCCCGACATGAGAAAACGATCTTCCGTCCTCGCCGCCCTGACTGTAGCCGCCGTACTCGCCGCTCCCGCCGCTGCCTCGGCCACAGCGGGATTTTCGGCGGCAGGGGTTTTCTCCGGCTCGTCGGCTTCGGGGACCAACGCCTTCTCCTTCCAGGGCATGAACCTGAAGATCCCCGCCGGCTGGAAGGTGCACCGTAACGGGAACAGCGTCGTAGTGGTGACCGGAAAGTGCAAGAGGCCAGAACCCTTCGCCCCGAACTGCCAAGGGTTCTGGGTGTTCGGCGCAAAGGCGATCACCAAGGTCCCGGTCGGGGGCGGTTTCATCACCTACACCGGCAAGGAGCAGTTCCATCCCTTCAGTGGCGTGGTGCCCTGTCCGTTCAACGCCAAGACCAGTTGGTTCCCTGGTGAGAAGGCCACTTCGACAGGTCTGCACCAGGTCGGACGCGGCCACAAGGCGAAGTACACCGCCTGGCCCAACCAGTGCGTGACGAACAACGGTGGCCGGCGGACGGCGAGCTTCACTCAGCGGGAGTGGTTCCTGCCCTCGTCGAAGATTCTGGTGGTGGACGTCTGGAACACACCGGGGCTGTCGAACGTGCTCAAGCGCGCCACCTGGAGTTGACCGTATACCGGCCGGGATACTGCTGGTGTTCTGGCTCATCTTGGCGGTGATGATGCGGCCGCAGGTGTATCTGTGGGACATGAACCAGATGCCGGCCAGAGTTGAGCGCACTGGCACTACGACGAGGCTGGCTGGAAGGCGGCGAACGACATCGGGGGGCGCCGCGGCCGGCGAAACTCGTACACGACCTTGCCGGTCATGATGGCCATCGGTCTGGTGTGCGTGGTGGTCGGGTTCGCCGTGGCGCGTTGACCACCGCCATTTGGAAAGGTCTCATCGTGACGATTCAGGTAGCGGTCTGCGGTCCGCGTGACTGCACCGGCGAGGACGAGTCCAACGCCCGCGAGGTCGGCCGGCTGCTGGCGGAGCGCGGCGCGGTGGTGATCTGCGGCGGTTACACGGGGGTCATGGCCGCCGTGGCGTCCGGCGCCCGCTCGGCGGGCGGGACGGTGGTCGGCATCCTGTCCCGAGCGGACCGGGAGCACGCCAACCCGGACCTGTCCATCGTGATCCCGACAGGCGTCGGGGAGGCGCGGAACAGCATCATCGTCAACTCGGGTGACGCGGTGATCGTCATCGGCGGATCGTGGGGCACCCTGTCGGAACTGGCGCTCGCGATGCGCCGCGGCCGTGTCCCCGTGGTCCAGCTCGGCGGCTGGCGGCTGGTCGACGACCGTGCGGGGCATCCGGTGGCCGGCGTCAGGTACGTCTCGTCCCCGCGGGAGGCGCTGGCGGCCACCGGGTGCTGGCCTGATCGCTGACCGGACCGTCGCCGGGCCTGGCTACGGGCCGGGATCCGGTCGCGGCGGCGATCCCGGCCGGTCCCCGCGGCGAGGACGGCCGCCACCATGGCCTCCACCTGCTGCCGGATCCGATCCCGGCCGCTGTCCGCGGCCGGTGACGACCTGGTCCGTGACCCGCTCCTGGGCGCCCAGGCGGCGGGACACCACACCGAGCAGCCGCCCCCCGGAGAAGTAACCGAACCTCCGGGAGTCGACGCTGGCGGCCGGGTTGTCACCCAGCAGCACCAGGCAGCCCGCCGGGACCCGTGCGCCGGGGGCGGCCCGCGCGGCAGCCGCCACCTCCCCGGGCACCGGGTCGCCGGGCACGGCGGCCGCGCGCTTGATGATCCACTGCCCGGGGGGCACCGGATCCGCCATCACCACGACCTGCCCCGGGCGGACCGCGGCCAGGGACGCCCGGCGGATCAGGAGCCGCTCGCCCTCCCGGTAGGTGGGTTCCATGCTCACCCCGTGTACCGTCACCACGAGGAAGCGCCGCCGGGTCCAGAGCAGGCCCGCCAGGACCGCCGCGGCGAGGACGCCCAGGAGCGGCCCGGTCACGGCTCCGCCCCGATGACGGCGACCTCGTCCCGGTAGCCGTCCGCCTGGAGACGGAACAGCCGCGCGTACGGGCCGTCCGCCCGGTACAGCTCGTGGTGGTCGCCCCGCTCGGCGATCCGCCCGTCCTCCAGCACCACGATCAGGTCCGCGTCGCGAACCGCGCCGAGCCGGTGCGAGATGAGCAGGCTCGTCCGGCCCGCCCGCAGCAGCCGCAGCCGGCGGTGGATCTCGTGTTCGGCCTGGGCGTCCAGCCCGGCACTCGGCTCGTCGAGGATCATCATGTCGCAGTCGTCCCGGAGCAGCGCCCGGGCCAGTGCCAGGCGCTGCCACTGCCCGCCGGACAGGACCACCCCGGTGACCGGGTCGTCCCTGTCCGCCTCCATGAAGAAGGTGCGGCTCAGCATGGTGTCGTACCCGTGCGGCAGCCGCCGCACGATGTCGTCGACACCCGCCCGCTCCGCGGCGGCCACGATCCGCTCCCGGTCCTCGATCGCGGTCAGGTCGCCGAGCCCGATGTTCTCCGCGGCGGTGAAGTCGTAGGACATGTAGTCCTGGAAGACCACTCCCAGCCGTTTCCTGAGATCGACGGCGGGCACGTCCCGCAGATCGATCCCGCCCCAGTGAATCGAGCCGGACGTCGGCTCGTAGAAACGGCACAGAAGTTTCACCAGCGTGCTCTTCCCCGCCCCGTTCAGGCCGACCAGGGCCACGGTCGACCCGTGGGGAATGGTCAGGTCCACCCCGCGCAGGATCCACGGATGGTCCTCGCTGTAACGGAACCAGACATCACGCAGCTCGATGTCACCGGCCGGGGGGAGCCGCCGGGGCCGGGCCGGCGGCGGTAGGTCGGGCTCCAGCCGCTCGACGGCCAGGTAGTGGCCGAACATCAGCAGCTCCTGGTGGGTGTAGGCCGCCTGCTCGGCCAGGGAGGTCAGCGACGCCTGCACGGAGGCCACCGCCACCACGAACATGGAGATGTCCCCCGCGGTGCCCGAGCCGTTCAGCGCCGCACCGATCGCCATGACCAGCCCGGCCCCCGCCGTGCCCGCGCTCACCAGGCTCAGCGCCGCCTGCGTGATCAGCTCGCGGCGGTCCAGTCGCCGGTGCTGCCCGTTCGCGCGCACCCGCTCGGCCCGCATCCGCCCGCGGAGGAAGTCGCCGAGCCCGAAGAGCCGGATCTCCTTGGCCGCCTGCACGTCGCCGAGCAGCCGGCCGTAGAAGATCTCCCTGCGTTCGACGGGGCTGATGTTCCACATCAGCCGGGCACGGCGGCGGCTGAGGGAGATCTCCGCGATCAGCGTGGGCACGGCGGCGCCCAGCACGGCCACGGTGATGACCGGGCTGATCACCGCGAGCGAGGCGACGAAGCCAAGCACCGTGATCACGCTCTGGGCGATGCCGAGCGTGCCCTCGACGATCTGGCCCGGCGTGTGCCGGGCGGCCTGCTCCGCCAGGCGCAACCGGTCCAGGAAGGCGGGATCCTCGAACCGCGACAGCCCGGTGAAGCCGTTCACCGTCGTGTACAGCCGGTCCTGGGTGCGGAGCGCGATCGAGCGGCCCAGCTCCGCCCGGAGGTAACGGCGCGCGTGCGGTATCGCGAGCGTCAGCGCCCCGACGGAGACCAGGATGATCGCCGCGGTCATGACGCGGTCGTTCTCGCCGGTCAGCCCGTCCAGCACGACCTTGGTCAACCAGGCGGTCGCGACCGGCGCGGCCGCGGTGACCACGGTGAGCGCCGTGTACCCCAGCAGCAGCCGGGGCGCTGCCTGCCACCCCAGGCGCAGCGCCGCGCCGAGCTCCCCCAGCCGCGACCGCCGGTCCTCTCCCCGTGCCGTCATGCCGTGACCGGGTTCGGCAGCGCCGAGAGGTCGAATCCCGCCGCGGTGATGACGCTCTCGCCGTCCAGGACGCAGAACGTGGGAAAGGCGCTCACCCCGAAGGCGGCGGCCACCGGCCCCCCGTGCGCCTCCACGACCACCCGGGAGACCCGGGCCAGCGCGACCTGCATGTCCTCGGAGTCGTCGGCGCCGGCGATCACCGCGAGTACCCGGTCCCGGCCACCGGGCAGCGCCGCGGCGTACGCCGTGAACTTCGGCAGGTTCTCCGTGCACGGCCCGCAGCCGGGTGAGAAGAAACCGACGAGGGTGCCCGGTTCGAGCGCGTGGCGGGACACCGCCTCGCCGTCGGTGCTCAGCGCGTCGAAGTGCCCGACCGCCGATCCGGCCTCGGGCAGGCGCGCGTCGCCCGCCCCGGACAGCCCGGCCAGCGTGCGGGCGTGTTCCTTCAGTCTCCGGACCACCGCGAGCAGCAGCATGAGGTTCAGCCCGCAGAGCACGCCCAGCACGACGACGGCGGCGATCAGATAGGGCATCGTGTTCGTTCCTCTCCACTGGTGGCCCGCCGGCCGACGGGAGTACCGGCCGGCGGGGAGCGAAATCCGGGCTAGGGCCGGTAGACGCAGCTGCCGCAGACGGTCACGCCGTCGTCGGGGTAGTAGCAGCAGTACCTGGAGTGCCGGGCGCCACATTGCTGGTAGTAGCAGGACGCGGCGTCCGCGTGCCCGGCGGGGACCAGCCGGCTCAGCAGCCGGTCGGCCAGGGCGCTGATCGATCGCACCATAGCTCTTCCTTTCTGTGCGTTCCGGAAACGCAGATCCGATCTTTGGTGGTCACTGGAATCATTGGCCTCCGCCGTAGAAATGCCGTAGAAATGGCGTAGAGATTCTGTTCAGGCCGCGGCTGAGTGGAGATCGGTTGACATCGACGAGGTTCCGCTGCCTAGGGCCTCTGGAGGTGTGGGACGGCGACCGCTGGGTGTCACCCGGCGGGAGCAAGGTCCGCGGCGTGCTGGCCGCGCTGCTCGTACGGGCCGGGCAGAACGTGTCGGTGGACCACCTGGTCCACGAGCTGTGGGAGGACGCGCCCCCCGCTTCGTGCCGGACGCTGGTGCGCGGCTACGTCATGTCGCTGCGGCGGCTGCTGGACGACCGCGGGGCCGAGGTCATCCAGTCCCGCTACGGCGGTTACCGGCTGAACGTCGAGCGCGACGCCGTCGACGCGACCTGTTTCGAGGATCTCTGCGACGAGGGGATCCGGCTGCGCGCGCGGGGTGACCCGGGCGGGGCCTTCCCGCTGGTGCGCCGGGCGCTCTCGCTCTGGCGCGGACCGGTGCTGGCGGACGTGCCGGTGACGCCCCTGGTGGCCGCCTACGCCGGCGGGCTCGACGAGCGCAGGCTGGCGGCGCTCGTCTGGCGGATGGAGGGCGATCTCGAACGGGGACGGCCTGAGGAGCTCGTGCAGGAGCTCGTGAGCCTGGTGGCGGAGCACCCGTACCGGGAGGACCTCGCCGTCCTGCTCGTCCGGGCCCTGCACCTGGCGGGACGGCGCCCGGAGGCGCTCAAGTTCTTCGCCGACCACAGGCGGCTGCTGCGGGAGGACCTCGGCGTCGACCCCGGACCCGAGCTGTGCGGGGTGCACCAGCAGGTCCTGCTCGACGAGCGCCGCCCGGTGTGGCAGGGGCGGATCCCGGCGCAGACCCCGCCCTGCCTGCCCGACTTCACCGGCCGGGAGAAGGAGATCGAGCACTGGACGGCGGTGCTGGCCGCGGACGACAGCCGGGCGCTCCGCACGATCGCGATCTCCGGCCGCGCGGGGGTGGGGAAGACCACGCTGGCCGTCCAGCTGGCGCACCGGCTCAGGAGGAACTACCCCGACGGCCAGCTGTACGCCGACTTCACCGGCCAGACCACGCCCGGCGCGGTGCTGGGGCAGTTCCTGCGTGCCCTCGGGGTGCCCGGCCCCGCCGTCCCCGAACCGCTCACCGAGCGGATCCAGCTCTACCGCAGCCTGCTCGCGGACCGGCGGGTCCTGGTACTCGCCGACAACGCCGAGGCCGAGGCCCAGGTCAGAGCGGTCCAGCCGGGGGCGGGCGGCTGCGCGGTGCTGGTGACCAGCCGCAAGCGGCTGCTCGGCCTGGAGTCCGCCCACTTCGCGGATCTCGACGTACTGGAGCCCGGTGCGGCCCTCGATCTGTTCGCCAGGATCGTGACGGCCGGACGGGTCCGGGAGGAGCCCGGCGCCGCGCTGGAGATCGTCGGGCTGTGCGGTCAGCTGCCGCTGGCCGTGCGGATCGCCGGGGCGCGCGCGGTGACGCGACCGGGATGGCGGCTGTCCGCCGTCGCGGAGGAACTCCGTGACGAGACGTCGCGGCTCGACCGGCTGCGGGCCGGCGACCTCGATGTGCGGGCCGCCATCGGCACCTCCTACGCGGGCCTGGACCGGTCGCAGCGCCGGTTGTTCCGGCTGCTCGGGCTGCTCGACGTCCCTGATTTCCCGGCCTGGACCGCCGCCGCGCTGACCGGTGCGCCGGAGCGGGTCGCGGATGACTGGTTGCTCTCCCTGGTGGACGCGCGCCTCGTCGACGAGGTCGGCCCCGACCTCGGGGGGCGGCCGCGGTTCCGGCTGCACGACCTGATCCGGATCTTCGCCCGGCACCGCGCGGAGCGGGAGGACGACGCGGACACCCGGGGGGCGGCCCTGTCCCGGGTGTTCGGCGGGTGGCTGCTGCTCGCCGAGAGGGCCGACGAGCTGCTTCCCGCGCGTACCGTGGCGGCGTTGCGCTCCGCCGCGCCCCGCTGGCGTCCTGCCGCGGCCGAGAGCGTGGTGGGCGACCCGTTCGCCTGGTTCGAGGTGGAACGGCAGGCGCTCGCCGCCCTGGTGCGGCAGTCGGCCGCGATGGGGGAGACGGGGTACGCGTGGGGACTGGCCGCCGCCGCCCAGACCTTCTACGAGCTGCGCGACGCCTCCGAGGGGATCCGCACGCATCGGCTGGCGCTGGCCGCCTGCCGGGCGGCCGGCGACCGCCGGGGCGAGGCGGTCATCTTGCGCAACCTGGCCGATCTGCACTCCGGTAAGTCCGGAGCGGTGCTCGACGACAAGATCGAGTGGGCTGACGCGTCCCTCCGGATCTTCCGCGAGCTCGGTGAGCCGCGCGGCGCGGCGGACGCGCTGTACCTCTGCGGCGACACGTACCGGTTGCGGGGGGACTACGAGCGGGCCCTGTCCCGGCTCCAGGAGAGCGTCGAGATCGCCCGGAGCTGCGGCTACCCGCTCGGCGAGCTCCACGTGCTGCAGCAGTTCAGCAGCATCGACAGCGAGCGGGGGCGCTACGACGAGGCGCTCGGCCATGCCCGGCAGGCCATGGTGATCGTCGAGGAGTTGGCCAGCCCGCGCGACGAGTGCGTGGTGCGCGCCCTGCTCGGCATGATCTGCAAGCGGCTCGGCCGGTTCGACGAGGGGGCCGAACAGCTCCGCCGGGCCGTGGAGATGGCCCGCTCCTTCGCCGACCCCCTGATGGAGGCGCAGATGCTCGCCCATCTCGGGCAGCTCTACGCCGACCGCGGCCACCCCGACGCCCGCCGGACCCTGGAGCGGGGGCTGGCCGCCAGCTCCGCCTGCCACTACGAGCACGGCCAGGCGGTCGCGCTGCACGGGCTCGGCCTGCTGGAGAGCGAGGAGGGACGGTACGGGCAGAGCGTCGCCCGCCTGCTCGCCGCCGCGGACCTGTGGGAGCGGCTGCAGAACGCCTACGGCAGGGCGCGCACCCTCGGGGCGCTCGGCGAGGTCTACGCGCGCAGCGGCGACCTCGCCGCCGCCCGCCGCACCCTGGCGGAGGCCAGCCGAGAGTACCGGCAGCTGGACAACGAGGCCGAGGCCGCCCGCTTGGACGCGCTGTCGCGGTCGCTCGGAGGTCCGGCGGACGGCCGGTGAGCCCACCGGGTCACCGCGTCGCCGTCCCTTGCCGGCGCCGATGGTCACTCCCTTGGTGACGTGCCGCTGGACGAAGGCTCCCGAGCTGTGGGGGTGTTCCCGTGCGCGCAGTCCGCGCCGTACTGGAAACCGTGGACGAGGTCAGCCGCGGGCGCGGTTGACGGCGGTGGAGACCGCCAGCGGGATGGCCAGCAGGCCCAGCAAGGTGAGCTGGGTCGTTCTCGTGCTCAGGCCTTCGCATTCCGCAGGGTCGTCACCGAACCAGGGGATCAGCGTCCCGATGGGCGGGCCACAGCTCCCGATCGGCCACAGGGCCAGCGCCAGGATCAGTGCGAAGAGCAGAACCAGCCAGTGCTGCGCGCCGGAGGACGCCAGTTCGGGCTCGAAGCGGCGGCGCCACTGGCCGTAGGCCCAGAAGTAGAACGCGAGCGCGAGCAGGTTGAAGATCGTCAGGGGTGTGCCGAGGCGCTCCCGGTCCAGCACGAAATGCACCGCGGCCAGCGCCACCAGGACGGCGGTGAACCACCAGGCCAGATGCCAGGGCACCGTCCATGGGCCGATCCGCGCCCACCCGGCCCCCTCCTCACCGCTCTCGATTCCGTCTCCCATGGGGGCGAGCGTGGTCCAAGCCGCTTGTAGGTGGGTTGGATCCGGCTAGGGCGGCGAACAGGTCGCGGGCGAGGTGCCCGGTCCGGGCGCCTGGTCGACGGTCCCGCTGAGGGCCTGAGCATCGCCTGCGGTATTCCAGCGGAGTTCTAAGCCGATGCCAAGCACTTACAAGTCAATTGCAAGAGTGCTGTCCAACCATGTGCTTGGCGCGGAAAAAGTAGCGGGGAAGGCGTTTTCCCGGCTCAGGGCTTTTCGCATGGAGCCCGGCGTCACTCTTTCGTGGAAAAGAGCCACCGGGGGAAAAGAGAGGTAGCCAGTACGGATCGGTGCACGGCGGTTCCCATTCGAATTTGAAACCGAGATTCACTCCGACCATAAACCGGGATGGGCGCCCGAGTCCTCAGCCGACCGGTCTCACCGGCCTGCCCCGCTCCTCGAACGTGCCTGGCAGCACAGCCTGGCCCCCTTCCGGAGCGCAGTGCGGAAGACACGCGCGGCCCATGTCACCGAGCAGTCGTCACGAACAAGAAGTTAAGAGGATTAACGTGAGTGTTCATGCGTTCGACATGCTGTGCCGCGCCGTGGAAGAAACGGATGCCGGTCGCACCGACACCGCCCGGCGTTGGCTGGACAAGTTGCGCGGCCTGATCGCCCCCGAGAAAGTGGGCGATGATTTCCTATACCTGCTCTACCACGACGCCTTGGCCCGCCGGATCGGAAATTGCCAGGATGAGCGGGACAATCTGTACCTACGCCGTTTCGAGCGGCCACAGATCGAGTTGTTCGACCTGATGGCCCGGCACATGCCGGCGGTGACTCTGGCCGGTCGTATCGGCGGCGCGCTGCTCGCCGATCACCTCGCCGGGCGGGACACGGCCACCCTGATGTCGGTGGGCATCGGCTCGGGAGGTCAGGAGGCGGCGGTGCTCACCGCGCTCGCGAGTCGCGGCCAGGCACCCGGGCGGCTGACGGTGATCGGGGTGGACCCCGCGGTGGACAGCCTTCACCAGGCCGAACGGTCCATCCGCGACACTCGTGTCCCGCTGGACTTCCATCATGTGCCCCGCTTCGCCGAGCACATGACCGAGGAGGACTGGGACCTGGTGCGCCGAGCCCCCCGCCCGCTGGTGGTGAACGCCGCGTTCGCGCTGCACCACCTGCGGGACAACGCGTCCGGCACCGACGAGAGAAGCGCGTTCCTGGCGAAACTGCGCGATGCGGAGCCGGACGTCCTGGTGCTGTGCGAGCCGGACTCCGACCATCATCGGGTGGCACTGCCCGAGCGGTTCCGCAACTCATGGCGGCACTTCCACCCCGTTTTCCGGCTGATAGACGCGCTGGACGTCTCGGCCGCCGATCGTAACGCGATGAAACTGTTCTTCCGGCGCGAGGTGGTCGACATCGTCGGCACGGCGGACGACGAGGAGCGCTACGAACGTCACGAGCCGGCCGGGACATGGCTCGCGCGACTGCGCGGGGCCGGTTTCCGGCCTATGCCCGCGCCGGCGGAGTCGGTGTCGGAAACCATCCCTCCCGCTTTCATCCGCCAGGATCCGGACAGCGTGCGCATCGGATTCGACGGTGAGTCGATCCTGGCCGTCATCCACGCGGTGCCGGCGCACGGGTAGGCGATGACCGACCGGCACGGGCCGGCAGGTCCGTGCCGGTCGCGGCCTAACCCTTGATGGCGCCGATGATCACTCCCTTGGTGAAGTGGCGCTGGACGAACGGGTAGACGAAGAGCACCGGCAGCAGGGCGATGACGACGATGGCCATCTGGATGGCCAGGCTCGGCGGCAGGCTCTGGCCGGGGAGGGTGCCGACGCCGCTCTGGCCGACGATCAGGGACTGGCCCTGGAGGACGTACTGCCGGAGCACCACCTGCAGTGGCCACTTGGCGTTGTCGTTGAGGTAGAGGACGGCGTTGAAGAACGAGTTCCAGTAGCCGACCGCGTAGAACAGGCCGATGACCGCCGTGACGCCCTTGGACATGGGCAGCACGATGGTGCGCAGGATGCGGAACTCGTTCGCGCCGTCGATGCGGGCACTGTCGGTCACCTCGTCCGGGATGTTCATGAAGAACGCCCGCATCACCACCAGGTTGAACGCGGTGACCGCGCCGGGCAGGATCAGCGACCAGTACGTGTCGATCAGCCCCAGCGAGCTGACCAGCAGGTAGTTGGGGATCAGCCCGGGGCCGAACAGGAAGGTCAGCAGGATCAGGAAGAGCATCGGCCGGTGCAGCAGCGAGCCGGGCCGGGACAGTCCGTAGGCGGCCAGCACGGTGACGGTCAGGCTGATCGCGGTGCCGGCCAGGGTCACGCCGAGGCTGACCAGGACCGACCGGGTCACCACGCCGCCTGCGAACAGCTCCTGGTACGCGGCGAAGGAGAGCCCGCTCGGCACGGTGACCAGGCCGCCGGCCTCGGTCACCGCCTCCTGGGTGGACAGGCTGGTCAGCACGACCATGTAGATCGGGAACAGCACGCCCACCGTGATGAGCGTCAGCAGGAGCCCCTTGAGGAGAGCACCGACGCGGCTGGGCCGCTCGGCCCAGGGGGGAAGAGTCGTCATGATCGTTTGTAGATTCCCTGCTCGCCGAATCGGTGGGCGACCTTGTTGGCCACCAGGATCAGCACCAGTCCCACCAGGCCCTTCACCAGACCGGCCGCGGCGCCGTAGCTCCACTCGCCGGTGAGCAGCGTGCGCCAGTACACGAAGGTGTCCAGCACCTCGGCGGCGTCCCTGCCGACCGCGTCGCGCTGCAGGAAGAACTGCTCGAAGCCGACGTTCAGCGCCTCGCCGAGGCGCAGGATCAGCAGCAGCACGATGACCGGGCGCAGGCCGGGCAGGGTGATGTGCCAGAGCCGCCGCCAGCGGCTCGCGCCGTCGACGGCGGCGGCCTCGTAGAGGTTCTGGTTGATGGCCGCCAGCGCGGCCAGGAAGATGATCGTTCCCCAGCCGGCGTCCTTCCAGACCGTCTCCGCGGTGACCAGCACGATGAACGTGTCCGGATTCGTCATGAGATCGATGCCGCTGTAGCCGTGGTCCCTGAGCGTCTGCGAGAGCAGGCCGGCGCCGCCGAACATCTGCTGGAACAGCGTGACCACCAGCACCCACGAGAAGAAGTGCGGCATGTAGACGATGCCCTGGATGAACAGGCGCAGCCGGGGCCGCACCACGCTGTCCAGCAGCACGGCCAGCAGGATCGGCACCGGGAAGTAGAAGACCAGCTGGAACGCGGTGATCGTCAGGGTGTTGAGCGTCGCGTCCCAGAAGCTCTCGTCGAACA
This sequence comes from Streptosporangium sp. NPDC002607, assembly GCF_053592655.1. Classification (NCBI taxonomy): domain Bacteria; kingdom Bacillati; phylum Actinomycetota; class Actinomycetes; order Streptosporangiales; family Streptosporangiaceae; genus Streptosporangium; species Streptosporangium sp. NPDC002607. Next base: position 89,004 of record NZ_JBSFWD010000021.1, read on the forward strand.
TCAGCCACTGGAAGTTGGCGAACCCCACCCACGGGCTCTCCGCGATGCCCACGTACGGCGAGTAGTCCTGGAACGCGATCACGTTGCCGAGCAGCGGGACATAGTGGAACACGATGAGCAGCCCGATCGCCGGCAGCGCCATCAGCAGCAGCTGCCAGTCACGTTTCAGTCGCGATCCGAAGGGTTGCGGGCGCGCCCGCCTTGTCCTCGAGCCCCTTTTACGGACATCCTTGGAGGTGCCGGTGCCGGCGGGTGAGGTCAGGTCACCCGCCGGCCCGGTCTTCGCGTGGTCGCTAAGCACGGCCGTTGTCCCGCAGGACCTTCAGGTAGAAGTCGCGGGCCTCGTCCCCGCCGTCCCGCCGCCACTCGTCGGCGATCTGCTTGGCGTCGCTCACCGGGCGACGGCCGCGCATGATGTCGGTGAACTTGTCCTCGGTGGGCACCTGCAGCCCGGAGTACTTCGACGGCCGCTGGATCCTGATCCCGTCGAAGGGGCCCTTCTCGATGTAGGGGAAGGACGCGTTCTGCCACTCCACGTTGAGCTTGACCGCGTCGGGGTAGGGCCAGTCCACATAGAGCGGGCGCCCGCCGAGGAAGCCGTAGGTGTAGGCGACCTCCTTGCGGCCGAGGTCGTTCGCCTCCGGGATGCCGTTCGCGCCCCGGGTGAAGTGCTTGCCCTCCACGCCGAAGTTGGAGAGCTCGTACTCCTTGGTCCCGTACGGCGCCGCGCACCAGTTGAGGATGGCGAGGATCTCCTCCACCTGCTCCTTGGGCAGCCCCTTCTTGACGAAGGTGAAGATGCCCGCCGCGGTGTTGTGGTACATGATCGGCGTGCCGCCGTCGTGGGCGAAGAGCGGGAAGGCGCCCAGGCTGAAGTCGGGGTTCTTGCCCCGGTGCTGCTGGAGCAGCTCCTTCCAGCCGCCCAGGCCGTCGCGGTAGACGAGGATCTGCCCGGCGCCGATCAGCTCCTTCTCGTTGGCGCCCTTGCTGCTGACCACGTTCGGGTGGACCAGCTCCTCCTTGAAGACCTTCCGCATGAACTCCAGCATCAGCTCGAACTCGGGGGTCTCGTACTTGTGGACGAGCTTGCCGCCCTCGTACCGCCAGTCCTGCGGGATCCGGAAGGTCGGCCACATCACCTCGTGGATGCTGCCGAACGCCCAGCGCTTGGCCTTGGGGTCGGTGATCTCCTTGCCGAGCTGGAACAGCTCGTCGGCGGTCTTGGGGTTGGCGTTCCAGCCGTTCTTGTCGAACAGGTCCTTGCGGTAGAGCAGCGCGTAGGGGTACGGCTCGGTCGGGAACGGCACCGCCATGAGCTTGTCGTTCCAGACCGACCACTGCCAGGCGGCGGTCGGCAGGTTGGCCAGCAGCGGGTAGGGTGCGACCTTGTCGCCCTGCAGGTAGGGGGTGAGGTCCTCGAACGCCTTGTCGACGGCGGTGTTGAAGTCCGCCATCTTGTCGATCTCCCAGCTCGGGATGACCATGATCTCCGGGATGTCTCCCGCGGCGAGCCTGGCGATCGCCTTGTCGCCGTAGACGTTACCGTCGGTGATCTGGAACTCCACGGTGGCGCCGATGTCGGCGTTGACCGCCTGGAAGTAGGAGTTGCTCGCCAGACCGGGCGGCGGCGGGCCCCAGAGCGGGGTCATGGCCTTGTAGGTGCCGCCCTTGCCGGCCTTCTGGGTGAGCGCCGCGGTGGGGGCGGCCGGGTAGGAGGTGAAGCCGCCGCTGACGTCGGGGACTCCGGGCAGCGTGGAGACCGTGCCGGGAAGGTCGGGCTTGACGCCGGGGAAGGCGGTGTAGGTGGGGGTGAGGGACGTCAGCTTGTCCGCCGCGGCGGCCGTGGCGCCTCCGCTGCCCGGCCGGGGGCCGCTGGGCGCGGAACACGCGGCCAGCAGGCCGCCGCCGGCGACCGCGGCCGCGCTGAGCCCCACCAGGCCGAGGAAGCCTCGACGGCTGGTCATCGCGCCCTGGGGAAGATCTTTCACGGGGCGCTCCCTTCGTTGGTTCGAGACGGATCGGGGGGTGTCGTGGAGCATGGCTCCGGGGTAGAATTAGTTCGTCTTTCGACCAAACAAATTAGTCGAGGGTGACCGTCGCCACAAGGGACCGCCGATCGCGGGCCGCCGGGGGGCGGTCACAGATTGGTGAACGATGGGGCATGATGGGGCCAGCCTGGCCGAGCGGGAGCGGGACTCACCTTGATCACATCTACGACTGACCCGCGTCCGGCCGACTTCGCCGACGTACGGGCCACCAACCTCGCCGTCGTGCTGAGGTTCGTGCGCGAGCACGCGCCGTGCTCGCGGGCCGACATCGCGGCGTCCACCGGGTTGAACAAGGCGACCGTGTCGAGCCTGGTCGCCGATCTGATCGACCGCCGCCTGGTCAGGGAGACCGGCCTGACGGAGAACCGGGTCGGCCGCCCCGCCACGATGCTGGTGCTCGACGGCTCGCCGTACGCGGCGATCGGCATCGAGGTCAACGTCGACTACGTCACCGCGGTCGCGGTGGACCTGTCGGGGGAGAAACTGCTGTCCTGGCGGAGGTCCTTCCCCGGCGCCGCCGGCACGGCGGGGCAGGCGATGGCCACCGTCGCCGGGATCGTCCGCCGGGTGGTGAACCGGATGACCAAGCAGGAGCGCCAGGTCCTGGGGCTGACCGTGGGCGTGCCCGGACTGATCGGCACCGACGGCACCGTGCGCATCGCGCCCAACCTCGGCTGGCGCGACGCCGACCTCTGCGGCGACCTCACCAAGGCCCTGCGCGACCCGGGCTTCCCGGTCCAGGTCGACAACGACGCCAACCTGGCGGCCCTGGCCGAGCACCGCTTCGGCCCGCATGCCGGGACGGCCAACCTGGTCTACCTCACCGGCGAGATCGGGGTCGGGGCCGGGATCATCCTCGACGGCCGGCTGCGCAGGGGAGGCCAGGGGTACGGCGGCGAGATCGGCCACATCCAGCTCGACCCGCTCGGCGCCGAGTGCCGGTGCGGGCGTCTGGGCTGCCTGGAGGCCGTCGCCGGGATCGGCGCCGTGCTGGAGCACGCCACGATCTCGCCCGCCGAGGTCGAGCTCGAACTCGACGAGGTGGTGCGGCTGGCCCGCGGGGGCGACCCGCGCACGCTCGGGGTCCTCGACACCGTGGGCCGCAACCTCGGCAAGGGCGTGGCGGTGCTGGCCAACCTGCTCAACCCCGAGGTGGTCATCCTGGGCGGTTACTACGTGCCGCTCGCGCCGTGGCTGCTGCCCGCGGTGGAGACCGAGACGCGGGGGCGCGTGATCGCGCCGGACGCCGGGGGCTGCCGGGTCGTCGCCTCCACGCTCGGTTACGGCGCGGGGGCGCTGGGTGGTGCCGCGCGAGTGCTCGACTCGGTGGATTCGGGTCGTTTGCCGCGGATCTCTTGACCTAGGCCGCACGGGAGTGCACCCTTCAGGGAAGCTCCGCTCGAAACACGCGCGTAACGCACGGGTGACGACCGGAGTTTTCCCGGACCGATTATCGAAGCGCTTCGACAGAGGCGTTTTTCCAGGACAGAAAATCGAAGCGCTTCGACGCTCTCAAAGGGATGGTCCCCGATGAACGAACCGTTCCGTGACCCGGAACTTCCCCTCGCGCAGCGGATCGCGGACCTGCGGGGCAGGCTCACGCTGGAGGAGAAGGTCGGGCTGCTGCACCAGTACCAGCAGCCGGTGGAGCGGCTCGGGCTCGGCCCCTTCCGTACCGGCACCGAGGCGCTGCACGGCCTGGCCTGGCTCGGTCCCGCGACGGTGTTCCCCCAGGCGATCGGGCTGGCCAGCACCTGGGACCCCGACCTGGTACGGCGGGTCGGCGAGGCCACCAGCGACGAGGTGCTGGCCTTCCACCACAAGGATCCGGCGGGGGCCGGGCTCAACGTCTGGGCGCCGGTGGTCAACCCGCTGCGCGACCCCCGCTGGGGCCGCAACGAGGAGGGCTACTCCGAGGACCCGTGGCTGACCGGTGTGATGGCGACGGCGTACGCCTCCGGCCTTCGTGGGAGCGATCCCACGGTGCTGAAGACCGCCCCCACCCTCAAGCACTTCCTCGGGTACAACAACGAGACCGACCGCTGCGTCACCTCCAGCGACCTGCCGCCCCGGGTGCTGCGCGAGTACGAGCTCCCGGCCTACCGGTCCGCGCTGACCAGCGGCGCCGCGGTCGCCGTGATGCCCTCCTACAACCTGGTCAACGGCCGCCCGGCCCACCTCAGCCCGCTGATCGGCGAGGTGCTGCGGGCCTGGGCGCCCGACGATCTCCTCGTGGTCAGCGACGCCTACGCGCCCGCCAACCTCACCGGCCTGCAGGCCTACTACGACGATCTCCCCGAGGCCTACGCGCACGCGATCAAGGCGGGGCTCGACAGCTTCACCCAGGACGACGACCGCACCGGGGCCACCCTCGGTCACATCCACGCCGCGCTGGAGCGCGGCCTGCTCGCCGAGGCCGACGTCGACCTCGCGGTCCGGCACGCGCTCTCCATCCGCTTCCGGCTGGGCGAGTTCGACCCCACCACCCCGTACGACGACATCACCGAGGCGGTGGTCAACTGCCCCGAGCACCAGGAACTGGCCCGCGAGGCCGCCCGGCGCTCGATCGTGCTGCTGCGCAACGACGGAATCCTGCCGCTGACCTCGGTACGCAGGATCGCGGTCATCGGCCAGCTCGGTGACACCCTCATGGAGGACTGGTACTCCGGGACGCTCCCCTACGCGGTCACCGCCCGCGCCGGGCTCGCCGAGCGGTGCGAGACCGTCTTCTGTGAGGCGGTGGACCGGATCACGCTCTCGGTGGACGGCGGCCACATCGTCGCCGACCTCGACGGCGGGCCGCTCGGCATCGGTGCCGAGCCCGGCCTGTTCGACCTGTTCGACTGGGGCGGCGGCTGCTACGCGCTGCGGGCCGTGGCGACCGGGCGCCACCTGTCGGTCGGCGACGACGGCGTGCTGGTCAACGACCAGCCGGGGCCCAACGGCTGGGAGGTGCGCCAGACCTTCCGCACCGAGGAGCGTCCGCGCGGCACGCTGGCGCTCCGGCACATCTCCACGGGCCGCTACGTCGCGCTGGACGGTGAGGTCCTCCGCCTGGTCGACGACGCCGACGCCGCCGCCTGGCTCACCGTGGAGCGGGTGGTCAGCGGCGCCGAGGCCGCCGCCGCGCTCGCCGCGACCGCGGACGTGGCCGTGGTGGTCGTCGGGGACCATCCGCTGGTCAACGGCAGGGAGACCGAGGACCGCCTGGACCTGGCGCTGCCCGCCGCGCAGCAGGCGGTGGTCGAGGCGGTACGCGCCGTCAACCCGAGGACCGTCATGGTGATCAGCAGCGGCTACCCGGTGACCTGGGACGGCGACGACCCGCCCGCGGTGCTGTGGTCCTCGCACGGCGGGCAGGAGTACGGGCACGCGCTGGCCGAGGTGCTGTTCGGCGACGCCGACCCCGAGGGGCGGCTCACCCAGACCTGGTACGGCTCCGCGTGCGAGCTTCCCGACCTGCTCGACTACGACATCATCGCCGCCGACGCGACCTACCAGTACTTCCGGGGCACCCCGCTCTACCCCTTCGGCCACGGCCTCAGCTACACCACCTTCGACTACACCGACCTGGCCGTCTCGGTGCGGGGCGGCCGGCTCACCGCCTCGGCCACCGTCACCAACACCGGGGGCCGGGCCGGAGTGGAGGTCGTCCAGATCTACACCCGCCAGCGGAGCTCCCGGGTCAAGCAGGCGCTGCGCCGCCTGCGAGGCTTCGTCAAGGTGCGGCTCGCCCCCGGCGAGAGCACCCGGGTCGACTGGGACCTCGACGTTCGGGAGCTGGCCTTCTGGGATGTCACCAGGGGCCGGTTCGTCGTCGAGGACGCGTCCCACAAGATCATGATCGGTGGCTCCGCGCGCGACATCCGGCTCTGTGCCTCCTTCCACGTCGACGGCGAGCGCATCCCGCCGCGCGACGCCTTCGCGGGCCCGATCGCCGCGGTGGACCACGACGAGTACGACTCGGTGGCGTTCGTGGACGCGGCCAGGGTCTCCGGCGACGCCGTGCGCTCCACCGCCGAGGGGGCGTGGATCGTGTTCCGCTCGGTCGACCTGGGAAAGGGGGCCGCCTCCTGCTCGGTCAGCGCCACCAGTGCCGAGGGCGGCGTGATCACCCTGCGCCTGGACGACCCCCTCTACGGCCCCGTGGTCGGCGACCTCCCCGTCCCCCGCGCCGGCCGCCATGACCTCACCGAGGTGCGCGCCGGACTTGCGGAGCAGGGGGGAGTCCACGATCTTTATGTGGTGTTCGAGAACATGGGGATCACCGTGGCCGCCCTGAGCTTCGACGAGACCTCATGAGCGAGCGGGCGGTGACCATCAGCGAGGTCGCCAGGCACGCGGGGGTGGCGGTCAGCACCGTGTCGTACGTGCTCAGCGGGAAGCGCGCGATCTCGGCCGACACCCGGCGCAGGGTGCTCGACAGCGTGCGGGTCCTGGGATACCACCCCAACGCCGGGGCGAGGGCGCTGGCCAGCAAGCGGGCCAACGTCATCGCGCTGGTGCTGCCCCTGCGGGTGGGGATGCACGTCCCGGTGCTGATGCAGTTCGCCACCTCGGTGGTCACCGCCGCGCGGCAGTACGACCACGATGTGCTGCTGCTGACCGCCGACGAGGGATCGGACGGGCTGCGCAGGGCGGCGGCGAGCGCGCTGGTCGACGGGCTGGTCCTGATGGACGTGGAGCTGCACGACAGCCGGGTGCCGCTGCTCAGGGAGCTCGCCGAGCCCAGCGTGCTGATCGGTTTCCCCGCCGACTCGGCCGGGCTGACCTGCGTCGACCTCGACTTCGCGAGGGCGGGTGCGCTCTGCGTGGAGCACCTGGCCGAGCGCGGGCACACCGAGGTCGCGCTGCTCGGTGCCCCCTCGGTCGTCTACGACCGGGGCACCGGTTTCGCCCGCCGCACCCGGGAGGGCTTCGCCGCGGCCGTGGCCGACACCGGCCTGAAGGGGGTGGCCCTGTCGTGCGAGGAGAACTTCGACCAGGTGTCCGCCGTGATCGCCGAGCTGCTGGACACCAGGCCGGGCCTGTCCGGGCTGGTCGTGCACAACGAGGCCGCGGTCAACCACGTGCTGGGAGCGCTGCGCCAGCACGGCAGGCGGGTGCCCGACGACGTCGCCGTGGTGGCGATCTGCCCCGACGACATCGCGGAACGCTCCAGTCCGCCGCTGACCTCGGTGCTGATCCCGGCAGAGGAGGTGGGCCGCCAGGCGGTCCGGCTGCTCATGGAGAAGCTTGAGGGCCACGTCGTCCCCGAGGACACCCTGCTCCAGCCGCGGCTCACCGTGCGCGACAGCACCTGAGAGCCTCCGTACGGCGGGATGGCGTCACCCGGAGCCCGCGCGGAGAGTCCGGCGACGGGCTCCGGTAACGACGAAGGGCGCGCTCCCCCGAAGGGGAGGCGCGCCCATCGTTCTTCTACTCGTCGTCCTGCCGCGGGTGGGCTACCAGTCGCCCCCGCCGAAGTCTCCGCCGCCGAAGTCGCCTCCGCCGCCGAAGTCACCCCAGCCGCCGCCGCCGAAGTCGCCGCCACCGCCGAAGTCGGTGCCGCTGTCGGCGACCCCCTGCTCGTAGCCGGCGCCGTAGCCGCCGTAGCCGCCGCCGAATCCGCCGCTCAGCATGCTGCCCATCATCGTGCCGACGAGCATGCCGGTCATGACGTCGCCGAAGCCGCCGTAGTAGCCGTAGGCGTACGGCTGGTAGGCCGGTCCCGCGTCGTAGTACGGGCGGCGCTGGCCGTTGACCATGACCTCGCGCGTCTGCGGTTCGAAGCCGCGCTCGACGGCCTCGGCGTCGGCCGCGCAGGCGGGCACGTCGCGCAGCGCGCCGCCGGGCGGGGCCCAGCGCACGTCGCGGACGGAGGGCCCGTGCTGCGGGTTGAAGAAGCACGGGGAGCGCCGCTCGGGCAGCGGCTGGTGGTTGACGCGCGCCTTCACGCAGGCGAGGGCGTAGCGGCCCTCCTCCAGCGCGGTGGTCACGCCGCGGAGCTCGTCGGGGCGCTTGACCGCCGCGAGCTCCACCTTGGCCCGCTCGTAGGAGTCCAGGGCGCGCTGCCAGTCCTGCAGGTGGTCGGCGCCGTCGCCGAGCAGCTTGACGTCGGTGTCGAGGTCGGTGATCTCCTCGCCGAACTTGGTGACGTCCTCGTCCACGGTCTGCTTGACCGCGGCCAGCTCGGCGGCCTCACGGATCTCGCGATCCTTCTTCTTCTTGCGGGAGTAGAAGAAGATGCCCGCGCCACCGGCCGCGGCCAGCACCAGGATGCCGACCAGCACGCCGGTGCTGGAGCCGCTGGAGGAGCTGGAGCTGGAGGAGTCGGAGGACTTGGCGGGGACACCGGCGCCCGTCGCCGCGTCGTCCGCCAGCTTGGTGAAGTTGATCACGCTGTCGGTCGGGCTGTTGGTCTTGGCCCGTCCGAGCAGCTCGTCGATGTCGACGCCCTTGATGTTCGTGACGCCGAACGGGGTCCTGCCGCTCATCACCAGGACCGTCGACTTGGGGCCGACGCTCTTCAGGAGCGAGCTCAGCAGGGTCCTCGCCTGGGACTGGCTGGTGATCGAGTTCTCGGGGAGCATCGCCACGTAGACGGAGGAAGTCTTTTCGGCCGCGCCGCGCATGGCGTCGACGGCGTTGGCGGGCAGGCCCGCCGCGGGATCGGCGTAGAAGTGATCCCCGTCCTTCAGCTCCGAGGCGATCGCGCTGGGGTCTGGCGCCGCGGCGTGGGCCGCCGGGGCGAGCATGAAAACGGCCAGCAGCCCGGCGAGCAGTGCCATGAGCATGGCACCGAAACGGCCTGGCGCGGTTCTAATCGTGGTCACGGCAGAAAGCCTCCTTCGTCCTGAAGACGAATGAGTGGACGTCAGAGTTCCTACATCCCGACCGTATCCTTTTCCGAACCGCGTCAGGCGTCCACCGGGGCATCCGGTGTGTGATCGTCGCGCCACGGCCCGCGTGGACCGGCGCACGCGAAAGCTCCAGCGAGGGTGGCCGGGGCTCCGGAGCCTGGCCCCGGCGCGATGTCCATGAATCCCCGCCGGATCTCCGGGGCGACCGGGACGGCATGCCGAAGCCGGTGAACGTGGGCGGACACCGCGCCGGGCGGGACCTCAGACGTCCTTGATCTCGCAGATCGTGGCGCCCGAGGTGACGGTCTGGCCGACCTGTGCCGCCAGTCCGGTGATGGTGCCGGCCTTGTGCGCGGCGAGCGGCTGCTCCATCTTCATCGCCTCCAGCACGACGATCGTGTCACCGGCCGCGACGGTGTCGCCGTCGGCGGCGACGACCTTGACGATCGTGCCCTGCATCGGGCTGACCAGCGAGTCACCGCTCGCGGCCTTCTTGGCCACCCCGCCGCCGCCCCGGCGCGGCGCCTTCGACGCCGCGCCGCCCGAGCCGGGGTTCCCGGCGGCGAACCCCGCGGGGAGCACCACCTCCAGCCGCTTGCCGGCCACCTCGACGGTGATCCGCTGCCGCTCGCCCGGCTCCTCGGCCGCGCCGTGCTCTCCTACGTGCGGTGCGATCGTGTTGTCGAACTCGGTCTCGATCCATCGGGTGTGCACCGAGAACGGCTCGCCGGTGAACGCGGGATCGGCCACCACGGCACGGTGGAAGGGCAGCACGGTCGGCATGCCGTCGATCTCGAACTCGGCCAGCGCCCGGCGCGAGCGCTCCAGGGCCTGTGCCCTGCTGGCTCCGGTCACGATCAGCTTGGCGACCAGGGAGTCGAAGGACTGCGGGACGGTCATGCCGGCCTCGTAGCCGGCGTCCAGGCGCACCCCGGGGCCGGAGGGGGCGCTCATCCGCGTGATCGTGCCGGGGGCGGGCAGGAAGCCGCGCCCGGCGTCCTCGGCGTTGATCCGGAACTCGATCGAGTGGCCGCGCAGCACCGGGTCGCCGTAGCCCAGCTCCTCGCCGTCGGCGATGCGGAACATCTCCCGTACCAGGTCGACGCCGGCGACCTCCTCGGTCACCGGGTGCTCGACCTGCAGCCGGGTGTTGACCTCCAGGAAGGAGATCGTGCCGTCCTGGCCCACCAGGAACTCGCAGGTGCCGGCCCCGACGTAGCCCGCCTCGCGCAGGATCGCCTTGGAACTGGTGTAGAGCAGGTCGAGCTGCTCGGGGGTCAGGAAGGGGGCGGGTGCCTCCTCGACCAGCTTCTGGTGGCGGCGCTGCAGCGAGCAGTCACGGGTGGACACCACGACCACGTTGCCGTGGGTGTCGGCCAGGCACTGGGTCTCCACGTGCCGGGGACGGTCCAGGTAGCGCTCGACGAAGCACTCGCCCCTGCCGAACGCGGTGACCGCCTCGCGGACCGCGCTGTCGTACAGTTCGGGGATCTCCTCCGCGGTGCGCGCCACCTTCAGCCCGCGCCCGCCGCCTCCGTAGGCGGCCTTGATCGCGATCGGCAGGCCGTGCTCGGCGGCGAAGGCGACGACCTCCTCGCTCCCGGAGACCGGATCCTTGGTGCCGGCCACGAGCGGCGCGCCGACCTTCTGCGCGATGTGGCGGGCCTGCACCTTGTCGCCGAGTGCGGTGATCGCGGCCGGCGGCGGGCCGATCCAGGTCAGGCCGGCGTCGATGACCGCCTGGGCGAAGTCGGCGTTCTCGGCCAGGAAGCCGTAGCCGGGGTGTACGGCGTCCGCCCCGGTCTCCGCGGCGACCCGCAGCAGCTTGGTGATGTCGAGGTAGGTTTCCGCGGGCGTCTGGCCACCAAGGGCGTGCGCCTCGTCCGCGACCCGGACATGGAGTGCGTCCAGGTCCTGGTCGGAGTAGACGGCGACGCTGGCCAACCCGGCGTCCTTGCACGCGCGGGCGATTCGCACCGCGATCTCACCACGGTTGGCGATCAAGACCTTATGCACCGACGTCGTTCCCTTCAGGCGTGCGAACAGGGGGCTGGCGGGCCTCCAACGGAGTGTAAGCGGCGCTTGATGGCGAAGCCGAGGGGGGTCCTACCTGCCCAGGTACGCGCCGCCGTTGACGTGCAGAACCTGCCCGGTCACGTGGCGTGCCTCAGCGGAGGCGACGAACCTCACGGTCTCGGCGACGTCGTCAGGAGTCCCGGCCCTGCCGTTTCTGGTGCCCTCGACCCTGCGGCGCACCCCCTCTTCGGTGAGACGGCCCCGGAAGAACTCGGTGTCCACGATCAGACCGGGGGAGACCACGTTGGCGGTGACGCCCCGCGGCCCCAGCTCGGCGGCCAGGTCGGCGGTCCACGCCTCCACGGCCGCCTTGGCCGCGCCGTAGGACCCGGAGCCGGTGCCCCTGGCCGCGATGGAACCGATTGTGATGATCCGGCCGCCCTCGGCGAGGCGCGGGATGAGCGCGCTGGTGACCAGCACGGCCGACATCAGGTTGGCGTTGAGGTTGGCCCACCAGCCCTCCGCCACGTCCATCAGGTCGTCGCCGGACGGCACGCGGTCCAGGTTGGTGTTCCCGCCCGCGTTGTTGACCAGCACGTCCACCCGCGCGGGCAGCCGTTCCAGCGCCTCGCCCACCGCCACCGGGTTGGCCGCGTTGAACGCCACGTACGAGACGCCCAGCCGGTCGGCCGCCTCCTTGAGCACCTGCTCGCGCCGCCCGGTGACGGTCACCCGGTCGCCCTGCGCGGCGAACGCCGTCGCGATGGCGTAGCCGATCCCGGTGCCTCCGCCCGTCACCACAATCTCACGCACTGCCCATATCTCCTTGAATCACTAAAAATCAAGACAATGAAGAACGTTAGCCTCTCAGTGGAGAAGGGAACGTCCATAGCCGCTCGGTATATCCCGGATACCCCTGTGATCCGTACGCCTATCGTGATTTCGTTTGGTGACCAACCCCCGACACCGATCCGAAGGAGACTGGCATGAGCCAGAACTTGCTCGGCGGCAACCCCGCGGAAATGCAGCAGATGGCCACCCAGTTCACCCAGCAGGCCGACCAGGTCAGAGCCACCGTGGCCGCCCTTGACAGGGAGGCGGCGAAGGTCGGAACCGCCTGGACGGGGCCCGGCGCCCAGCGTTTCAGCGAGGCCTGGCAGAACTACCGCGCCGCTTTCCAGCGCATGTCCGAGGAGCTCGGCGAGGCTTCTCGGGTGATCAACACCTACCGCGGCAATATCGAGTCCGCCACGCGATAGGAAACGGCCCGCCGAAATGCCCCGGTTCTGGAAAGACCGGGGCATTTTCAGGTGATGGCCGCCTGAACGGGGGTCACCGAGCCCAGGGTCACCAGCAGGCCGCGCCCCGGGGGGCCGCCGACCGCGCCGCGGGGCAGCCGGACCGTGAACAGGTCGCCGTCGGCGGGGCTCTGGACCGAGAGCAGCAGGCCGGTGCGCCCCTTGCGGGTCTCGGCCGCGAAACCTCGGTAGGCGGTGGTCAGGTCGCCCGTGGTACCGCCGATGATCATGCCGTGCTCGCCGTCCCTGCCGCTCCGGAGCACCTGTTCGAGCGCGGTGCCCAGGGGGGAGTCCGGGGAGATCAGCTCGGCGTCGTCGACGATCACGACGTAGCGGTCCTGCCCCGCGACGGCCTCGTGCAGGTCACCGTTCGCGTCCAGCACGGCCAGCACGCCCGGGGTGTCCACCAGCGTGCACAGCGGGCTGCGCCGGGGAGTCACCAGGACCGTGGGGGTGCCCTGGGAGAGCAGGGAGTGGGTGGCGGTCAGCAGTGCCGTGGACCTGCCGGACCTGGGCGGCCCCGCGACGACCGCGCCGGGGCCGTGGGCGAGCAGGTCGACGCCGAGCGGGGCCAGCGAGTCGCCCCCGGCGCCGAACAGCGCCCACAGCGGCGACGGCGGCCGGAAGGAGGGCACCAGATCCAGGACCTGCGCCGCGGTGACGCGCATCGGCAGCGCGTCCACCCGCATCGGCGGGTCGGCGGTGATCTCCGGTGCCGACCGGGCCAGCGCCTGGAGCGCGGCGACCTGCGCCGGTCCCGAGGGGTCGTCGCAGAGCAGCGCGATCTGGCTCTCGGTCGTGCCGTACTCGCCGACAGACAGCGCGCGGCCCGGCGCGAGGGTCGTGGGCAGGTCCTTGACCGGCAGCCCGGCCAGGCCGTAGTCGGACGGGTCGGCCAGCCGCAGGATCAGCCGGTCGTCGAAGACCGTGGAGATCTGCCCGAGCAGCACGGACCTGTCACCGGTCACCACGGCCCGCAGCCCGACCGCGGGTCCCTCCCGCAGCAGCTGCATCAGCGAATCGATCAGCCGCCCGTAGTCGTAGCCCTCGAACGCGGCGACGAATCCCTCCCACCGGTCGAGCAACAGGACCAGCCACGGCAGCCGGGGGCCGTCCGGGCCGGCGCGCAGCTCGGCCAGCGAGGCGTACCCGGCCTCGGCGAGGAGCTGCTGGCGCCGCCCCACCTCCGCGCGGAGCCGGGCCAGCAGCCGCTCCACCCGGTCGAGCTGGTCGCGCGTCACCACGGCACCGCAGTGCGGCATCGCCATCAGGGGCAGCAGCGCCCCCGAGCCGCAGTCGATCGCGTGCACGTGCACGTCGTCGGGGGAGGTCTGGCCGGCGATCGCCCCCGCGAGCGTGCGCAGCGCCGTGGACCGCCCGCTCCGCGAGGCGCCCGCGACGAGCAGATGCCCCCCTCCCGCGAGGTCGAGCGCCAGTGCCCGCCGGTCCTGCGCCCAGGGCATGTCGGTGACCCCGAAGGCCAGCGGCGGCACCTCCTCGGCCCCCGCCCGGTAGGGCAGACCGGTGGACGGTGTGGCGAGGCCGGGGACGACCATGAGCTCGGGGAGCGGTTCGAGCCAGGGGCTCGGCTGCTCCGCGACTCCGGCGACGCGGGCCGCCTCGACGAGGGCGTCGGTGAGTACGGACAGGTCGGTGACGTGGCCCCCCTCGACCCCCGCGCGCGCCGGCCTGGGGCGTCCCAGAGCCTGCCAGCCGACCTCCGTCACCCGCACCCTGGCCTCGCCGCCCGAGACACCGGGGCTCCGTCCGCCGATCCGCGCGGTCTGCACCGCCGTCGCCGCGCCCGCGCCCGACTTCACATAACACCGGCCGGGAGCGGACTTGGGGATGTACGAGGCGTCCGGACGGTCGATGACGTCGGTGGACTCGGTGGACTCGGTGACCCGCAGCGCGATCCGCAGGGACGTGTTGGCCTGGATGTCGGCGGTCACCACCCCGCCGGGGCGCTGGGTGGCGAGGATGAGGTGGATGCCGAGCGAGCGCCCCCGCCTGGCGATGTCGACCAGTCCGGTCATGAAGTCGGGCAGCTCGCTGACCATGGCCGCGAACTCGTCGATGACCAGCACCAGCCGGGGCAGCGGGGCCGGAGGCTCGGCGCGCCCGCGCAGCGGCCTGACCGGCGCGCCGCCCCCGGCGACGAGCAGGTCACGGGAGGCGCGGGCCGTGCGGGCGTCGCGCAACTCGTGGTAGTCCTCGATGTCCTTCGCTCCCACGGCCAGCAGCAGGCGCTCACGGCGGCGGATCTCGGCGGCCAGTGAGGCCAGGGCCCGCTGGGTCAGGTGGCCGTCGAGGTCGCTGACCATGCCCACCGTGTGCGGCAGCCGCACGCACTCCTTGAACGCGGCGCCGCCCTTGTAGTCGATCAGCACGAACGTCATCTCGTCCGGCCTGTTGGCCACCGCCAGCGAGCAGATCAGGGTCTGCAGCAGCTCCGACTTGCCCGCGCCGGTGGTGCCCGCGATGAGCGCGTGCGGTCCGTCCCTGCGCAGGTCGACCGAGAAAGGTCCCTCGGGGCCCACCCCCACCACGGCCTCGGTCGCCCGGCCCCAGCGCTCGGCCAGGGCCGCACCGGAGACGGAGGGCAGCTCCAGCAGGTCGAGCAGCCGCGCGGAGCCCGGCAGGGCGAGGCCGGCGTCGTCGCGGCTGACGTCGCGGATCGGCGCCAGCGAGCGGGCCAGCCGGTCACACCAGGCGGCCGTCACCTGGTCGGCCAGGATCTCGCCGAGGTCGTCCAGACCGCCGCCGCGCAGCCGCACGGTGCCGTCGGCCTGCATGGCGGCGACGGTGGCGCACTCCTCGGGCAGCAGCCGCTGGTCGCCGTCCACCGCCAGGGTGTAGACGCCCGCGCGGGGTCCCTGGCGCAGCACCTGGGGCATGCCCGGCAGCGCGCGCAGCACCTGCGCGCCGTCGAGCACCACCAGCACGTCGTAGGGGCGCTCGTCGTAGACGGGGGCGGCGTACGGCTGCTCGGACCCGCCACCCCCCAGATCGCCCCAGCCGGCCGGTACGCGGCCGAGCCTGGCCGCGGGCCCCGCGGCGGCGTCGTCGCCGAGGCGCTCGTCGATCAGCGCGGCCAGCTCGCTCACCCTGCGGGCCGCGGCCTCGGGGTCGGCGCCGACCAGGGCCACGCAGTCCTCGCCGCCGCGCGGGGCGCAGTGCGGCAGCCACCGTACCCAGCTCCAGCGCTCCTCGCCGTCACCGTGCGCGGAGAGCACGACGATCGCCAGGTCGCGCGGGCTGTGCAGGGCGGCGGCCTGGCCGACCAGCCAGCGCGCCAGCCCGGCCGTCGTCTCCCTGGGCCCGGTCAGACCGGTGACGCCCAGGCGGCGCATGGCAAGTGCCACCGGCACCGCCTGGCAGGTGGGCGGGGCGGGCATCGGGGCGTCGGCCGGCGCGGAGCGCTCGGGGGTGAACTCCAGGTCGGCGGGGAGGTCGGCGAGGCCGACCCGGAGCCGCAGCGCGTCGGGGTCGTGGTCGCGCCGCTCCCAGAGCCGCCGCCGGGGGCCCGTCACGGTGAGCAGCACCTCGGCGGGGTCGGGCGCGGCGGCGCGGCGGGCGGTCTCGTCGTCGGCACGGGCGCGCTCCACGGCCGCCTCGAAGACCTTCAGCCGCTCCCGGTACTCCTTGAGCTGCAGGCGGTACTTCTTGCGGCCGTGCCGCCGGTCGCTCCACCACTGGCCGATCATGATCAGCGGTGTCATGAGCGCGAACAGCAGGAAGTACCACGTCTGGAGCGCCCAGGCCATGCCGAACCCCAGCGCCGCGGGCAGGAACGCGGTCAGCAGTTGCAGCCGCATGGTCTCGGCCCGTCTGGGCTCGGCCGGGACCTCGAAACGCCGCGCGCCGCCCGGCGGGCGGAACCTGGGCGGCCGGTTGTAGGCCAGGCCGCCGTCCGGCTGCGCGTCCAGGTGCGCGTCGGGCGGCTCCACCGCCTTGAGGGTCAGCACGCTGCCGCCGCAGCTCAGCAGGGCGTGCTCGGGCCAGGGCAGCGGACCTTCCAGCCGCTCGCGGTCGAGCAGGGCCCCGGCCCTGTCCCCCGGGTCCCCCGGCTCCACGGTGATGGCGTCCGGGGTGAGCCGCACCACGGCGGCCAGCGCGGGCAGCCGGGGGTCGGACACGGCCACCGAGCAGGCGGGGTCGGAGCCGATGGTGTGCACGCCCAGGCTGAGGCGGTGCACCGACCCGGCGGCGGGCCCGCCGACCACCCGGATCTCCACGATCCCGCCGGGCTCCTCGGCGAGGGTGGCCATGGCGAGCGAGCGGTCGAGGGTGACCAGGTCGCCGTCGCGGAGCAGGCCGAGCGCGGGGGCGGCGGGGTCGAGGGGGCGGCCGTCCAGCCAGAGCGCCGGGGGCTCGGCCCCGGCCGAGTCGCGGCCCAGCCCGTACGGGGCCTTGCTGCGTGTCAGCCGCACCACGTTGCTCGGACGTTCGCCGCCCTGGCCCGCGAGTGACTCCGCGAGCCGTGCCACCGTGGTCGTCTCGTCGCCCTCGACCACGACATCGCGGTCGGCGTGCTCGCTGAGCACGGTGAGCATGATCCGCATCGACGCTCTCCTCGGGTCAGGCCCCGGATCCACCGTACAGAGTGGAAACGGGGTCCGAGAGGGTGTTCGCGGCAATCTCATGGCTCGCGACCCGGTATGTGGAAAACATCCCAGCCTGTGGATAACTCTCCGTAGGCGGCGGCCGTTTATACCGCTTTATGGGGATATTTGGTGATTTATCGCCTCCTGGGGGCCGGCCTGCCCGCGGTATGGAGCTGTGGAAAACCTGTTCGGAGAACCGGCGGAACGGCGGGCCGCGGTCCGGGCCCGAAGCTCGCCCATCTTCTCCTCGAGCAGCCCGGCGTACGCGCTGACCTCGGAGGTCACCTCGGCCAGCCCGACGGCCGCGCGGTGCAGCCCCTCGATCATTCGCTCCGTCGCGGGGGCGGCGGTGAGGCGTTCGACCCCGCGACGGCGCATTCGCCCGGCCGCCGAGCGGAAAAGGAGCCTGACCCGTCCCCCGCCCGAGGCGTCGCGCCCGGATGATGTGGCCATCTCTCCAGGGTGCCACATTTTGAACGGGTTCAGGGTTAAGGAGGGCGCACATCCCGTGAGCGATGGAGTGAAG
The DNA here is from genome assembly GCF_053592655.1 of Streptosporangium sp. NPDC002607. Classification (NCBI taxonomy): domain Bacteria; kingdom Bacillati; phylum Actinomycetota; class Actinomycetes; order Streptosporangiales; family Streptosporangiaceae; genus Streptosporangium; species Streptosporangium sp. NPDC002607. Next base: position 106,341 of record NZ_JBSFWD010000021.1, read on the forward strand.
GAGGAGGTGGGGCGCCGTAATGACGGAGGTAAATGCTGGGACGATTGGTGCAAGAGTTAATTACCGTCCTTATCACCCAGATAAGTGTCCCGTCATCTAGCGAAACCGCCACTTTCTTCTGAAGCGGCGTTGACAGACGTGTTCCTATCAAACGAGCATGGGTTCTGGTTTTTGTCCGGCAGCCCGTCGGCATGGTGCGCATAATGGCGTAAATTCGACCAGTAGTCCCCATATTTATGATCACTCTGGGAGTCCCCCTACCCATGAGGACCAGTGAGAAGCCAACGGGCCGTGTCCCGGTGAACGCCGAGCGCCAGTCGTCGGCGGGCACCCTGTCCGGGCCGGCGTCGCGCAAGCTTCCCGTGCCCCCACGCGAGCGCAAACCAGCCCTCGCCGCCCTCGCCGTCCTCCTCATCCTGGGCGGCGCCCTCGCCACCACCCTGCTCGTCCTGCGCAGCGGCGACCGCGTCTCGGCGATCGCCGTCTCCCAGCAGATCGGCGCCGGCCAGCAGTTCACCGAGGCGATGCTCAAGGAGGTCCAGATCGCCGACACCGGCATCGGCTACGTGGCCTGGTCCCAGCGCGCCCGCGTCGCGGAGAACTTCGCCCGCGTCACCCTCATCCCCGGAACGCTCCTGACCCGCGAGATGGTGGTCTCCGCCAGCAGGGAGCTGGGCCCCGGCAAGGCCCAGGTCGGTCTCGCCCTCAAACCCGGCCAGTCACCGGGCACCCTGGAGCGCGGAGACCGGGTCCAGGTCGTCTACGTGCCGAGCAGGGGCGGCGGCGCCGGCCAGGAGCGGCGGGTGCTGGCGCAGAGCGCCCTGGTCCACCAGATCGGCACGCCCGGCAGGAGCGGTGCGAACGGCCTGGTCACCATCATCGTGGACAGTTCCATCTCACCGGAGGTCGTCGCGTACGCCTCCACCGGTGAGATCGCGCTCGCCGAGCTGCCGGGAGCACGCTGACGTGGCGCTCATCGTGCTGGCCGCGGACAAGGGCGCGCCCGGAGTGACCACGGCGGCCACCGCGCTCGGCGCGATCTGGCCGCGCCCGGTGCTGCTCGCCGAGTGCGACCCGGCGGGCGGAGATCTCGCCTACCGCCTGCCCGCGGCCGACGGCGGCGTGCTCAACCCGGCCAGGGGCCTGCTCACCCTGGGGGCCACGGCCCGGCGCGGCCTGCACCCGGAACAGATCCACGAGCACACCCAGAAGATCATCGGTGGTCTGGACATACTGGCGGGGCTGACCCACGGCGAACAGGCGGCCGGGCTGACCTGGCTCTGGGGTCCGCTCGGCCGGGCACTGGCCACGATGCCCGGCGCCGACGTGCTGGCCGACTGCGGACGCCTCGGCGGCCACCCCCAGCTGGCCGAGCTGACCGCGGAGGCCTCGCTGGTGGTGCTGTTCACCAGGGCGAGCCTGGACCACGTCGCCCACCTGCGGGAACGCCTGCAGATCATGCCTCGCGAGCCGCAGGTGGGCGTGGTCGTGATCGCCGACCCCCGGCAGTACCGCACGATGATCGAGGAGGTCCGCCGGATCGTCGTGGGCACCGGCAGGAACCTCGCCTTCGTGAGCGGGCTCGCGCACGACCCCAAGGGCGCGGAGCTGCTGCGCGGCCAGTGGGGCGGGCGCCTGGACCGCTCCCTGCTGATCCGCACCGCCCGGGAGCTGGGCGGCCGCCTCGCCGCACAGGTCAGCGCTCCCGAGCCGGTCATGGGCGTGCCCGTCGAGCCGTCGAGCGGAGCCAGGCCGTGACCATCGACCACACGCTGGTGAAGCGCTTCCGGCAGGACGTCGGAGACAGGCTGGCCCACCAGCGCCGCCTGGACCAGGCCAGCGGCCTGCAGCCGATGACCGGTGAGGACGAGCGCCAGTTCGCCCGCGCGCTGATCGCCCAGATCCTGGAGGAGTTCGCCCGCGGCGAGATCGGCGTCGGCAGGACCCCGCCCACCGCCGAGGAGGAGGAGGCGCTGGCCGCGGGGATCCACGCGGCCCTGTTCGGCGTCGGCCGCCTCCAACCCCTGCTGGACGACCCCGAGGTCGAGAACATCGACATCAACGGCTGCGACCGGGTGTTCGTCGGCTACGCCGACGGCCAGGAGATCATGCGTGAGCCCGTGGCCGAGTCCGACGAGGAACTGGTCGAGCTGGTCCAGATCCTCGCCGCCTACAGCGGCCTGTCCAGCAGGCCGTTCGACACCGCCAACCCCCAGCTCGACCTGCGCCTTCCCGACGGCTCCCGGCTCTCGGCCGTGATGGACGTGACGGTCCGCCCGTCCATCTCCATCCGCCGCTCCCGGCTGGGCAAGGTCTTTCTCAGCGACCTGGTGGGAAACGGCAGCCTGACCCCGGAGTTGGGGCGTTTTCTGGCGGCGGCGGTGGCGGCCAGGAAGAACATCATGATTTCCGGTTCGACCAACGCCGGGAAAACGACACTGCTGCGCGCCCTGGCCAATGAGATTCCGCCCACCGAGCGGCTCATCACCGTCGAGCGCGCCCTCGAACTCGGCCTCGACCAATTCCCGGAACTCCATCCCAACGTGGTCGCCTTCGAGCAGCGGCTGCCCAATTCCGAGGGCCAGGGCGAGATCACCATGGCGGAACTGGTCCGCCGCTCCCTGCGCATGAACCCGTCCAGGGTGATCGTCGGAGAGGTCCTCGGCGACGAGATCGTCACCATGCTCAACGCGATGACCCAGGGCAACGACGGCTCGCTGTCGACGATTCACGCCAACTCCTCGATGGAGGTCTTCAACCGCATCGCGACCTACGCGCTCCAGGCCACGGAGCGCCTGCCGATCGAGGCCACCCACATGCTCATCGCGGGTGCGATCGACTTCGTGGTGTTCATCGAGAAGCGCAACGACTACGCGGTGGGAGGCAGGCTGCGGCGCTTCGTGTCGAGCGTGCGCGAGGTGGCCGGAGTGGACGGCAGGGTGCTCTCCTCGGAGGTGTTCGCCATGACGCCCGACGGCCGGGTCGTGCCGCACGCGCCGCTGTCGTGCCTGGAGGAGCTCGCCCACTTCGGCTACGACCCGGGAGGCTGGACATGACCTCCCTGCCTCCGGGCCTGTTCGACCCGCTGGTGCTGCTGGCCGGCATCGCGATCGGCGCGGGGCTGTTCCTGCTCGTCGTCGCGCTGTACGGGGTGCGCCCCCGCCCGTCGTCCCCCGGCAGGAAGGCGGGCAGGCGCGAGTTCGTCCGCGCCCTGTCCACCCGTACCGCGGTGGGGGTCATCGTCGGGGTGGTCGTGCTCGTGGTGACCGGGTGGCCGGTCATGGCGGTCGGAGCCGTGCTCCTCGCCCTGGCCTGGCGGGGCCTGTCCGGCGGAGCCGCCGAGGAGCGGACCGCGATGCGCAGGCTGGAGGCCCTGGCCGCCTGGACCGAGTCGCTCCGCGACACCATCGCCGGGGCGGCCGGGCTGGAGCAGGCGATCCCGTCCTCGATCCGGGCGGCGGCCCCCACGCTCCGCCCGCACCTGCGGTCGATGGTCGACCGCCTGCACACCAGGATGGCGCTGCCCGACGCGCTCAGGCGCTTCGCCGACGAGCTCGACGACCCCTCCGCCGACCTGGTCGTGGCCGCCCTCATCCTCAACTCCAAGCTGCGCGGTCCCGGCCTGCGTGACGTGCTCGGCGCGCTGGCCGTCTCCGCCCGCGAGGAGCTCGACATGCGCCGCCGGGTCGAGGCCGAGCGCCGCTCCACCCGGCGGAGCGTGCAGATCGTGGTCGGCACGGCCATCGCCTTCGCCGTCATGCTCGTGGTGTTCAACCCCTCCTACGTCGAGGAGTACGACAACGCGCTCGGCCAGGCCGTGCTCGTGGTGGTCGCCGGGCTGTTCGGCGCGGGGTTCGCCTGGATGCGCCGCCTGGCCCGCTTCGACAAACCCGCCCGCCTGCTGGGCCTGCCCTCCGGGGGTGAGGTGTCCGATGACTGAGGCGCTGCTGGCGGGCTCCGTGCTCGGGATGGGCCTGTTCCTGCTGTTCCGGGCGCTGTTCCCGGCCCGCCCAGGGCTGGTGACGCGGCTGCTGGCGCTCGACGCGGCCCGCGAGGGCACCGACGCGCCTCGCGCCCGGCTCATCCTGCCCGACGAGGAGGTCAGCGTCTTCCGGCGCGGCCTGGGGGAGCGGATGGCCCGCTTCTACGCGGCCAGGGGCTGGGAGGCGCGCTCCGCCAGGGCCGACCTGGCGCTGCTCGGCAGGTCGTTCGAGGGCTTCCTGGCCACCAAGGTGCTGCTGGCGGTCTCCGGGCTGCTGGCCTTCCCGCTGCTGGTCGGCTGGCTGGTGCTGATGGACTGGGGCGTCTCCCTCACCGTCCCGCTCTGGGCGGCACTCGTGGTCGCCGGGGTCTTCTTCGTCCTGCCGGACCTGCAGGTCAAGCGGGACGCCGCGCGGATGCGCCGCGACTTCCGGCACGTCGTCGGCTCCTTCCTGGACCTCGTCGCGATGAACCTGGCGGGCGGGCGCGGGGTGCCCGAGGCGCTGATGATGGCGGTCTCGGTGGGCAGTCCCGGCCCCGACGAGGAAGGCGCCAACTGGGCGATGTCCCGTATCCGCGAGGCGCTCGGCAACGCCAGGATCGTCGGCATCACCCCCTGGCAGGCCCTCGGCCAGCTCGGTGACGAGATCAACGTCGACGAGTTGCGCGACCTGTCCGCGGCGCTCGGCCTGGTCGCCGACGACGGCGCCAAGGTCCGCTCGTCCCTCACCGCCCGTGCCGCGACCATGCGCCGCCGTGAGCTGGCCGAGATCGAGGGGCAGGCGGGCGAGCGCTCCCAGTCGATGCTCGTCGCCCAGCTCCTGCTCTGCGCGGGTTTCGTGATCTTTCTAAGTTTTCCGGCCGCTATGAAGATGTTGGGGTCCTGACCATGCTGAGCCATCCGTGGATCACTTACGCGACCGCCGTTCTGAGCGTCCGGATCACCAGGGCGCGCAACGCCCCCACCCGGGGGGCCTCCGCCGTCGAATGGGTCATCATCACGGCCATCATCGCCGGGGTGGCGCTCGGCCTCGCCACGCTCATCAAGACCCTCGTCGAGGGGAAGCAGGCGGAGATCTCCAGTCAGTTCGGCGGCGGGGGCGGCGGGGGCGGGGGCGGCGACCTTGGAGACCCGTGACCGTGAGCGGGGCCGCCCTGGGAACGGGGGGGCCAAGCCCGGCCGGGACGGCAGCCGGAGCGGTGAACGCGGCGCCACGGGACGCGGTGCGCGTTCGGCCGCGCGCCGACGAGGCCGGGGCGGTGAACGCGGCGCCACCGTGATCGAGTTGGCGATCATCATGCCGGTGGTGCTGGTCGTCATCCTGCTCATCGTGCAGTCCGCCCTCTGGTTCCACGGGCGCCAGATCGCCGACGCCGCGGCCAGGGAGGGGGCGCGGCTGGCCCGGGTCGACACCGAGTCCTGGCAGCAGGACGCCGAGTCCCGCGCCCAGGAGGTGATCCGGACCGTCGGCCCGAAGCTCCTGGAGGGCGCCACGGTCACCGCCTGGGCGGAGGGCGACCAGCGGGGGGTCGAGGTGACCGCCTCGGCGGTCCAGGTCGTCCCGCTGCTGCCCTCCACCACGTTCACGGTCACCGCGCGCTTCGGCGGTCCCATCGAGTGTTTCCGGCCCGACGACGGAAGCGAAGGATGCGAGTGAGCCGGCGGATTCCCGCGGCCGGGGACGATCGAGGGTCGCTCAGCGCCGAGACGGTGCTGCTGGCCCCGGTCTTCCTGCTCTTCCTGCTGTTCCTGGTCGGCGCGGGAAGGGTGGTGGAGGCCCAGGGCGAGGTCAACGGCGCCGCCAGGGACGCCGCCAGGGCCGCCTCCGTCGAGCGCACGCTGGCCGACGCCGAGGACGCCGCGGCCGAGGTGGCCCGCGCCGCGCTGTCGGGCGAGTGCGAGCCCGAGGTCAGCCTGGCCGGTACGGACTGGAAGGAGGGCGGCCGGGTCCACGCCCAGGTGACCTGCTCCCTGGATCTGGAGTTCCTCGGCTTCGGCGCCGCCAAGGAGATGAAAGGCGACTCGGTGGTCCCGCTGGAGCAGTTCCGGAGAGTCGAGTGAATCTCGTGAACCCACCCTCGCGGTGCCGAGGCCTCGCCCGTCCAACGGTGGCATGCCGGGCGTCCGGGCGTCCGGCGGGTTCGGGTGCCGGGAGAGGACGCCACGGCGAGCGAGGGTCGATGTCGATCTTCACGGTGATCTTCTCGGTGGTGGTGTTCCTGCTGGCCGGGCTGCTCGTGGACGGCGGGGCCGCCATCAACGCCCGGCTGCGGGCCGCCGACATCGCCGAGCAGGCCGCCAGGGCCGCCGCGGACCAGATCGACGTCGAGCACCTGCGCGCCACCGGCCAGGCCCGGCTGCTGGGAGAGGGGGAGGTCTGCGCGAAGGCCGAGGAGATCGTCTCGGCGCACGGCGCCGGCGACGTCCAGCTCACCCGGTGCGCGCTCGGCGGCGCCCAGGCCGAGGTCACCGTGAACGTCTCCGTCACCTGGAAGGCGTTCTTCCTGGCCGCGTTCGGTTTCCCCGGCTCGGACATGGAGGCCCTGGCCGCGGCGGGGCCGGACATCGGGGCAGACCAATTGCCGTGAATCGCTGGCCCACCGGTTGACCGACGACGAATCTGGACGGGGAGGGAGACGAATGCCCACGCGACAGCCCGTGCGTATCAAGGACAGGCGCACACCGGGAGACCTGCTGGCGGGCCTCGGCGCGCTGGCCGTCCTGGTCGCGCTCATCGCGGGGGTCCCCTACGCCCTGTTCCGGCTGGCCGGGCCGCCGCTCCCGCCGGAGCTGCGCGACCTCGACCTGCTGACCAGCCAGGTGGGCACGAGCACGATCGTCGCGATCCTCGTGCTGCTGGTCTGGCTCGCCTGGCTGCAGATGGTGGTCTGCGTGCTGGTCGAGATCTACGCCGGAGTGCGCCGGGTCGGGATGCCGGCCCGGGTGCCGTTCTCCGGGGGCACCCAGATGTTCGCCAACCGGCTGGTCTCGGCGGCCATGCTGCTGTTCACCGTCTCGGCGGTGGCCCTGCCGATCGCGAAGCTGACCAGCCTGCCGCCCGCGACCTCCGCCATCGTCTCGACCGGGCTGTCGGCGGCGTCGGCCCCGGCCGGCGCCGAGCGGGTGGAGCTGGCGCCGGTGCAGAAGGCCAAGAAGGTCTACGTGGTGCAGCCGCCGCACGGCCGCCACCACGAGAGCCTGTGGGAGATCGCGGAGAAGTGCCTCGGTGACGGGCGGCGGTATCCGGAGATCTACCGGCTCAACCAGCACAGGGAGCAGCCGGACGGCAGCCGCCTGCGGATGGCCGACCTGATCAGGCCAGGCTGGGTGCTGGACATGCCGGACGACGCGCGCAACGTGCACATCGTCCCGGCGTCCCAGCCGCGCGACGACACCCTCAAGGACCACCCCGGCAAGCCCGCCGAGCTGGACGGCCGTACCCAGACCTTCACCCCGGGCGGTGCGGACCTCCCGGCGGAGCCCGCACCCGAGCTCTCCACTCCCGGCGAGGGCGCGGGCCAGGCGCGGGAGACCGGCCGGGGACAGGACGGGCGCCACGAGGTGGCCGGGCACCGTCCCGACACCGCCGCCGAGCGCGGCGCCTCGCACGACCCGCGCCAGGTGCCCGTCCCCAAGGCGACCGCCGAGCGCGGTCCGGACACGGCGGCCACCGGCGCGCCCGCCACCACCGCGCCCGGGCGGCAGGATCCCGGCCCGGCGGACCCGGGAGCGGCGGTGGCGGGGCCCGCGGAGAACGGGCAGCACACCGGGCTGGAGATGCTCGACTACCTGGCCGGGGCCTCGCTGGCCGCGGCCGGACTGCTGGTGGCGCTCGGCCGCAGGCGCAGGCGGCAGCTCTGGCACCGGGCGTTCGGGCGCCGGATCACCCGGCCGAGGGACGACGCCGCCCAGGCCGAGCTGGCGCTCAGGCTCGGCGCGGACGCCCCGGGCAGCCGGATGCTCGACGTCGGGCTCCGGCTGCTGGGCAGGTCCCTCGCCGCCCAGAACCGCGTCCCGCCCACGGTCTACGCGGCCCACCTGTCACCGCAGACCCTCGACCTGTGGATCCATCCGCCGGACCCCGACGCGCCCGCGCCCTGGAGTGCCCACGACGGAGGCCAGGTCTGGCGGCTTCCCGCGCACGAGGGCCGGATGCTCGACGAGCAGGCACTCACCGACGCGCCCGCGCCGTACCCGGGGCTGGTCTCGCTCGGTTCCAGCGGTGAGGGCCGGGTGCTCGTCGACCTGGAGGCCGCTCACGGTCCGATCAGCATCGGGGGCGCGCAGGCCACCGCCGCTCTGGCGGCGCTCGCCGTGGAGCTGGCGACCAACCGCTGGTCGGACCGGATGCGCGTCACGCTGGTCGGCTTCGGCGAGGAGCTGACCGTGATCGCCTCCGACCGGATCAGGTACGTGGGCAGCCTGGCGGAGATCCTGCCCGAGCTGGAGGCGTCGGGCAAAGACGGCGGTAACCGAGGCGAGGTGCTCACCGGCAGGATCCACGGACGCGCCGCCGACCCGGTCTGCACCCCGCACTACCTGCTGTCCGCGATCGCCCCCACCGAGGAGGAAGGCCGCCGCCTGGCGCTGCTCGCCAGGAAGGGCGTCAGGACCGCCGCCGGGTACGTCATCGCGGGCGACGTGCCGCACGCCACCTGGAACTGGACGATCACCGAGGAGGGCCGCGCCAGGGTGGACGCGCTCGGGTTCGACGTGGCCGCGCAGCTGCTGCCACGGCGGCAGTACCGGGCACTGATCGATCTGTTCCTGGCGACCGAACGGCTGGAGGGCGAGCCGCTCGCCGATGAGCCGGAACCGGTCACCCAGACACCCGCGGTCGAGGTGCGGATCCTCGGCCCCGCCGAGGTCGTCGGTCCCTCGCCGATGGAGGAGGGGCGAGCCGTGATCGCGGTCGAGCTCGTCGTCTACCTGGCGACGCACCCCGGCGGCGTCCACCCCGTCGTGCTCGGCGGCATCCTCTGGCCACGTGGCGTGCAGGCGGTCGTCAGGGACGCCACGATCGCCAGGGTCGTCGCGTGGCTGGGCGCCGACAGCCAGGGGCGGCCCAACCTCTACGCCGACACCTCGGGGCGCCTGCGGCTCGGCCCCGAGGTGCGCACCGACTGGATGCTCTTCCGCGACCTCGTCCGGCAGTCGCACGCCAACCCCGGCGGGCGTCCCGAGCTCCTCGATCGGGCACTGGGCCTGGTACGGGGTCCGCTGCTGAACGGCCGCCCGCGTGGCCGCTACGCCTGGCTGGCAGCCGACGACCTGGAGTACAACGTGACCGCGGGTGTCGCGGACGCCGCGCACCGGCTCTGCGAGGTACGGCTGGCCCGCGGTGAGACCGACCAGGCGGTGGCGGCGGTGCGGGCCGGGCTGCTGCTGGCCGCCGATGACGAGGGGCTCTGGCGCGACCTGCTGCGGGCCACGCATCTCACCGACGACCCCGTCCGCCTGCGTGCCGTGGCCGACGCCCTGCACCGGCGGGCCGCCTCCCACCCCTACGGCGGTGGGATGGCACCGGAGACCGAGGCCCTCATCGATGAGCTGCTGCCCTCGTGGCGGATGCGCTCGGCCCCGACGGCATGACGGGCCCGGCGGGCCCGGTCCGCGCGCCGGGGGTCACGCGGGGTCGCGGCGCGGCGGATGCCCTGCCGGAGACCCACCACGGGAGCGGCGGCGCGGTGGGCCGCCGGATGCGGGGCGAGGGCGGCAGGGGAGCCATGCCGAATCGTGCATATCGGTGGTTCCGGCGGGCGGACGCTCCTAGCGTGATCGGTGTGCGTGTGGTGATCGCGCTGGTCATGCTCCTGTCGGCGGCCTGTACCCCGTCGGAGGCTCAGCCGTTCACTCCCGTCGATCTTTCGGACACCTCTCCCGTCGAGACCTCCTCGCGAGTTCCCGCGCGGCCCTCCCCGCAGGACTCGGCGCGGTCGGCCGCGCCGCGAGAGGAGAAGGTCGGGGTCGCGCCGGGAGTGCGGGTGGTGGTCGAGTGGCCCGCCGCGCCCGACGCCGACACGACCGCGATGATCGAGGTTCTCCGCGACTACTTCGCCGGAGCCTTCAGGGCGGTCGTGAGCGAGGGCCGTGACACCGGCTACCTCGACGTGGTCGAGTACGACGCGGTCGACGACGCGTCCTCCTGGGTGGGGGCGTTTCTCGACGAGCGCAGGTCGGTGCGGGGGACCGCCCGGCTGTACGCCCTGAACGTCAGCGCGGTCAGCGGCTCGGGCGACGACCGGGGGGCGCAGCTGGACGTCTGCGTCGACGAGTCGAAGATGCGCCTCCTCGACTCCTCCACCGGCAAGCCCGTCGCCAGGCAGCCCGACTGGACCAGGAAGCCCTTCCTCCAGTCCGCCGCGATGGGGCGGGCCGCCGACGGGGGCTGGCGTATCAGGCTCTTCCGCCACGCGAAGCTCCCCGACGAGCGCGCGAAGGGCTGCCTCAGATGACTCTCTCCCCGCGGCCGGGACCCGGTCCCCACACCGGAGGTGTTCGATGATCGGAAAAGTGATCCTCGCGGGATTGCTGCTGTTCTCCCCCGCTGTGCCGTCCGACCCTCCCAGTACCGGGGGAGCGACCGGTGAGGGCTTCCAGCACGGCAACAAGGCCGGGGTCACCCTCAAGGACTCCCGGATCGTCGTCACGGGCACCGGGCTCAGCGGGAAGAACGATGGATATCGGATCAAGCGCCCCTGCTGGTACGAGCCCCGGGGCAACGCCGCCGACATGCTGGACTCGCAGCGAGACGCCCTTCCCGACGCCCTCCCCGGGCAGGAGTGGGAGAGGCGGAAGGAGGCGCTGGAGCCGTTCGAGGCCCGGATCGGCCAGGAGGGCACCTGGTGGCAGCGCGCCTACAACTCCGCCGATCCGAACGGGCTGGCGTGCGTGGCCGCGCTGGGCGAGCCCTACGTGTTCGCGCCCCCGAACACCACGCCGCCCGCCGGGATCACCATCGCCGAACTCGTCGAGATCGCCCGCGCCGCGCTGACCGTGCCCGAGCCGAAGATCGAGCTCAATCCGGACGCCAAGAGCTACGTCAACCTGCCGACCTGGGTCTGGCTGAGCGGCATCGGCGAGACCACCAGGTCCGTGACGGCGACGCTGCCCGGGGTGATGAGCGCCACCGTGACCGCCACCCTTGAGGACATCCGGATCGACGCGGGCACCACCGCCGACCGGGCGGAGGTCAAGGAGGAGTGCGGCCCCGGCGGCAAGCCGTACGCGAAGGGCGCCGCGTTCACCTGCGGCGTGCGCTACCTGCGGGCCTCGGTCGACCAGCCGCGTGACGCCTACGTGCTGACGGTCACCTCGGTCTGGCCCATCGAGATCGAGGACGACGTGGTGCCCTTCGCCTACGACCCGGTCGAGGTCGGGGTCACCCGCGACGTCCCGGTGGGCGAGGTGCAGAGCACCGTCAGGAAGACCGGATAGGTGTACCACCCATGGACGTCGGTGATGGCGGCCCGGTCGAATGATCTTGAAATGGGCGAGAGCCTCGTGACGTGGTGTGAGTCGACCAGGATTCACATCCGCCGGAGGCCCTCATGCCGCACCGTGACGCCCCGCTGACCGAGCTGGGCGCGCCTCATGGTCGAAGACGGCCGGCGTCACTCGCCGGCGATCGCCTTCTCGTGGATGAGCAGCCACCGCTTGACCGGCGTGCCGTAGTAGTAGCCGCCGAACCCGCCGGTGGACGGCAGGATGCGGTGGCAGGGGACGAACGGCGCGATCAGGTTCTGCGCGCACGCGCTCCCGGCCGCCCTGGCCGCCGTCCTCGGCAGGCCCGCCCGCTCGGCGAGCTCGGCGTAGCTGATCGTGACGCCCGGCGGGACCTCACGCAGGGCGGTGAGCAGCCGCTGCCGCTTGGGGGTGCCCGGCTGTTCCAGCGCCACGGAGTCGAGGGCCTTCAGGTCGCCGTCCAGGTAGTCGCGTACGGCACGCGCCGGGTGGCCCAGGTCGGCGGTCAGGGCCAGGCCCTCCGCCCGGAGGCCGGGGGAGAGCCGCGCGAACATCTCGTCCGGGGCGTCGGTGAAGCCCGCCGCGACCAGGACGCCCTCGCGGGCGAGCAGCGCCAGCGGCTCGGTCGGGGTGGCGAGTACCTGTGCTTCTATCATTCGGAACTCCAAAGATGCAGTGCGGCGTACGCCCGCCATGGACGCCACCGCTCGATGTGGTCTTCCGGGATGCCCAGGCAGGCCATGGCCCGCCGCAGGCCGAGGTCTCCGCCAGGCCAGGCGTCCGGGTCGCGCAGCGCCCGCAACGCGATGTAACCCGAGGTCCACGGCCCGATCCCGGGGACCTCAAGCAGTCCGGCCACCGCCTGGGCGGGCTGCTGTGCCCCGTCCAGGTCGATCTCGCCGTCCGCCACCCTGGCGGCGAGCGCCTTCAGCGTGGCCACCCGCCGCCCGGTCAGGCCCAGCCCGCCCAGATCAGCCTCGTGGAGCTCGGCCGCGGTCGGGAACAGGTGGGTCAATCTCTCGTCGACGCCCGTTCCGGGCTGCGGGCGCCCGGCTCGGGCGGTGACGCGCCCGAGGATGGTGCGGGCACCCGCGACGGAGATCTGCTGGCCGATCACGGCGCGGACGGCCACCTCGAAGCCGTCCCACGCGCCGGGCACCCGCAGCCCGGGACGGGCGGCGACGAGCGGTTCCAGCGAGGTCTCGCCAAGGGCGGCGGAGATGGCCTCGGGGTCCGCGTCGAGGTCGAGGAGGCGGCGGCAGCGGGCGACGATCCTGGCCAGGTGGCTGGTGTCGTCGACGCTCACGTCCAGCCGGACGTGGTCCACCTTGGGGGTCAGGGTGACCGTGCCACCGGGGACGGCGCGGCGGTAGGACGTGCCGTCCGCGTGCTCCAGACCGGGGATCGCCCGCGCGGCCAGGAACCGCATCAGGGCCGCGGCGTCGTACGGCTCCCTGCGATGTAGCCGCAGGGTCAGCGCGTCGCCCGAGACGTCGGCGCTGCATCGCGTGGTCGCCCGCAGCTCGCCCGGGGTGAACCCGTAGGTGTCCTTCATGGTCGCGTTGAACTGCCGGACGCTGCCGAAACCCGACGCGAACGCCACGTCGACGATCGGCAGCCCGGTCTCGGTCAGCAGTTGCTTGGCCAGCAGCAGGCGCTTGGTCCTGGCCACGGCCAGCGGTCCCACGCCGATCTCCGTGGTGAACAGCCGGTGCAGGTGCCGCCCGGTGATGTGCAGCCGCCCGGCCAGCCGGGCCATCCCGCCGTCGTCCGCCACGCCCTCGTCGATCAGCCGGAGCGCCCTGCCGACCAGGTCGCCCCGGTGGTCCCAGCCGGGATCGCCGGGGCTCAGCTCGGGCCGGCACCGCTTGCACGGCCGGAACCCGGCCGCCTCGGCGGAGGCCGCGTGGCGGTAGAACCGCACGTTGCGGCTGGCAGGGGTGCGTGCCGGGCAGATCGGCCGGCAGTAGATACGGGTGGAGGTGACCGCCGTGTAGAAGCGCCCGTCGAACCGGGCGTCCCTCGCGGCCACCGCGCGGTAACAGGCGTCGAAGTCGAGCTCTCTCACGGACATGCTGATGACGCTACTCGCAGCCCACCCCGTACGGCTGGCGGGAATCGGACATGGTCGTGGCGGTCGTCGCGGGGAGGGCGGTGATCCGCTGAGGCGTGCCTCGCGGGCGCGTCACTTGGAGGAGACGCCGACCCCGATCTCGAACTCCCGGTAGACGCGGGCCCAGAATCCGTCGCGTAGCCAGACGCGTGCCTCGGGGTAGGGACGGAGGGAGTGGCCCAGCTCCTTCTCCGCCTCGATGAGCAGCTCGGTGTCGATGACCGTGGGCAGGATCGGCCCCGGGAGCAGGTCGCGGATGTTGTCGCGGCCGCGGGTGAGGATCCACTTCTGGGCCACGTGCTCACCGACCTCCTCGACGCGCGGGCGGCTCGGGCCCAGCTTGGTGACCTGGCCCGCGGGGGCCTTGGGCTTGGCGGTGGCGGTGGCGGCGGCGGTGCGCCCGGCGAAGACCTGGGCGGGGGAGGGGGCGCTCGGGGCGGCCGGCACCGGGACCGGCGCGGGGGCCCGGCTGAAGAAGGAGCGCAGGAAGTCGGCACTGATGATCTCGACGGTGTCGGACTCCCAGACCAGGCGCTCGGCCTGGTTGGTGCCGTACGGCGGCTCCACCCCCCACAGGTGGATCCGCACCCCGTAGGCCTGGGCGGCCTCGACGGCGGGGACCATGTCCTCGTCCCCGGCCAGCAGTATGGTGTCGCTCACCGCGTGGTGCCTGGCCAGCGCCTCCAGGTCGCTCCTGATCTGCGCGTCCACGCCCTTCTGCTGGCCCCTCGCGTTGAGGTTGCCCAGGCGGACCTTGACCCAGGGGAGCTGCGCGATGACCCGCTGGTCGACGGTCGGCACCCGGTCGCGGGCGGCGTCGTACCAGTAGATCCTCAGCAGCTCGCCGTGGATTCGCTCCTCCGCGTGCTTCTGCAACGCCTGGATCAGTTCGTCCGCCGCGACCCGGTACTCCTTGCGCTCCTTGGCACTCAGAAGCACCTCTCCCGCCGCGGCGTACAGGTACCCGACGTCGACCAGGACGGCGTACTTCGCGGCGATGGGGTGTGACGTGAGGTCCAGGATGGTCATGTCGTCCTCCAGGCCTCGTAACTAGCTGATCGGCTGACTATATGCGCCCATTTCTTAGATGGTCCCAACTCTCGTGCAAGTTGACACCCCGTTCTGAGGATCTATCTCGGCAGTGCGCTCGATCTCCACGCACCTTGTCCGGTAGGAAGATGTTTTCGCATGCCATGTGAGTGATTGCTCCAGGATTTTGGCGTCTGCAGGGCTTTCGGGCCCGAAGTCGCGGCCGCGGTGTGCGCAGAGATAGCGATCACCACCGCGGCGATCTCCTCGGGGGTCGCATCCCCTTTAATGATCTTCAGGTGTCTCACAGCGGGATGTTCCCATGCTTCTTCGGCGGCAGGGTCGCGCGCTTGTTGCGCAGGGTCCTGAGCGCCTTGACGATCTGGACTCGGGTGTCGGAGGGGCGGATCACCGCGTCCACATACCCACGTTCGGCCGCGAGATACGGGTTGGCGAGCGTGTCCTCGTATTCAGCGATGAACCGGGCCCGCTGGGCGTCCGGATCGGCGGCCGAGGCGAGCTCGCGCCGGTAGAGGACGTTGACCGCGCCCTGCGCTCCCATCACCGCGATCTGCGCGGTCGGCCAGGCCAGGTTGATGTCGGCGCCCAGGTGCTTGGAACCCATGACGTCGTAGGCTCCACCGTACGCCTTGCGGGTGATGACCGTGACCAGCGGCACCGTCGCCTCGGCGTAGGCGTAGAGCAACTTGGCGCCGCGGCGGATGATCCCGTTCCATTCCTGGTCGGTGCCGGGAAGGAATCCGGGGACATCGACAAATGTCAGTACCGGAATGTTAAAGGCATCGCATGTACGCACGAATCTCGCGGCCTTCTCCGAGGCCGCGATGTCCAGCGTGCCCGCGAAACTCATCGGCTGGTTGGCGACGATCCCCACGGAGCGCCCTTCGACCCGGCCGAAACCCACCAGGATGTTCGGCGCGAACTGCGCGTGCACCTCAAGGAATTCGCCGTCGTCCAGGACGTGTTCGAGAACCGTGTGCATGTCGTAGGGCTGGTTCGCCGAGTCGGGGACCAGCGTGTCGAGCTCCCGATCGGAGTCGGTGGTCTCCAGCACCACCTCGGCGTCGAACACCGGGGTCTCGTCCATGTTGTTGGACGGCAGGTAGGAGAGCAGCGCCCTGGCGAACTCCAGGCAGTCGGCCTCGTCGGAGGCCTCGTAGTGGGCGACACCCGAGCGGGAGTTGTGCGTGTGCGCGCCGCCGAGCTCCTCGAACGTCACCTCCTCGCCGGTGACCGTCTTGATCACGTCGGGGCCGGTGATGAACATGTGCGACTTCTCCGACACCATCAGCACGAAGTCGGTGAGGGCCGGCGAGTAGACGGCGCCGCCCGCGCACGGGCCCATGATCAGCGAGATCTGCGGGATCACTCCCGAGGAGTGGACGTTCCGCTTGAAGATCTCGGCGTACAGGCCCAGCGAGACGACGCCCTCCTGGATGCGCGCCCCGCCGGAGTCGTTGATGCCGATCACCGGGCAGCCGGTCTTCAGCGCGTGGTCCATGACCTTGACGATCTTCTCTCCGAAGACCTCGCCCAGAGAACCGCCGAAGACCGTGAAGTCCTGGGAGAACACCGCCACGGGGCGGTCGTCGACGGTGCCGTATCCGGTCACGACCCCGTCGCCGTACGGACGCTCGCGCTCCATGCCGAAGCTCGTGGACCGGTGCCTGGCGAGTTCGTCGAACTCCACGAAGCTGCCCTCGTCCAGGAAGGCGAGGACCCGCTCCCTGGCGGTCATCTTGCCCTTCGCATGCTGTTTCTCGATGGCGCGCGCGGAACCCGCGTGGGCGGCCTCGTCCAGACGGCGTTCCAGATCGGCCAGTTTCCCGGCCGTCGTACGGATATCGGGTTCGGCGGCCGTGGTCTCGGCGCTCAAGGGCTCGCTCATGCCAGCAGGGTAAACCGCCCTCTGACAGTGCGAACTATCGGGGGCGACCGTTCGTTTTCCGGATGAGTCGGCTGATCGCCGGAGCCGTGATCCTGGAAGGGGGGAACATGCCGGACGCCATCGAGGCGGTGCGAACGCAGGGGCTGTTCAAGAGATTCGGGCAGCAGGTGGCCGTGGGAGGCGTCGACCTCGTGGTGCCCGCCGGCAGTTTCGCCGGGCTGGTCGGTCCCAACGGGGCGGGAAAGACCACCACGCTCAGCATGGTCACCGGCCTGCTGCGTCCCGACGGGGGTTCGATCCACATCGGTGGTGTCGACGTCTGGCGCGACCAGGTCGCGGTCAAGAGCCGCATCGGCGTGCTCCCCGAGGGGCTGCGCCTGTTCGAGCGGCTCTCCGGCAGGGAGTTGCTGTCCTACAACGGCCAGCTCCGAGGCATTCCCAGGGCCGAGGTGGAGCAGCGGGCGGAGGGGCTGCTGAAGGTCATGGGCCTGACCGAGTCGGCGGACAAACTCGTCGTCGACTACTCGACGGGTATGCGCAAGAAGATCGGCCTGGCCGCCGCGCTGCTGCACAACCCCGGTGTGCTCTTTCTCGACGAGCCGTTCGAGGGCGTCGACCCGGTCAGCGCCAACACGCTCGTCGAGGTGCTCAGGCGCTACACCGACTCCGGCTCGACCGTCGTCTTCTCCAGCCACGTCATGGAGCTCGTCGAGCGCCTGTGCGACTGGGTCTCGGTGATGGACGGCGGGCTGATCGTCGCCCAGGGGCCGCTGGACGAGGTCAGGGCGGGCCGCAGCCTCAACGAGGCGTTCCTGGGGCTGGTCGGCGCCCGGGGTGACGGTGCGAGCGGGCAGGAGGGCCTGTCATGGCTGGGCGCGACCCCGGCATGAGCGCGCCGGACCGGCAGCGGGCGGTGCCCGGGACCGTGCGGGTGGGGCCCTCGGTGTTCGTACGACTCAAGCTCCGGCTCGTCGCCGGCAACCTGCGCGGCAGCGTCCAGCACCTGCTGGGGTTCGTCTTCACGGTGATCGCCGCGATCGTCTTCGCCGCCCTGGGCTTTTTCGCCATGACCACGCTGCGTCTCGCGTCCGCCGAGGTCGCAGGCGACGTCGTCACCGTGCTGTTCGCCGCCTTCCTGGTGGGCTGGGCGGTCGTGCCGCTGCTCGCGTTCGGGCTGGACGACACGCTCGACCCGTCGCGGCTGGCGCTCTTCCCGCTGCGGACCGGCCAACTCGCCACCGGCATGTTCGCCGCCTCGATCACCGGCGTCTGGCCGGCCGCCACGCTGGTCGTCATGATCGGGGCCGTGGCCGGACTGGCCACGGGGGCCGGCGGGGTGCTCCTGGGCACGGTGGCGGTGCTGCTCCACTTCGCGCTCTGCGTCGTCCTCTCCCGGCTGGTCACCACGGCGCTCTCCAGCGTGCTGCGCACCCGCAGGGGCCGCGACGTGCTGGCCGTCTCGGTGATCTTCGTCGTGCTGGCGGCACAGCTGCCCAACCTGCTGCTCAACGGCGGTCTGTCGGCCGACCCGGGGGCGATGCTGCGCGGTACCGCCTCGGTGCTGCGCTGGACCCCGTCAGGTATGGCGGCGCACGCCGTCGCCGACGGAGGAGCGGCGGCCCTTCTGGCGATCGTCGTGCTCGCCGCCCTGGTCGCCGGGGTGGGGTGGCTGTGGATCGCGGCGCTGCGCCGCGCCCTGGTCTCCCCTGACGCCTCCACCCAGAGCTCCTCGGTGCGCAACTCCCGGGGCCTGCTGGCCAGGGTCCTGCCCGACGGCCCGCTCGCCGCGGTCGTGGGCAAGGAGTTCAGGTACGCCCGCCGTGATCCGCGGGGCAGGGTCGGCTGGTTCGCCGCCGTCGCGGTCGCGGGCATCATGGCCTTCTCGCTGAACGGCCAGGGCGGTCCGACCGGGGTCGCCCTGGCGGTCGCTCCCGCCTGCATCGGTGCGGCGCTGATCAGCATGCAGTGGTGCAACGCCTTCGGCATCGACGGCCGCTCGCTGTGGATGAACGCCGTCGCCTACGGCACCGACCGCGACTGGCGCACCGACATCGCGGGGCGGCACCTGGCCGTGGCGACGATCGGCGTGCCGGTGCTGCTGGTGCTCTCCCTGGTCGCGGCCCTGCTGGCCGGAGACGTCGGCTGGGCGGTCCCGGCCACCCTGACCGCCTGGGGCGTCCTCGGGGTCGGGCTCGGGGTGGGCGCGCTGACCAGCGTGCAGATGCCCTACACCGTGCCCGAACGCCTGAACGCCTTCACGGGTGCGGCTCCGGGGCAGGGCGGCATCGCCTTCGTCGCCTCGTTCGGCGCGCTGATCGGCACCGGCCTGCTCGTGCTGCCGATCGTGCTGCCGGTGCTGTTCGGCCTCACCTGGGTCGCCGCGCTGGCGGTGCCGTACGGACTGCTGCTCTCCGCCGGTGGCCGGAGAATCGCGGGTAAAGCCGCTTTCGCCAGGTATCCAGCGCTGCTGCAGGCGATCTCCAAGGCCGCCTGAATGGTCTAGTCCAATGGGTGAGACCGGTCTCCGCCGGAGAAAACGGACTGGGTACGCTGACGAACATGCCAGCCACCGTGTCTCATCAGGTAGAGCGTTCCTCCGCTGTCACCGAGATGCCCGACGAGCTGCGCGCGGACGTGCGACTGCTCGGCGAGCTTCTGGGGCAGGTCATCGCCGAGCATGGTGGCGATGACCTGCTCGCCGACGTCGAACGGCTGCGCAAGGCAGTCATCGGTGCCCGCCGCAGGCAGGTATCGGTCGACGAGATCACCGCGATGGTGGCCGAGTGGCCCGTCGATCGCGCGGTACAGATCGCCCGCGCGTTCACGTGCTACTTCCACCTGGCGAACCTGGCCGAGGAGCACTTCAGAATCCGCACGCTCAGGGTCCGCGACACCGGCGAGGAGCCGCTGCCGGAGTCCCTGGCCCAGGCGGTCCAGGAACTCGGTGGCGAGAAGGTCGCCGGCCTGGTCGAGGAGTTGCGCCTGCACCCGGTGCTGACCGCGCACCCCACCGAGGCCCGCAGGCGCGCCGTGGTCACCGCGATCCAGCGCATCAGCGGCCAGCTCGCCCTGTACAACAGCCCCGAGCGGGGTGCCGCCGAGCGGGCGGAGACCCGCCGGCGGCTGCTGGAGGAGATCGACCTGCTCTGGCGGACCGCCCAGCTCAGATCCACCAAGCTCGACCCGCGAGACGAGGTCCGCACCGCCATGGCGGCCTTCGACGAGACCCTCTTCCGGGTGGTCCCGCAGGTCTACCGCGCCCTGGACGCCGCGCTCGGCGGGGGCGGCGGCACCGAGAAGCCCCGGGCCCGCGCCTTCATCAGGTACGGCAGCTGGATCGGCGGCGACCGCGACGGCAACCCGAACGTCACGGCCAAGGTGACCAGGGACGCCGTGCTCATCCAGGCCGAGCACGTGCTGATCGCCCTGGAGACCGCCGCCGGCCGGATCGGCCGCTCGCTGACCCTCGCCGCCGGCTACGCCCCCGCCTCGCCCGAGCTGCGGGCCGCGCTGTCCGCCGCGGTGAACGACCACCCCGACCTGGTCTCGGAGATGGCCACCCGCTCCCCGCAGGAGCCGCACCGGCAGTGGCTGATGTTCGTCGCCGCCCGCATCGCGGCCACCAGGCAGCGCGGTCTCGACCTGGCCTACCGCTCGCCCGAGGAGCTCCTGGGCGATCTGCGGATCACCCAGGAGTCGCTGGTCGCGGCCGGGGCGAGGAGGCAGGCGTACGGGGAGCTGCAGCACCTCATCTGGCAGGTGGAGACGTTCGGTTTCCACCTGGCCGAGCTGGAGGTCCGCCAGCACTCGCAGGTCCACGCCGCCGCACTGGAGGAGATCGCCGCCGGGCGCGTCTCCGAGCGGACCGAGGAGGTCCTGGCCACGATCCGTACGATCGCCTGGATCCAGGAGCGGTTCGGGGTGAGTGCCTGCTCCCGCTACGTCGTCTCCTTCACCCGCTCGGCCGACGACATCGCCGCCGTGCACGCGCTGGCCGTGCACGCGCTGGGCGAGCGGGCCCCCCGGCTCGACGTGGTCCCGCTCTTCGAGTCGGGCGCCGACCTGGCGGCCGCCCCCAGCGTGCTGTCGGGGATGCTGGAGATCCCCGAGGTCCAGGCCAGGCTGGCCGACGACCGGCGCCTGGAGGTCATGCTCGGCTACTCCGACTCCGCCAAGGAACTCGGCCCGGCCGCGGCGACGCTGAAGCTGTACGAGGCCCAGGAGGCGCTGGCCGCCTGGTCGGCCGAGCACGACGTGCCGCTGACGCTCTTCCACGGCCGGGGCGGCGCCCTGGGCCGGGGCGGCGGTCCCGCCAACCGGGCGGTGCTCGCGCAGGCCCCGGGGTCGGTGGGCGGCAGGTTCAAGGTCACCGAGCAGGGCGAGGTCATCTTCGCCCGCTACGGCCACGACGCCATCGCCCGCCGTCACATGGAGCAGGTCACCTCCGCGGTGCTGCTCGCCTCCACCCCGTCCATCGAGGCGCGCACGGCCGAGGCCGCGGGACGCTTCCGGGCGGTGGCCGAGCAGGTCGCCTCCGCCTCGGAGAAGGCGTACCGGCTGCTGACCGAGGCGCCCGGCTTCCCCGAGTGGTTCTCCCTGGTCAGCCCGCTGGAGGAGATCGGCTCGCTCCGCCTGGGCTCCCGTCCGGCCCGGCGCGGCCTCGGCGCGCCCCGGTCCCTGGACGACCTGCGGGCCATCCCGTGGGTCTTCGCCTGGGCTCAGACCAGGGTCAACCTGCCCGGCTGGTACGGCCTGGGCAGCGGCCTGGAGGCGGTCATCTCCGAGGCGGGCCTGGACGAGCTGCGCGCCGCCTACCGGGAGTGGCCGCTGTTCGCCTCGCTGCTGGACAACGTGGAGATGTCGCTGGCCAAGACCGACCGCGACATCGCCGCCCGCTACCTCGCGCTCGGCGCCAGGGACGACTTCGTCGAGCAGGTCCTGGCCGAGTACGACCTGACCCGCCGCCTGGTCCTGGAGATCACCGGCCACACCCGCCTGCTGGAGGACCGCAAGGTGCTGTCCCGCGCGGTGCAGCTCCGCGACCCGTACGTCGACGCGCTCTCCCACCTGCAGCTCCGCGCCCTGTCCACGCTCCGCGCGGACGAGGGGCTGTCGGAGGAGGAGCGCGAGCGCCTGTCCACGCTGCTGCTGCTCTCGGTCAACGGCGTCGCCGCCGGTCTGCAGAACACGGGCTGATCTTCTCGCCACCGCCCGCGGGCCCCGCACCGGGCCGGCGGGCGGCGCTCACCGGCCGACGCGGTGCGCCCCCGCGTAGAGGTTGAAGCGCTCCTCGCGCAGGAAGCCGACCAGCGTCATGCCGAACTCCCTGGCCAGGTCGACGGCCAGGGAGGAGGGCGCGGAGACCGCGCAGACGACGGGCAGGCCCGCGGTGAGGGCCTTCTGCATGATCTCGTAGCTGGTCCGCCCGCTGACCATGAGCACGTGCCCGCCCAGCGGCAGCCTCCCGGTCATCATGGCCCAGCCGACCAGCTTGTCCACCGCGTTGTGCCGCCCCACGTCCTCGCGGACCGCGAGCGGCTCGCCTTCCGCGGTGAACAGCCCGGCCGCGTGCAGCCCCCCGGTCTTGCCGAAGACCCCCTGGGCCTGCCTCAGCCGGCCAGGAAGGCGGTACAGGACCTCGGGGGAGACGCGCAGCGGGTCATCGGCGGCGGGCAGCGGTGAGCAGCGGCCACGCAGGGCGTCGAGGCTGGCGGTGCCGCAGACGCCGCACGCGCTCGACGTCATGAAATGCCGGTCGAGCGACGGCAGATCGGGCAGGGCGTCGCCGCGCAGCCGCACGGTCACCGTGTTGTAGCGGGCCTCGGGCGGCACGTCGTCGTCCGCGCAGTAGGCGATGGACGCCACGTCGGCGGGTGCCGCGACGCCCTCGCCGTACAGGAACCCGGCGGCCAGTTCGAAGTCGTGCCCCGGGGTGCGCATGGTGATCGCGACGGTGCGGCGCTCCTCGCCCGCCTGGATCCGGATCTCCAGCGGCTCCTCGGTGGCCAGGTCGTCCCGGCGCTCGTGGAGCGTCCCCGAGCGCATCTGCCCGACCCGTGCCCGCGTGGTGGGCCCCGGCCTCCGCACGGCCGCCACCTCGATGCCGTCCCGCGGGTCAAGGTCTCTGCTCATGCGGTCATTTTCTCTTTTCGCTGCCGTCCGAACGGTTTCATCCCCGTTCGGAAAGCTGGGCTTCGCCTGCGCACCCAGACTTCGTTAATAGTATTCCCTGGTCATTGCCCTAATTCGGTAACAGGGGGTCGTTAGGGGAGGCAAGATGGCTAAGTGCTCGACTCGCCCTTCACTGATCTCGACCGTCCGCCGCTCTCCCAGGCGGCGCTCACCCGCGCGCTGGTCCGTCCCGGCGGCCTCTGGTCCGACATCGCCGTCGTCGCCAGGACCGGATCGACCAACGCCGACCTCGCGCAGGCCGTCCGCGACGGTGCGCGGCAGGGAGCCGTCGTCGTCGCGGAGGCCCAGTTCGCCGGGCGCGGCAGGCTCGGCAGGGCCTGGACTGTTCCGCCGCGCTCCGGCCTGACCTTCTCGGTGCTCCTGCGCCCCGACCCGCCCCCGGACAGGCAGAGCTGGCTGTCCCTGCTCGTCGCCCTCGCGGTCGCGTCGGCCGTGCGGAAGGTCGCCGAGGTCGACGTCCGGCTCAAGTGGCCCAACGACCTGCTGATCGGCGGGCGCAAGGTCGCCGGGGTGCTCGCCGAGCGGATCGACAACGCGGTGATCGTGGGCGTCGGGCTCAACGTGAGCGTGCGCGCCGAGGAACTGCCGGTGGAGACCGCCACCTCGCTGGCCATCGAGAAGGCCGCCTGCGTCGACCGCGACCCGATCCTGCGGGCGGCGCTGCGGGAGATCGAGCTCCACTACCGGGAGTGGTCGGAGGCGGACGGCGACGCCGAGGCGTGCGGCCTGCGGGCCGCCTATCTCGCGATCAGCGCCACGGTCGGCCAGGAGGTCCGGGTGGAGCTGCCGGGCGAGCGGGTGCTCACCGGCACGGCCACCGGTATCGACGGCGCCGGCCACCTGCTCGTCAGCTCCAAGGGGCAGGAACACGCGCTCAGCGCGGGAGACGTCGTGCATGTTCGTCCGCACAGCTCATGACGTGGGGCATGCAGGCGTGCCACGATTTGCCCCATGGGTCTACCCGATCACCACATGACGGAGGGGGAGCGGCGAATCCGGTCGTTCCACCCGCACTGGAAGCGCCTCATCGGCCCGTTCCTCGCGTTGATTCTGATCATCGCGGGGTCCGGCGCCGCCATTTTCTTCATGCCCGCCTTCGAATACGACTCCTACGCGCGCATCGCGGTGGCCGTGGTCGCCATCGGTCTGCTGACCGTGTGGTCGTTCGTGCCGTACCTGAGGTGGAAGAACACCTCGTACGTGCTCACCTCGCACCGGTTCACCATCAGTACGGGGGTGCTGAACAAATCCATAGACGACATCCCGATGGCGAAGGTCAACACGGTCAGCGCCGACCAGACCCTGATGGAGAGGGTCCTCGGCTGCGGCACGCTCGTCGTCGAGTCGGCGGGCGACCATGGCCGGATCACGCTGCGGGACATCCCGCGGATCCAGGATGTGCGGGCCGAGGTGTTCCGCGCGCTCGACGACGCGATCGACGGGGAGCCATCGGAACACGGCGGGCGGTGACCGGTGGGGCGTAACCCCCTGGGCCGGGGGGAAGGCGCGGGCGGAGAGGAGGAGATCTTCGCGGGACGTCCCACGGCCGAGCAGATCGAGCACCTGTTCGTCGGCACCTCTCCCAGCTACACCCGGATCCAGGTGGCGAGCCTCGCCGAGCTCCCGCAGGAGCTCACCGAGCGGATCTGGCGCGCGCTGGGGTTCGCCACGCTCCCCGACGACGAGGTGGCCTTCACCGACGCGGACGTGACGGTGCTCAAGCGGGTCCGGATGATGATGGAGAGCGGCCTGCTGGACGACCGGACCGTCATCCGGATGGCCAGGGCGCTCGGCCAGACGACTGCCAGGCTCGCGCAGTGGCAGGCCGAGATCATGATCGGTGCCATGCTCGACCCCGGCCGGCGTCCCACCGACGAGGACCTGGCGAGGGTCATGGAGACCGCGCGCCGGCTGCTCCCCGACTTCGAGCAGGTCCTGATCCACGTCTGGCGAGCCCAGCTCGCCGCCGCGGGGACCCGCCTGCTGGCGATCGCCGACATCACCGACGAGATCGTGCCGACCCGGCTCACCCTCGCGGTGGGCTTCGCCGACCTGGTCGCCTTCACCCGGGTCGCCCGCGAGCTGGACGAGCGGGGCCTGGCCGAGCTGGTCGAGGGCTTCGAGGCACGGGCCTCCGACGTGGTCGCCGAGCACGGGGGGCGGCTGGTCAAGACACTCGGCGACGAGGTGCTCTTCACGGCGGCCGACCCGCGGACCGCGGCCATGATCGCTCTGGACCTGGTCGGCGTCATCCAGCGGTACGGGCTCGACGCGCGGATCGGGCTGGCGTACGGCCCGGTGCTGCCGATCATGGGCGATGTCTTCGGGACCACGGTCAACCTGGCCGCCAGGCTCACGGCCATCGCCCGCCCCGGCACCATCGTCGTCGACAGCGAGCTGGCCGAGGCGCTGAAGGGCGCGCCGGGCGTCGAGGTCGGCCGCATCCGGCGGCGGCCTGCCCGGGGTCTGGGGGTGGTGCAGCCGTACGTGCTGCGCCGGGCTGGTAATGATTGAGGCGGGGGCTTCTCCAAGGCCGTCCAACCGGTAAGCGAGTCCCGTGGGGCTCGGTGAGTTTCGCAACAGATGAGGTGCAGGACATGCCGTACACCGTCCAAGGCGTGGTCGCGCGTGGCAAGGGCGAGCCCGTCTCGCTGGAGACCGTTATCGTGCCCGATCCGGGGCCGGGCGAGGCCGTGGTGACGGTGCAGGCCTGTGGTGTCTGTCACACGGACCTGCACTATCGCGAGGGCGGCATCAACGACGAATTCCCGTTCCTGCTCGGTCACGAGGCCGCCGGAGTGGTCGAGGCCGTCGGCGCGGGCGTCACGGAGGTGGCGCCCGGTGACTTCGTGATCCTGAACTGGCGGGCCGTCTGCGGCAACTGCCGGGCGTGCCTGCGCGGCCGTCCCTGGTACTGCTTCAACACGCACAACGCCACCCAGAAGATGACCCTGGAGGACGGCACGCCGCTCAGCCCCGCCCTGGGCATCGGCGCCTTCATCGAGAAGACCCTGGTCGCGGCCGGGCAGTGCACCAAGGTCGACGCGTCCGCGCCGGCGCAGGTGGCCGGGCTGCTCGGCTGCGGCGTGATGGCGGGCCTGGGCGCCGCGATCAACACCGGCGGGGTGACCCGCGGCGACAGCGTGGCGGTCATCGGGTGCGGCGGCGTCGGTGACGCGGCCATCCTCGGCGCCAGGCTGGCGGGCGCCTCGAAGATCATCGCGGTGGACGTGGACGACCGCAAGCTGGAGTGGGCCAAGGAGTTCGGCGCCACCCACACGGTCAACTCCCGCACCTCGGACATGGTCGAGTCGGTCAGGGAGCTCACCGGCGGCAACGGCGCGGACGTGGTCATCGAGGCGGTCGGCCGCCCGGAGACCTACAAGCAGGCGTTCTACGCCCGTGACCTGGCCGGGACCGTGGTCCTGGTCGGGGTGCCGACCCCGGAGATGACGCTGGAGCTGCCGCTGCTCGACGTCTTCGGCCGCGGCGGCGCGCTGAAGTCCTCCTGGTACGGCGACTGCCTGCCCAGCCGCGACTTCCCCATGCTCATCGACCTCTACCTGCAGGGGCGGCTCGACCTCGACCGCTTCGTCTCCGAGACGATCGGCCTCGGCGACGTCGAGGACGCATTCGCGAAGATGCACCGCGGCGAGGTGCTGCGCTCGGTGGTGGTCCTGTGATCGACAAGGTGGTCACCTCCGGCACCTTCTCGCTGGACGGCGGGACGTGGGAGGTCGACAACAACGTCTGGATCGTCGGTTCGGCCGACGAGGTGGTCGTCATCGACGCCGCGCACGACGCCGCCGCGATCGCCGAGCGGGTCGGTGACCGCGAGGTGAAGGCCATCGTCTGCACCCACGCGCACAACGACCACATCGACGCGGCGGCCGACCTCGCCACGCGGGTGGGCGCGCCGATCCTGCTCCACCCGGCCGACCAGGTGCTGTGGGAGATGGTCTACGCCGACCTGCCGTACACCCCGCTGAAGGACGGTCAGGTGATCTCGGCCGGAGGTGTGGATCTGACCGTGCTGCACACGCCGGGTCACGCTCCGGGCGCGGTCTGCCTGTACGGGGCGGAGATCGGCGCGCTCTTCAGCGGCGACACCCTGTTCCACGGTGGTCCCGGCGCGACCGGGAGGTCCTTCTCCTCCTTCGACACGATCATCGAGTCGATCAAGGGGAGGCTGCTGACCCTGCCGCCGGAGACGACCGTGTACACCGGCCACGGCGACTCCACCTCGATCGGCGAGGAGGCCGGTCACCTGGAGGAATGGCTGGCCAGGGGACACTGACCGGCAAGTCCGCCGAGACGCGCCCCGGCCCGCGCCGGGGCGCGTTCGCGTGTCCGGCGCCGTGCGGGATGGAGGCTTCGTGGCGATGACGGGTAGATTAGGGGTGTGTGTCGTAGCTCACGTAGGCAAGGCTAACCAAATGAGTTACTTTAGGTGTGCCTAACCTATGGTACGCTCCTGAGAGGTCGCACCCCCGTGTATGTATGCGTCTGCCGCGCGGTCACCGAAAATGAGGTGCACGACTGCATCTCGGCAGGGGCGAAGAGCGCGCGCCAGATTCGCGACGCTACGGGTGCCGGTGGCGACTGCGCTTCTTGCGTGCGCAAGATCTGTGCGATCCTGAAGCGGTCTGAGGATCTGATTCCGACCGCATAGCACGAGGAGCCCGCCATGCAGGGCGACAAGAAAATCATCGAGCTGCTCAACGAGCAGTTGACCGCGGAGCTGACCGCGATCAACCAGTACTTCCTGCACGCCAAGATGCAGGAGAACTGGGGATACACCAAGCTCGCGAAATACACTCGCGAAGAGTCCATGGACGAGATGCGGCATGCGGAGAAGCTCACCGACCGCATCCTCTTCCTTGAAGGACTGCCCAACTACCAGAAGCTGGGCATCCTGCATATCGGCCAGACCGTCGCGGAGCAGCTCCGCGCAGACCTGGACGTCGAGCTTGAGGTGGTCAGCCGGCTGAGGCCCGCCATCATCCTGATGCGTGAGAAGGGCGATGTCACCTCGGCCCGCATCTTCGAGGAGATCCTTGAGGACGAGGAGCACCACATCGACTATCTGGAGACCGAACTGGGTCTGATGGAGAGTCTCGGGGAGCAGCTCTACCTCGCCCGCTACGCCGAGCCGCCGTCACCGTCTTGAGGTGAATTAAGTAGAACACGCCCACTGGATCCTCTCTGGTAGGGCGTGTTCTGCTTTGCCGGTCAATCCTTTGGTGCGCCTGTGCTTTCGAGGAACTTCCAAGGTGGGAGACCTACTCCGAAACCCTCGGCCGTTGCGGGATGACTATCCGGGATTTATCAGTGTTTGCCCAGGTCAATGGATAGGTCAACGACGAGTCAAACCGCGCGCTGTACCCGGGAAACGATCCTCTAAGGTCCTACGATCGCAACATGACCTGTGTACTACTCGCCGAGGATGACACCTCGATTTCCGAGCCACTGGCGCGAGCTCTGCGCCGCGAGGGTTATCAAGTAGAGGTGAGCCCTGACGGCCCGCAGGCTCTGGAGCGGGCTCTGTCGGGTGGCATCGACCTGATCGTTCTCGACCTGGGGCTGCCCGAGATGGACGGCCTGGAGGTGGCCAGGCGCATCCGCGCCGAAGGCCATGGAACTCCGGTGTTGATCCTCACCGCCCGCGTCGACGAGGTCGACACCGTGGTGGGCCTCGACGCCGGGGCCGACGACTACGTCACCAAGCCGTTCCGCCTCGCCGAGCTGCTGGCGCGCGTCCGCGCCCTGCTGCGGCGCGGCACGTCCGAGACGCCCGTGGTCCAGGGTGTGCGCATCGACGCCGACTCCCGTCGGGCGTGGATGGGCGACAAGGAGCTGCATCTGACCACCAAGGAGTTCGACCTGCTGAGGGTCCTGGTCCGCGACGCCGGAAAGGTGGTCACCCGCGAGCAGATCATGCGCGAGGTGTGGGACACCAACTGGTGGGGCTCGACCAAGACCCTGGACATGCACATCTCGTGGCTACGCCGGAAACTCGGTGACGACGCCGCCAAGCCCCGATACATCACAACCGTTCGAGGGGTCGGCTTCAGGTTCGAGCGCGAGTAGGAAATGCGCCGACGCCTGCTCTCCTCAACCCTCCTCGTCGCGGTCATCGGGGTGCTGCTGCTTGGCATTCCCCTCGCCGTGGCGGTCAACAGGCTCATCGAGGAGGAGGCGATCCAGCAGCTCACCTCCCATGCCAAGAGCCTGCTGGGGGAGGTCGAGTACGCCCGGATCCAGGATCAGCCCATCGACGAGCAGCAGCTGGAGCGTAAGTATTCCCAGCTCTACATCCAGATCTATGCAAAAGGCACGCCTCCCCAGGTGATAACGGTGGGCACCGAGCCCCCCGAGAGCCAGAAGATGACCGCGGACGCACAGTCGGAGAACGGCGTGTACGTCGCGGTCAGCCGGGACAAGACGGGGGTGGAGCGTGAGGTCCGCGCATGGCTCTTCCTCATCCTGGGGCTCGCCGCGGCTGCTCTCGCGGTCGCGGTCGGGCTTGCCATCGTGCAGTCGCGCCGCCTGACGTTACCGCTCAGCGACCTTGCGATGATCGCTGAGCGGCTCGGCTCCGGTGACGCGAGGCCGAGCAAGCACCGCTACGGCATCCAGGAACTCGACCGGGTGGCCGAGGTGCTCGACCGTAGCGCGACCCGCATCTCCGACCTCCTGGCCAGGGAGCGGGAGTTCGCGACCGACGCCTCCCACCAGCTCCGCACCCCGCTCACCGGCCTGACCATGAGGCTTGAGGAGATCGTCGCCGCCGCGGACGAACCGGGGATCGTCAAGGAGGAGGGCGAGGCCGCCATCGTGCAGGCCGAGCGGCTCACCGCGGTGATCGACGAGTTGCTGGCCACCGCCAGACGACAGCGTCAGGCGCAGGCCGAGAGCGTCAGACTCGACACGCTGCTCGACCAGCAGTTCATCGAGTGGGGCCCGGCGTTCCGCAGGGTCGGGCGGCAGCTGAGGCTGGCCGGTACGCGTGAGCTCCAGGCGCTGGGCACCGGCGGCGGCATCAGCCAGGTGATCTCCACCCTGCTGGAGAACTCGCTGGAGCACGGCGGCGGCACGGTGACCGTGACCACCAGCGCCAAGGACAGGTCCATCGTGATCGAGGTGGCGGACCAGGGCAAGGGCATACCAGACGACCTTGCCCCGAGGATCTTCGAGCGGAACGTGAGCGGGGCCGGCGGTACGGGTCTCGGCCTGCCCCTCGCGAGGGCGCTGGCCGCCGCCGACGGGGGGCGCCTGGAGCTGATACGGCCGCGTCCCGCGGCGTTCGCGTTCTTCCTGCGCCCGGTGGGCGACACGGGCAGGAACCGGATCGTCCGGGGGCCCGCCTGAGCCTGCTCTAGCGAGGCAGGGTCGGCGGCGAGTTCTCCTCCGAGCTCTTGTTCAGCAGGTACACGTGGCCGTTGACCTGGCTCTTCGACGCCGCCGGCGGACTCGTGTCGGCACCGGGCAGGAAGACCCACTTCTTGTACGACCAGAACCTGAACAGGGTCCCCAGGGCGGTGCCGGTGAGCATGGCGATGTTGTAGCTCAGGGCGTCTTCCAGGCCCAGGGTGTAGGTCACGAAGCCGATCACCAGCAGCGAGATCAGCAGGCCGATGGCGTTGAGTATGAAGAACAGGGTGTACTCGCGGGCCAGGCCGCTCTGCTCCCGGTGCCTGAAGGTCCAGTAGCGGTTGCCGAGGTAGGCGAAGGTGGCCGCGATGATCGTGGCGATGACCTTGGAGGTGAGCGGCCCCCAGCCGATGCCGAACCGGAGCAGGTTGGTGCCGCCCGTGTCGATCACGAAGGCGACCGCACCGATCGTGCCGAACTTGGCCAGTTCTCGCGCCAGTTCGGCGAGCCGCCGGTAGGCGTGTCGGAGAAACTCCACGTTTCCTGCACGGTCCTTTCGGGGGTCGGCCACTGATCCGCCACGTTGGAGGACCTCGAACACTGCCGAGCCAGGTTACCGGTGCTCGGCCACGGTCCGCGCGGCATCGCTCCGCTGGTGCACATAGCCGTCATCAAGTGCTATTTCAATAAATATCGCATAACGCCGGTTAAATCGGCTCGTCCGACGTTACGCTAATCCGGTAGATCACGGAATGCCGTTGGAGAACCGTGATCGGTCCTGACGGACTGCCGTACGCGACGGCCACTACCCCGGGGATCAACCCTTGTGCCGCCGACTCCTCGCTCTGATCCTCGGTCTGTCGATGATGACCGGTTGTGGCGCGCGGAGAGACGCGCAAGGCGCCGTCCCCGAGGCCGGACCGTCGCGCGAGACGTCCGCCGGGGTGGAGCTCGCGGAGGCGATCCAGGCCTTCACGCTGCTGAGAAAGCTTGACGACGCCTGGCGCGACCGGGACTGCGCGGCCGTCGGCAGGCTCACCACCTGGGCGGAGAATGCGCTGGGCGGTCGTGCCTGTGAGGCGACCCGGAACGGCCGCCCAGCCCCCGCCAGGAAGTCCTACACCGAGGCGGAGTTCTACCTGCCCGGCACGGCCGACAGCGACCGCTGGTTCGTCGCCCTGGCCCGCGAGCCCGACCCGGCCTACTTCCTGTTCGTCCATGAGGGGGGCGAGTGGCGGCTGGGCGCGGGCCCCATCCCGATACGGGGCGAGGTCCGCGAGCCGACCGAGGGGGCGGTGCCCACCGACGACCCCGCCATGGGGGTCAGGGCCCGTCTCGTCCCGCAGCGCTATCTGACCTACCTGACCGACCCCGCGGGGGTGAGCGGGGTGACCTTCCCCAAGGACGACCCCGTACGCGACCTCTTCGACGAGCTGGTCAGGCGCCCGCAGAAGGTGCGGCCCGACCGGCTCACCGCGGACGTCCGTCTGCTCGTCGGCCCGCAGCGCGCGCTGCGGCTGCCCGACGGCGGCGCGCTGGTCATCCACGCCCTGGAGCTCGAATACCGGCAGCGGGCCCGTTCCGGCCGATCCTCCCTGGCCCACCCGATCTACGGCAAGGCCGACCTGCGCGGCTTCACCGGCCGTGCCAGGGCGGCCGAGCTGACCGGGACCGAGATCGCGCTCGTCGCCACCGAGATCGCCGGCACGGGTGCCGAACTCACCACGGCCGGCCTCCGCCGCGGCCTCGCCACCCTCACGACGGGCTGAGAGCCCCGGAACGGGCTCGGGGCGGGGCCCCGACGGCTTCGGCGGCCTCCCTCGTACGACCCTGCTGGGGGCCTCCTGGCGGGCGGGCCACCTGCACGGCGGCCTGCCGCCTCGCCGGGAGCGGCTGTCAGGATCGGCCGGGCGCCTCCCACCAGCCGCCCCCGTACCGCGTGCCGGTAAACTTAACCCCCGTGAGCAGCCCTTCCTTGGCCAGTCCCATCGGACCCGTCGTCGGCGTGATCGGAGCGGGCCAGCTGGCCCGGATGACCCAGCAGGCGGCCATCGCCCTCGGCGTCGAGCTTCGGGTCCTGGCCAACTCGTCAGACGAGAGCGCCGCCCGCGTGATCGCCGACGTACGCCTGGGCGACTACCGGTCCCTGGCGGACCTGCGCGACTTCGTCAAGGGGTGCGACGCGGTCACCTTCGACCACGAGCACGTGCCCACCGAGCACATCCGTGCCCTGGTCGAGGACGGCTTCGCCGTGCACCCCGGCGCCGACGCGCTCGTACACGCCCAGGACAAGGCGGTGATGCGCGAGCGGCTGACCGGGATCGGTGCCCCGTGCCCGCCGTGGCGACGGGTCGAGACGGCCGCCGACATCGAGGAGTTCGCCGCGGAGAACGGCTGGCCGGTGGTGCTCAAGGCGATCAGGGGCGGTTACGACGGGCGTGGCGTCTGGATCTGCCGCTCCGCGGATGACGCGGCCGGGCCCCTGGCCTCCGGGGTGCCGCTGATGGCCGAGGGGTTCGTGCCGTTCGAGCGGGAGCTCGCCGTGCTGGTCGCCAGGTCGCCGCACGGCCAGGGCGTCAGCTACCCGGTGGTGGAGACCGTCCAGCGTGACGGCATCTGCGTCGAGGTCCTCGCCCCCGCACCCGGCCTCGATCCCGAGCAGGCCGCGGTGGCCCAGCGGATCGCCCTGAACATCGCCAAGGAACTGGGCGTGACCGGGCTGCTGGCCGTGGAGATGTTCGCCACCTCCTCGGGTCTGGTGGTCAACGAACTGGCCATGCGCCCGCACAACAGCGGCCACTGGACGATCGAGGGGGCCCGCACCTCCCAGTACGAGCAGCACCTGCGCGCGGTCCTCGACCTCCCGCTCGGCTCACCCGCGCCGGCCGCCCCCGTCGTGGTGATGGCCAACCTCCTGGGCGGTGACGACTCCGACATCTTCTCCCGGTACGAGCACGTGATGGCGCACGACCCGGGGATCAAGATTCACTTCTACGGCAAGGAGGTGCGACCGGGGCGCAAGATCGGCCATGTCACCGCGCTCGGCACCGACCTGGAAGAGGTACGCGCGCGCGCCCGGCACGCCGCCGTCTACCTCACCGAGGGAAGATACACCTGAGCCCAGCGGGTCTCATCGGGGGGAAACGCGTCCGAGCCCGCAGGCCGGTCGCCCACCCGTCCGGGGCACCGCCGCACCGTCACGGCCCCGACAGCACGGAGCGCCACCGCACCCGCGGGGGCCACGCAACCACAGCGAACGCGCGCGGCCCCGGGCCGTGAGGCAAGGAGAGAGCATGACCACCGTCGGCATCGTCATGGGCAGCGACTCCGACTGGCCGGTGATGAGGCTCGCCGCCGAGGCGCTGGCCGAGTTCGGGGTGGAGTTCGAGGCCGACGTGGTCTCCGCGCACCGGATGCCCGAGGAGATGATCGCCTATGGCGCGCAGGCGGCCGGGCGCGGGCTGAAGGTGATCATCGCGGGTGCCGGGGGAGCCGCCCACCTGCCGGGCATGCTCGCCTCGGTGACCCCGCTGCCGGTGATCGGTGTCCCGGTCCCGCTGAAATACCTCGACGGCATGGACTCCCTGCTCTCGATAGTCCAGATGCCCGCCGGGGTCCCGGTCGCGACGGTCGCCGTCGGCGGTGCCCGCAACGCGGGCCTGCTGGCCGTCCGGATCCTCGCCGCCGCCGACGAGGGACTACGGGCGAAGATGGAGGCGTTCCAGCTCGCTCTCAAGGAACAGGCTCACGCCAAGGGCGCCAGGCTCCGCGCCGAGGCCGCCCAGCTCGGTGCCTGATATCGCCATCTTTGACCGATGGCTTGGTGACATCACGGATATACGAGGAATCATCGGGAAGGGGGAGGCCGACAGAGACTTTGGAGGTTGAGAATCATGAGGAACGCGATCCGCGCCCTCCTCGGGATCACGACGGCCGTACTGGCGGTGTTCGGCAGCTTCGGCGCCGGTGAGAGCCATCGGCCCGCCGACTCCGGCGTCAGCTCCGTATCCGCGCATTAGCACTCCGTCCCGCAACGAGGATCGCGAGCGCCCGGCCGGGAACCTGAGATCGTCGGGGCGACCTTCCCCGCCCTTGGTGTCACGGGCCGACGGGGAACGCCACGCCGGACGCGGCGGAGGGCGCCCTGGTTGGACATCAGGCGCTGCCTGCCCGGATCCGGGCCGTGTGGGAGCGCGCGGACCTGGCTTCGATCACCGTACCGGGAGGTCCGGCAGGCCGTCGGCGGGCGGTGCGTGCGATCGGGCCGAGACGGGCTCCCTGGGGGCGATGTGCGACCGGTCCTGGTACTGGTTCAGCGCCCACAGCCCCACGATGTCGGCGATCGTGAGGACGAGCACCACGAGGATGACCAGGATGAGCCGGCGTCTGCGCTCGCGCCGTCGCCATTCGCCCTGGACCCGGCGGTAGGCGTCCGGGGCCGGCTGGACGCCGTTGGCGAGTTTGTCGAGAACCTCGCGTAGCTGGTCCTCGGTGCTGGCGGGGCCGGTCGTCATCGTCGCTCCTGCATGATCTTGGTGAGAGTGGCCATGCCGCGGCTGGTGTGCGCCTTGACCGCACCACAGGAGATGCTCATGGCCTCGGCTATGTCGCTTTCGCGTAGACCGAGCCAGTAGCGCAGGACAAGGGCCTCTCGCTGCCGGGCCGAGAGCCGCTGCAGGGCCTCGGTGAGCGCCTTCTGGTCGTCGTGGAGCAGGGCGACGCTTTCAGCCGACCGTTCCAGGCCCGTGGTCCAATCCGTGTGCTTGCGGATGACCTGCAGGTGGCGAAGTCTCATGCGGGTCAGGTTGCAGACCACCGAGCGCAGGTACGGCAGGGCGGCCTCGGCCGAGCGCAGCCGGTTCCAGCGGCGGTGCAGCTGACAGAACGCCTCGGCGACGATGTCCTCCGCGTCGTCGGCGCCGAGCAGCACGGCCAGCCGGAGCAGGCCGGTGTAGTGCGTCTCGAACAGCTGGGTCAGCGCGGCCTCACGCCCGGTGTCCGGCGGGCCGGGGGCGGGCGGTCCCCCGGCGGACGGCCCGTCCGTCCGCGCCGGGGGCGGCGTGTCGACCGATACGGAGCCGGATTCGACGAACGTCGGTAATGGTGCGGGTGGCCGGATCCCGGTCATGTGATCGTCTCCGCTTCGGGGGGTATGGGGACCGGAGAGCTCGACTTCGGAACGTGCGATCTGCCCACTCGGTTGAAGAGCGGGGTCAACGTCACGACGACGGCGAGGTTCAGTGTCATGGCGACCACCGCGGCGTATGCCTGCACCTCCTGGCCGCCCACGCCCAGGGGCACCAGCGACGAGAATCCGCTGTGCACCACCAGGAGGGTGCCCGCGGCCATGCCGCTCATCCACCCGGCCAGTAACGCCCGGGGGTGCAGGCGGCGGGTGAACACCCCGAGGGCCACGGCGGGGAAGGTCTGCAGGATCCAGACGCCGCCCAGCAGCTGAAGATTGATGGCGTCCTGGTTGCGCAGTCCGAACACGAAGACGACCGCCCCGACCTTGGTGCTGAGCGAGACCATCTGGGCGATCCGTGTCTGGTGCTTGGGCGTGGCCGTCGGATGGAAGTACTCGACGTAGATGTTGCGGACGAACGAGGTCGCCACCGCGATCGACATGACCGCCGCCGGTACGAGCGCGCCCACGGCGAGCGCACCGAAGACCAGACCGGTGAGGGCGGCGGGCATCAGATCCTTGACGAGCAGGGGGACGGCGGTTTCCGCGCCGGTGGACGGGGGCTGGATGCCGGCCGCGAGCGCCGCGACGCCGAGCATGGCGAACAGCCCGAGCACCGCCGTCCACAGGGGCAGCGCGACCGCCGCGCGGCGCAGCGTGTCCGGGCCGGACGCGGCGAAGGCGGCCGTCAGCACGTGGGGGTACATCAGCAGGGCGAGGGCCGAGCCGAGGGCCAGGGTGGCGTAGACGGGGAACTGGCTCGGATCGAGCGTCAACGACGCCTGGGTCGCCTCCCCGCCGGACAGCGCGCGCTCCGCGCTGTCGAACATCGGCCCGGGCCCGCCGAACCGGTCGAGGACGAGGAAGGAGACGGCCAGGATCGAGCAGAAGACGGCCGCGCCCTTCATCAGCGAGATGACCGCCGGCGCGCGCAGCCCGTGCCGGTAGGTCGCCACGGCGAGGACCGCGAACACGGCGACCAGCGCGAGGTCGCCGAGCACCCCCCTCGGGTACAGCCCGACGGCGGACAGGATCGAACGGATGCCCACCAGCTGCAGCGCGATGTAGGGCATGGTCGCCAGCACACCGGTCGCCGCGACGACCAGTGCGAGGGCGGGGGAGCCGTAGCGTCCCCGGACGAAGTCGGCGGGGGTGATGTACCCGTGCCGGCGCGCCGCCGACCAGAGCCGGGGGAGCAGCACGAACGCCAGCGGGCACATGATCACGGTGTACTGCAGGGCGAAGAACCCGAGCGCGCCCGTGCCGTACACCAGGCCCGGTACGGCGGCGAACGTGTAGGCCGTGTATATCGTCCCGCCGAGCAGGAACCACGTCGTCGGGGTGCCGAACTGGCGCTGCGCCAGCGCCCAGTCCTCCAGGGTGGGCAGTTCGGGAGACGGCCGGAACCAGCGCGCGGCGACCGCGAGCAGAGAGGTGCCGCCGAGCACGGCGAGGAACGTCACCGCGCTTATCGGCTCTGTCATCGGCCACCGTCCACTACGCCCGGGCAGTACTTGTAGGTTGCGTAATCCGCACGGCTGGTTGACACGAAATCTCCTCGAAATCTGCGTAAACCAGATCGGAACCATCCGCAACCCTTGCAACAAGAACGCGGGAACATTCCGGAGGACGACGATGGTGAAGCCGACGCGGCGGGCGCGACGTTTCGCGGCCGGTATCTGTCTGGCCCTGCCCATCGTGGCGCTCCTGTGGGTGCCCTGGTATTCCTACGACGCGCCACATCTGGCCGGAATGAAATTCTTCTTCTGGTACCAGCTCATCTGGGTGCCGGGGAGCGTGGTGTTCATGGCCGTCGCCTACGTCCTGAGACGTGGCGCGGAACGCCCGCCTCGCGATCGTCATCTCACCCGCGACCAGCGTCGCCGGTAATACCGACCACGTCACCCCGCTCGGATCTCCGGGCGACTTTTCCCTCGTAGTACCGCGCTGTTCTGCCATGCCCTGAGTTCAGGAGAATCAGCCATGCCCGAAAACGGCATCACGAAATCGAGATCAACCCCCAAGCAGATCCTCATATGGACGGCGGTCGCCCTGGTGGGCGCGGTCGCCTGGGGGGTCATCGCCCTGTCCCAAGGAGAGGAGATCTCGGCGATCTGGCTGGTGGCCGCCGCCCTCGGTTCGTACGCGATCGCCTACCGGTTCTACTCCCGGTTCATCGCCCGCCGGGTGCTCGGCGTCGACGACCGTCGCGCGACTCCCGCCGAACGGCTGGACAACGGGGTCGACTACCATCCGACCGACCGGCGGGTGCTGTTCGGCCACCACTTCGCCGCCATCGCCGGCGCCGGGCCGCTGGTGGGCCCGGTCCTCGCCGCGCAGATGGGATACCTGCCGGGGACCATATGGATCATCGTCGGGGTCATCATGGCCGGGGCGGTCCAGGACATGGTCACCCTGTTCTTCTCGATGCGCCGCGACGGCAAGAGCCTGGGCCAGATGGTGCGCGAGGAGATCGGCCCGGTGGGCGGGACCGCCGCGCTGGTCGCGGTGTTCGCCATCATGATCATCTTGCTCGCGGTGCTCTCCCTGGTGGTGGTGAACGCGCTCGCGCACTCGCCGTGGGGCACCTTCTCCATCGCGATGACCATCCCCATCGCCCTTTTCATGGGCTTCTACCAGCGCGTTCTGCGGCCGGGGCGGGTCATGGAGACCACGGTGATCGGGGTCGTGCTCCTGCTGCTGGCCATCGCGGGCGGCGGCTGGGTCCAGAACTCGGCCTGGGCCGACGCCTTCACGCTGAGCCCGCAGACGCTGGTCATCTGCCTGGTGGTCTACGGCTTCCTGGCCTCCGTCCTGCCGGTGTGGATGCTGCTGACGCCGCGCGACTACCTGTCGACGTTCATGAAGGTCGGCACGATCGGGCTGCTCGCGGTCGGCGTGGTCATCGCGGCGCCGCACCTGCAGAACGAGGCGATCACCAAGTTCGCGCTCAGCGGCACCGGGCCGGTCTTCGCCGGGTCGCTGTTCCCGTTCCTGTTCATCACCATCACCTGCGGCGCGATGTCAGGCTTCCACTCGCTCATCGCCTCCGGCACCACCCCGAAGATGATCCAGAAGGAGTCGCAGGTCCGGCTGGTCGGCTACGGTGCGATGCTCATGGAGTCGTTCGTCGCCGTCATGGCGCTGATCGCCGCGTGCGCGCTCGAACCCGGCCTCTACTACGCGATGAACTCGCCCATCGCCCTGCTCGGCACCACCCCCGAGAGCGCGGCGGCCGCCGTCACGAAGCTGGGCTTCGTCATCACCCCGGACGACCTGCGCGCCGCTGCGGCAGCGGTCCAGGAGCAGACCGTGATCGCCCGCACCGGCGGTGCCCCCACCCTCGCCGTCGGCATCTCTGAGATCCTGTCCGGGATCTTCGGCGGCGCCGCGTTCAAGGCGTTCTGGTACCACTTCGCGATCATGTTCGAGGCGCTGTTCATCCTGACCACCGTGGACGCCGGCACCCGCGTCGCCCGCTTCATGCTTCAGGACTCCCTCGGCAACCTGTGGAAGCCGATCGGGCGGGTGAGCTGGAAGCCCAGCCTGTGGGGCACCAGCGCCGCGGTCGTGCTGGCCTGGGGCTACTTCCTGTACACCGGCGTCACCAACCCGCTGGGCGGCATCAACCAGCTCTACCCGCTGTTCGGCCTCTCCAACCAGCTCCTGATCGCCATCGCGCTGACCCTGGCCACCACGATCCTGATCAAGTCGGGCAAGCTCAAGTGGGCGTGGGTCACCGGCATACCGCTGGTCTGGGACTTGGCGGTGACGATGACCGCCAGCTGGCAGAAGGTCTTCCACGATGACCCCAAGATCGGCTTCTTCGCCCAGCGGGAACGGTACGCCGACGCACTGGCCGCGGGGAAGGTGATCGCGCCCGCCAAGAACCTCGGCGACATGCAGGCGGTCGTCGTCAACTCCACCGTCGACGGCGTGCTGGCGGCGATGTTCGCACTGCTGGTCATCATCGTCGTCGGCAACGCCGTGGTCGTGTGCCGGCGCGCCATACTGTCCCGTAACCCCCTGCCAATGGCAGAGGCGCCCTATGTCGAATCCAGCATCGTGGCACCCGCGGGGTTGTTCACCACCGCGGCGGAGCGGCGTGAGCTGGCCGAGGTGGGGGCGGGGAACAACGGAGCGGACAGCGAGCGATCATGACTGTGGCTTCACTGCTGCACTTCGCCCGCTGGTACCTCCGCGAACTCACCGGTTCCGGTGAATACGACCGGTACCTGGCCCGGCACCGACCCCATCCGCACTCGCCGCCGCTCTCACGACGGGAGTTCGAACGGCGCCGATCCGATCTGCGGGACAGCAGCCCCGGCATCCGGTGCTGCTGAGGCGGGATCCGTCAGCGTATCCGCGCCCATCCCCGCCGGCGCCTTCCGCCCGCTCGCCGACCATCCTCAGGCGAGCGGGCGGGAGGGCGCCGGCGTCCTGTCCTCACTTCGGGGGAGACGACGACACTTCAGGAGACGACGTGGCAGCTCCATCGTCACCACCGGCCCGGCCGGTCAGGTCCAGGACCTCCGGCCCCTGGGCGAAGCTGAGCACCGTGGCGCTGTGGATGCCCTTCCCGGCGCTGCTCTGGGTCGGAGGTTACGCGGGTGCGGAGCCACGGCTGTTCGGCCTCCCGTTCTTCTACTGGTACCAGTTCCTGTGGATTTTCCTGTCCTCCGGCCTCACCTGGTGCGCCTACCTCCACACGACCCCCACCCGCCCGGTGCGCACCGGCGCGCATCGGCCCGCCGATCGCGGAGAGGGACTCCGATGAACCGAGACGGCATCGACTGGACCGCTCTCACGATCCTCGTGATCTTCTTTCTGATCGTCACGGTCATGGGGTTCGCCGCGGTCCAGGGCAGGAAGGGCCGCCACATCACGGGCACCGTGAACGCGCTGGACCAGTGGGGGCTGGCCGACCGGGGCTTCGGCACCCTCTCCTCGTGGCTGCTCCTGGGCGGCAACATCTACACGGCCTACACGTTCATCGCGATACCGGCGGCGATGTTCGCCTCGGGCGCGGTGAGCGGCTTCTTCGCCGTCCCCTACACCATCATCGTGTATCCGTTGATCTTCGCTGTCATGCCGCGTCTGTGGTCGGTGGCCCATCGGCACGGCTATGTCACTCCCGCCGACTTCGTGCGCGGCCGCTACCGGAGCAGAGGGCTCGCGCTGGCGGTGGCCCTGACCGGACTGCTGGCCACCCTGCCCTACATCGCGCTGCAGCTGGTGGGGATCCAGGCCGTGTTCGAGGTGCTCGGCCTGGGGAGCAGCAACCCTCTCGTCAACGACCTGCCTCTCGCCGTCGCCTTCACCGTGCTGGCCGCCTTCACCTACGTCAGCGGGCTCCGGGCACCCGCGCTCATCGCGATCCTGAAGGCCTTTCTGCTGTGCCTCGTCGTGACGGTCGCGTTCGTCGTCCTGCTCCAGCGGCTGGGCGGCTTTGAG
This sequence comes from Streptosporangium sp. NPDC002607, assembly GCF_053592655.1. NCBI lineage: Bacteria > Bacillati > Actinomycetota > Actinomycetes > Streptosporangiales > Streptosporangiaceae > Streptosporangium > Streptosporangium sp. NPDC002607. Next base: position 147,043 of record NZ_JBSFWD010000021.1, read on the forward strand.
ACGATCTTCGCCTCGGCCCAGGAGAGGATGGCGGCGCCCGATCCGAAGACGGGACGACCCACCGGGGTCTTCATCCCGGGAGCGAGTGGCTTCTGGCCGTACGCCACGCTGGCCCTCGGGTCGGCGATGGCACTGGTGGTGTATCCGCACACGGTCACCACCGTGCTCGCGACCAGAAGCCGCGACGTCGTGCGCCGCAACGCCGCACTTCTGCCGGCCTTCACGCTGGTTCTCGGCCTGTTCGCGCTGCTCGGCTTCTTCGCGATCGCGGCCGGTACGCGCCCTGTCGGCATGGACGGTCAGCCCAACCCCCAGCTCGTGATCCCGCGGCTCTTCGTGGACCTGTTCCCGAGCTGGTTCAGCGGCATCGCCCTGGCCACCATAGCCATCAGCGCTCTGGTACCCGCCGCGATCATGTCCATCGCCGCCGCCAACCTCTTCAGCCGTAACGTCTATCGCGAGTTCATCAGGCCGGACGCGAGTTCCCAGGACGAGCTGCGCGTCTCCAAGGCGGCCTCCCTTCTCGTCAAGTTCGGAGCGCTGGCCTTCGTGCTGTTCCTCGACAGGAAGTTCGCGCTGGACTTCCAGCTCCTCGGCGGAATCTGGATCCTGCAGACCTTCCCGGCGATCGTGGTCGGGCTCTACACCCGCTGGTTCCACCCCGGAGCGCTGCTCGTCGGCTGGGCGTTCGGCATGGTGTACGGCACCGTCACCGCGTACGGCATCGTCAACCCCGGAACCGGCAGGCACTTCGGCGGATCGCTCGCGGAGATCCCGGTCATCGGCGACGGCCGTCTCGGCTACGTCGCCCTGACCGCCTGCGTGCTGAACGCGGCCGTCAGCGTGGCCGCCACTCTCGCGTTCCGCGCGGCGAAACGGCCGGCGGGCCGCGACCAGACCTCGGCCGACGACTACCACGCGGACATCGACGACCCGCGCGTCGAACCCATCCGGGAGCTCATCCGGTGAGAAGGACTCCCGGCCACCGGCAGCCCGTTCGAAGGCCCGCCGGCCGCCCCGTTCCGTACGAGACCTGGGAGCGGTGCCGATACTGGAGACCTACCGGGGCGGTCCGGATACTGTGTATGTGGACCGCGCCGTCGAAGGGCATGTCACCGACCGTTCCCGAGACGTCGCCTGGATCTGCACCCGTTTCGAAGAGCTCCGCACGGAGGCCTCGCCCCCGCGAGCGAGCATCGACCTCATGACGAAGGTGATGGACACATGGACGCGGACCTGAGCAACGCCGTCTGGCGCAAGGCGGCTCCGGGTGGTGACACCGGTGAAGACTGTGTCGAGGTGGCCGTGATCGACGACCTCGACGAGGGGCACAAGGCCGGAGCCGGTCCCCTCTACGTGCTGCGCGACTCCAAGAACCCGGACGGCCCGAAGCTGTTCTTCACCCGTTCGGAGTGGGACGCCTTCGTCGGCGGTGTGAAGCTCGGCGAGTTCGACAACTGACGGAACCAAGCCCGGAAGACCCCCGTCCGAGACGGGGGTCTTTTCGTTCGGCGGTCCTTGCGGCCGGGGCTGTGCTCCTCTTGGCCGGCGCGGCCGACGTTCGTATGGAGGCCCATCCGGCCTTCTGGGTCTGTGTGGTCGAGCCTGCCGGCTCCTCCGGCACGATTCCTTTTCCCGGTCTTGAGGGGCGCGGCGCCATGCGACCCGCGCCTTCCTGTCATCGGAATCCCTGCCGTGAACTGGGGAAACGTCTGCCCGACCATGAAAAGCGGGTCCGCAGGGCCAGTCGCGCGGGTGAGATCGGTCACGCGTTTTAAAAGCGCAATATCTATCAAAAGCATTCTTATACTAAATTGGGGGTGTTTTTGTGGGTTTATATGGATATTGCATATATTATGGTTATTGACAGGTTCAGAGGATTGACATGAAGAGGGGCGCTCATGAGCTTCAACGTGATCTTCCCTGGAGGAGGACGGGTCGAATACGGTTTCGGCTGGAGGGGGCGCCGCTTCCATCGCCGCCACTGGCGCAGGCGTCGCTGGGGCTGGCGGTGGTGAGCGACGAGGCTCCCGAACGGTCAACGCACATTCGAACGGGTTTCCGGCACATGTCGGGAACCCGTAGCTGTGTTCGAAGACGGTTCGCGCCATCCTCCCACCCCGAAGATCCTCTGTCGCTCCGGCCTCGCGCGGTGTTCGCCGGCTGATCGCACTCGTTGTGTTCGATCATTCAGACGACCGTCATCGCCACGACCCGCTCCCGCGATGCGCGGAGCGGGCCGTGGCGGGAGAAGGCGTGACGGCGAGTCACGGCCAGAGGGCCGAGCGAGGGGCTGAAAGAGAAACGGCGCGGTCAGGGGCGGCCGAGGGCGCGGTAGTGCCAGCCTGAGGCGCGCCAGGTCTCGGCGTCGAGGGCGTTGCGGCCGTCGACGATCTTGCGGGAGGTCACCACGGAACCCAGCTCCTCGGGGTCCATGGTGATGAACTCCTGCCACTCGGTCAGCAGCAGCACCACATGGGCGTCCCTGGCCGCCTCCAGGGCGGAGGCGCCGTAGGAGAGCCGGGGGTGGGCCCGGCGGGCGTTCTCCTGGGCGACGGGGTCGTAGACGGTGACCCGGCCACCCTGCTCGCTGATCTTGACGGCGACGTCCAGGGCGGGGGAGTCGCGGATGTCGTCGGAGTTGGGTTTGAACGCGGCGCCGAGCACGGCGACGGTGCAGTTGTGGAAGGAGCCTCCGGCCAGTTCGCGGGCCAGGTCGACCATGCGGGCCCGGCGGCGCATGTTGATCGCGTCCACCTCGCGCAGGAAGGTCAGCGCCTGGTCGGCACCGAGCTCTCCGGCACGGGCCATGAAGGCGCGGATGTCCTTGGGCAGGCAGCCGCCGCCGAAGCCGAGCCCGGGGTTGAGGAACTTGCCGCCGATGCGGTCGTCGAAGGAGAGCGCCAGGGAGAGTTGCTTGACGTCGGCGTGCGCGGCCTCGCAGACCTCGGCCATCGCGTTGATGAAGGAGATCTTCGTGGCGAGGAAGGCGTTGGCGGCCACCTTGACCAGCTCGGCCGTGGGGTAGTCGGTGATCACCATCGGGGTGCCCATCTCCAGCATGGAGGCGTACACCTCCCGCATGACCTTCTCCGCCCTGTCGGAGGCGACGCCGAGCACGATCCGGTCGGGGTGCAGGGTGTCCTTCACCGCGAAGCCCTCACGGAGGAACTCGGGGTTCCACGCCAGCTCGGCGCCCGCGCCGATGGGGGCCAGCCGTGCCAGCTTGTCGGCCAGGCGCTGGGCGGTGCCGACCGGGACCGTGGACTTGCCGACGACCAGGCACTCGCGCGTCAGGTGAGGGGCCAGCGACTCGATCGCGGCGTCCAGGTAGGACACGTCCGCCGCGTACTCTCCCGGCTTCTGGGGGGTGCCCAGGCACAGGAAGTGCACGTCTCCGAAGGCCGCGGCCTCCTCGTACGAGGTGGTGAAGCGCAGCCGCCCGTTGGCCAGGTTGCGCCGCAGCACCTCTTGCAGGCCCGGTTCGTAGATGGGCAGGTCACCGGCCTGTAGACGGCCGATCTTCTCCGCGTCCACGTCGAGGCTGAGGACTTCGAAGCCCAGCTCGGCCATGCAGGCGGACGTCGTCGCACCGAGGTATCCGGTTCCCACCATCGTCAGGCGGTAGGCCACTGGTGCTCCTTTCGGTTCTGCCCAATTATTTGCCGTCAGAGTATCGGCATCTGACACTTCCACTTTGCCACCTGCGTAAACGCGGGAGGACATACCACATGGGGTGGAGCGCTCCAGTGTTTGTTGGACGTCCTACTATTTCCCTATGAGCTACCCTCTCTACGCACTGCCCGAGGAGCACCAGATGCTCCGCGAGACGGTCCGCGCCCTCGCCGACGAGAAGATCGCCCCTCGTGCCGCGGAGGTCGACGAGACCGGGGAGTTCCCCTCGGACGTCTACAAGGCGCTCGTCGCGGCGGACCTGCACGCCGTGCACGTTCCCGAGGAGTACGGCGGCGCCGGTGCCGACGCGCTCGCGACGGTCATCGTCATCGAGGAGGTGGCGCGGGCCTGCGCCTCGTCCTCGTTGATCCCCGCCGTGAACAAGCTCGGGACCGTCCCGCTGCTGCTGTCGGCCTCCGAGGAGCTCAAGCAGCAGTATCTTCCGGCGGTCGCGCGGGGCGACGGGATGTTCTCGTACGCCCTGTCGGAGGCGGAGGCGGGCAGCGACGCCGCCGCCATGAAGACCCGCGCGGTCGCGGACGGTGACCACTACGTGCTCAACGGCGCCAAGATGTGGATCACCAACGCCGGGGTGTCGGAGTACTACACGGTGATGGCCGTCACCGAGCCGGGCGTCGGAGCCAGGGGCATCTCCGCGTTCGTCGTGGAGAAGGCCGACGAGGGCGTCAGTTTCGGGGCCAAGGAGCGCAAGCTCGGTATCAAGGGCTCCCCGACCCGCCAGGTCATCCTGGAGAACGTGCGGATTCCCGCCTCCCGGATGATCGGCGCCCCCGGCACCGGTTTCAAGACCGCCCTGGCCACCCTGGACCACACCCGCATCACCATCGCCGCCCAGGCGCTCGGCATCGCCCAGGGCGCGCTGGACTACGCGATCGGCTACATCAAGGAGCGCAAGCAGTTCGGCAAGGCCGTCGCCGACTTCCAGGGCGTCCAGTTCATGGTCGCCGACATGGCCATGAAGCTGGAGGCCGCCCGCCAGCTCACCTACGTCGCCGCGGCCAAGTCCGAGCGTGCCATGCACGGCGAGCCCCAGGCCGACCTCACCTTCATCTCCAGCGCGGCCAAGTGCGCCGCCTCGGACGCAGCCATGGAGATCACCACCGACGCGGTCCAGCTCCTCGGCGGGTACGGCTACACCAGCGACTACCCGGTCGAGCGCATGATGCGCGACGCCAAGATCACCCAGATCTACGAGGGCACCAACCAGATCCAGCGCCTGGTGATGGCCCGCCAGCTGCTCAAGTAGGGCCTGACCAGTGGAAACCCGGTCCGGGCGAGGCTCCCGGACCGGGCCTCGCAGGTGCCGTGTGGATCCTGGGAGGCCCTGTTCCGTGAGAGCTCCGCAAGCCGCGGACGGGGACGGTGGCGATCTGTACACGGATGATCGTGGATGCCACGATCACGTCTCATGGACGCGGATGCCTTCTGGGAGCTGATCGAGCGGTCCAGCCGAGAGACCGACACCAGACAAGAACGTCTCGCCTGGCTGGATGACGGGCTTTCCCGGTGCTCGGCCGAGGAGATCGTCGACTTCGCGATGTGGTGGGACTCCGAGACGAGCCGGCTCTGCACCTGGGACATGTACGCGGTGTACTGCCACGTCTTTCGGCAACAGTCGTTGAATGGCTTCGAGTACTTCGTGTACTGGCTCATCAGCCTCGGACGCATGGCCTTCGAACAGGTGGCGGCCGATCCGGACAGCCTGGTCGAGCTGCCTCAGTTCCTGCGTCTGATGGAGATGCTTCGCACGAGGATCGCCAATGGCGAGCCCCCAGCGTGGTCGGAGGAGGAACCGGACTTCGAACTCCTCGCCTACGTGACCTTCGAGCCCTACGAGAAGGTCACCGGCCTGGATACGGGACATCTGGGCGACGCTGTCCGCGCCCGTGGAGTTCAAGGGAAGTTCCCTCTCATCGGCGGGAGATTCGACGGCGAGGAGTGGGACTTCGAGGACGAGACGGAGATAGCCCGCAGGCTTCCCCGGATGGCCCACTATCTGGGCTTCTCCTGACAAGGCCGCCCACGGAATTGGAAGCCAGCAGGGGCGCGTAGCTGCGCGCACCGCTGTGCTGTGACCAATGATTCATCAATTACCTCCAGCGTGGAGACCCGGTCCTTCAGGGCCGCGAGGAAACGCGGCACGGTGCCGCACTTCTGGGTGGGTGGTGTAGCCGTAGCCGTCGGCTCGTTGGAGCAGCCGGACGTGGCGGTGGCCGATGCCCTGCACCGTGCCGTGCCGGGTGGTGATGTTGAAACTGCCGGTGCTGCGGACCGCGACACGGCCGCAGTGGACACCGGTCTTCTTGCCGCTCGGTACGACGGCGCGGACCAGGTCGCCGGTGGCGAACCCCTTGACCTGCTTGGTCCGGGGCAGCCGCAGCCGGGGGAAGCCGTAGCGGTCGGTGCGGGTGCGGGCGTAGGTGCCGCGACCGGTCGCCGTGACCACCAAGACCGTCGAGGGCCAGGCGGTGACGCCTCCCAGGTGGCCGACGTGCAACGCGTCAAGGGTGTGCGACTTCGGTGCTTGGGTACGGGAGCGGTTCCACTTCGTGCGGCCTCCGGAGGAGGTGTGAACGGGCAGACCGGTCGCCACCAGGGCCCGCCATAGCGCCCACCTGGTGGTGTTGACGGCGGCGGCGTCGCGCAGCGGAGTCTTCGCCTGCTTGAGGATCTTCGCCAGGAGGGCGGGCCTGCCTTTGAGGAACTCCTCCACCGGGGTGGCGTTCTTGCCTTGGTTGCAGCCGATGCACGCCAGGGTCAGGTTGCTGATCCGGTCGGAGCCGCCCCGGGAACGCGGGTGGATGTGGTCGAGGTTCAACGGCACGTTTTGCTTGCCGCAGTACGCGCACGCCCGGCCCCACTTGGCCAGCAGGTATTCGCGGGCCTCGTACCCGGCGAGGGTGCCCTGCTGGTACTCCACCCCTTCGAGCGGCCGCCCGGCCGACAGGGCGTGGGTGTCGAACGCGACCCGCTCGACGTGCACGGCCCGCACCGGCGCCCAGCGGGTGAGCCGCGCCACCCACGACATGGTGGTGTCGACGCGGTGTTGCAGCGATGGCGCGAGCCACCCCTTCGGCTTGGTGCGGTTGAGAAACCGGGGCGCGCGGTAACGCAGGTTTTTACTGCGGCGCCGACGCCGATACTGCGAGCGGGCGGTGAGCTTGTCGCGGATCGCCCCGCCCCGGTGGTCGAGCTGGATCGCGTACCGTCCGGCCCGGCTCCCGCCGTGCTCGGTGAACACGGCCAGGCCGGTGTGCTTGGAGCCGGGGTCGATACCGACCTGTACGTCTGCCACGACGGAATCAGCTGCCGTGCGGTCCTTCAGTCGGATAACGAACGGGGTATGCCGGTGAACCACGGCCCGGCCGGAACGGAGGAGTTTCCGCGCGTAGGCAGGGCTCGTGGGTTGCAACGGTTGGCCGTGCTTGTCTAGGACGAACACGACCGGGTGGGCTGGAGTGCCCGCTCCCTTCCCAGCCGAAGCCGGGTCGGGGTGACGCCGAGTAGACCGGGTGCCGGTCTGCTCGATCTCCCCTCGCCCAGGTTGAACACCAGGTACCGCCTGGCGGCGGTGTCCGTGAGCCGTTTCGTGCCCACCCTCGGGCGTGTCTGCTCCCACGGATTCGAGAGCCTGGGGCTGAGGAAGCACCCCAAGGTCGGTCTGTGATCTTGTGTTCAACGTAGCCATCAAAATGCACCTCCTTGAGCTGATGGCCAGGGCTGGTCAACGCGGGGCTTCAAAGCGCATTACTGCACTTCAAGCCCCCTCCTTCAGGAGGGGGTCGTTGACTCACCGTCACGATCAACGACGCGTCCCCTTGGACGCACCCGCAGTGTGGACACACCGGCGGTGCCTTGTTCAGTCGGTCCTCGATGCGTCGCTGTTCGTCGGTCAGCCGGATGAGTTCCTCGGCCGTTTCGGCGACCAGGTGCCCGGTGAGCCCAGCGAGCATCTCATGCTCGGTCAGCACGCGGTCAGGGGCGTGGCACGCGGAGAAGACGCCCCAGCCGCTCTGTTCGGTCCGCCACCCCTCGATCACCGGTCCGGCACTCACCGCGGGCAGAGGCCACCCGGTCGGAAACCGTTGAGCGAACCGTTCAGACATGCCTACCTTCTTTCGTCGTGGCCGGTGGGGTGAGGCGTGACGGCGCTCCTCTCCCGAGGCCGGCGCGGTCACGCCCGTTCAGGGGGTCACCATCCCGCCGCATGAGAAAGACGGCCGAGGCCACAGCAGCACGGGGGAATGGTTGAACAAGGTGGTGATCAGGGAGGCATCGGAGGGGAACGAGCGGAACACCGACAGCAGGAACGTCGACGGCTTCCACCGGCAACCGCTGCTCCCCAGCCGGTCGAGCCCGGTGACGTGTCCCCACACGAGATCAGCGGACCGCTGTCTGCGCTCGTACTCCTCACCCTGCACCGGGGCGATCCGAAACGGCTGGTCACGGTCGCGCTCAAAGGCCAGGAAGTATCCCGGGTGGAGATCTTCCGCGGGCCGCACCACGGCCCCGACAGCCACCCAGCGCGGACGAACCAGCGGCTTCCCGTCAGGCGCGGTCATACCGGGTACGCCGCTTTCTGGTCCGGTTCCGGCAGTGGATGGATTTGCCGCAGCTCCGCGTACCGCAGGGCGACGCGATGCGCGGCCCGGCTGGGCTCTGTCACCGGGTGGCGGGCGTAGATGGGACGGTATTGGCGGGGGTTCCAGCCGGTACGCCACCAGAACTGATCCCCGCGGCACCACACGATCAGATCCACCCAGACCGACACGAGCGCCAGCCCGTACCCGTCAGGCACATCGGCAGTGATCCCGTACCGAGTCAGGGCCTCCCGGAGCTCTTCGGCAGCCCTTACCGTTGTGTCGTCGGGGAAGGTCACGGTTCACTCCCTTCTCCACGTCATTCGGCGACAGCTCCTGGTGGGTGGGCATCGGTGAGCGGAACCCGGAACCGTGTCCCTTGGCGCCCTCCAGCGCCAGGGGACGGGACCGGTGTGGGGAAGCGGTCCCGAGCTGGCACGTAGGCCACCGCTCACCGATGCCATGGCCGCATCATAGACATGCAATTCTATAGAACACCATAGAACACAGCAGTATGTTCCGCTGGAGTGCCCTCCTCT
>NZ_JBSFWD010000022.1:0-133388 GCF_053592655.1 Streptosporangium sp. NPDC002607
GGAGCCGCGATCGCGGCTCCGGGCGGCCCTTGTCGGAGCCGTGCCGGCTACCAGGCGACCGGCAGGGACGTCAGGCCGTACACGACGCTGAAAGAGCGGAAGTGCGCCTCGGGCTCGACCACGCGCAGCTCGGGGAAGCGCCCGAGCAGTGCCGGGAAGGCGATGCGCATCTCCATCCGGGCCAGCGGTGCGCCCAGGCAGTGGTGTACGCCGTGGCCGAAGGCCAGGTGACCGGGCGCGCCCCGGGTGATGTCCAGCGTCTCGGGGTCGGGCAGGAACCCGGCGTCGCGGTTGGCGGCGGGCAGCGCGCAGACCACCAGCTCGCCGGGCCCGATGACCTGGCCGGCGATCTCGACCTCCGTGGTGGTCACCTTGGCGGTGCCGGAGTGGACGATGCTGAGCCAGCGCAGCAGCTCCTCCACCGTCGCGTCGATGCGCTCGGGCTCCTTCCGCAGCAGCTCCAGCTGGTCGGGATGGCGGAGCAGGGCCAGCGTGCCCAGTCCGAGCATGTTGGAGGTGGTCTCGTGTCCGGCCAGCAGCAGCAGGGTGCCGATGCCGACGAACTCGTGCACCGTCAGGTCGTCGCCGTGCTCGCGCACCAGCGTGCCGAGCAGTTCCTCCCCGGGATCGACCCGGGCGCGGGCGACCAGTTCGCCGATGTAGGCGCGCGACTCCAGCTGCGCCGTCAGACGCTCCTCGAAGGGCGCCCCCACATCGAGCATCTTGCTGCTTGTGCGCTGGAAGTCCTCCCGGTCGGCGTACGGCACCCCCAGCAACTCGCAGATCACCAGTGAGGGGATCGGCAGCGCGAACGACGACACCAGGTCGGCCGGGGACCCGGCGCGTTCCATCGCGTCCAGGTACTCCTCGACGATGCGGGTGATCCGCGGCTCCAGCCGGCGCATCCGGCGGATGGTGAACTCCGGCGTCAGCACCCGGCGCAGCCGGGTGTGCTCGGGAGGATCGAGGGCGAGCATGTTGCCCGCGCGCAGCGCCGCGACCTCCTCCTTGCTCATCTTCGTGTCGGACGGCACGAAGTCGATCCCCACGGCGTTGCTGAACCGTTCGGGGTCGCTCAGCACCGTCCGTACGTCCGCGTAGCGGGTCACCAACCAGGCGTCGACGCCGAAGGGTGTGCCGGCACGCCCGATCCCCTCCCCGTCCCGCAGCGCTCCCAGTTCCGGATCCGGGTCGAACCCTGCTCGCCGCATGTACAGCGGAGGCGTCGGAGTCTCGCTCATGTAGCTCCCTTGCTGACCGGCCGTCCTGACTGTTCCGAAAAAACGATAACCAGCCGTCGCCTCCCTGCAAGGGATCCCGGCGGGCGGGATATCGCCCACCGCGCTGACCTGCGCGCGCCTCGGAACCCCGGCGTTATGAGGGCGACACCGACGCTCCTGCCGGACCGACCGAAAAGACCCGCGGGCAGGCTGCCACCGGCATGGCGGAGCCGGCCGCGGTGACGATGCTCCGCGCACTCGTATTCGATCTAGCATGACGGTCTGGCCCCGGTACGGTGATCCGTCCGAGGTACATCCACCTGTTCACGGCGTCCCGGGTGATGACCGCGGTCATCGCGCCGGCTCGGTGATGTGAGAGGGCGGCAGGACGATGGACACCAAGGGATGGGCGGTCAGCGTCCCCTCGGGGTATCGCGTCGGTGACTGGCGGGTCGGCAGGCCCGTCGCCACGGGGAGCTGGGCGAGCGTCTACCGGGGAACGCGAGACGGGAGAGAGGCGGCGCTGAAGTTCCTGCCCACCGGCACGCTCACCCGGCGGCAGTTGCGGTACCTGCGGGACATGACGGAGCGGGAGTTACGCCTGCACGGCAGGCTCCGGCACCCCCGGCTGATCCGGCTGCGGGAGACGCTCGTCGTCGACGACGCCGGGAACTCCGAACTCGACGGCGCGTGCGTTCTGGTGATGGACCTGGCGGAACGGTCACTGGCCGATCTGATCGGGGAGGGGGCTCCGGTTCCCGGCGCGCCGAGGCTGATCGCCGAGATCTGCGAGGGGCTCGCGCACATGCACGCCGAGAGGTGGGTGCACGGAGACCTCAAACCCAACAACGTGCTCGTGATGGCCGACGGCTCGGTACGGCTCGCCGACTTCGGCCTGGCCACCGAGATGGACGGGACGCACGGCTACCTTCCCCCGATGGGCTCGGTGGACCACGTGCCTCCCGAGCGCTGGGGGGAGCCGCTGAGCGAGAAGGGGCACGCGGTGCGGGCCTCGGCCGACATCTGGGCGCTGGGCGTGACGGCGTGCCAGTTGCTCACCGGCCACCTTCCCTTCAGCGCCCCCACCGCTCGCGCGCGCTATGTGGCCGCCGTCGAGTACGCGGCGGGCGAGTCCCCCCTGTCGCTTCCGGTCTCGCTGCCCGAGGCCTGGCGCCCCTGGGTCGGCGACTGCCTGGACCCCAACCCGAGGTCCAGGCCCAGCGCGGTCCGCCAGCTCTACCGCGCGCGACTGCTGGCCGGCACCCTGACGGGTTCGCCCCGGCGAACGGGCCACCGGGTGGCGAAGACCATGGCCTCGGCGGTTCTCGTGCTGGCGGGTGTCTCGGGGGCGGGGATGGTCGACTCGCGGATGGCCGACCCGTTCGGGCGGTGGTTGCGCTCCGGCTCCGACATCCCCCGGGAGTATCGCGCGCTGATCGTCGAAGCCGGCACGATGTGCGCGGACCCAGGTCTGAGCCCGGCACTGGTCACCGGGATCCTGAAGGCGGAGAGCGGCTTCGACGCGAACCTGTTCGACGCGGCCAAGGACGAGTACGGCCTCGCGCGCTGGACGCCGTCGGTGCTCCAGTACTACCTGCCGGCCGACCGCCGGGGCACCGTCCTCACCCCGCCCATCTCGCCCGAGGACACCATCCCCGCCGTCGGCCGCTACCTGTGCATGCGGTTGCCGCTGCTGGCCGGGGTGCCCGGAGACCCCGGGCTGCTGGGCGCGGTGGCGTTCCGCTCCTCCGACGACGTGGTCCGCCAGGAGGGCGGGATTCCCGCGCGCTTCCAGGCCCACGCCGACCTGGTACGGCGACACCGGGCCGCCTACGAGCCGTGATACACCCGTTGTCTCCGCCGCGGGGAAAGCGGCCGGCGGACGAGGGCATACCGCGAAAGCAACGGGCTGGGGGCGCAGGAATGGAGCATGGTCCCCGAGGGCGATGACCACTTCACGCTGGTCAACCCCGTCAGCGGCAAGTGCCTCGACCTGGCCTACGCCTCTCCCGACCCCGGCGCGAACATCCAGCTGGTGACCTGCAACGGCGAGGGTGGTCCACCGGGCCACCCTCCACAGGGTGTGATCAGCTGTCCAGCCGCTTCAGATGCTCCTCCCGCACCAGGTCGAAGCGGAGCGCCACGGAGACCAGCGCGGCGCGCTGCCAGTCGGCCTTGCGCGAGCCCGACGGCGGCTTGACGCGCAGTTTCGTACGCGCCAGATAGTCGATGTGGAAGTTGACCGCGGCCCGGGTCAGTCCCGCGCCGCCGGGAACGTCGCGCAGCCGCTCCAGGATCTCCGGCACCGTCGGGATGACCGGGGACGAGCCGTCGCGCAGCCGCGGCTCGCAGAGCGCGATCAGCACGAGAAAGTACTTCGCCGTCTCGTCCACGGGGAAGCCGGAGACGGTCGGCTCGCCGACCGCCGCGCTCTCGGGCGCGTCGGGGTCGATGAAGCTGTGCTGCGAGGCGAAGACCAGGAAGGAGCAGGCGCCACCCGCCACCGGGAGCACCACGCGGGCGAACTCGAACGGCACGGGCGCCGCCACCCGCCGCGGAGCCACCTTGAGGAACTCCCCGCCGCCCTCCGGGTTCTCCACGACCAGGGTGGCGTCCCGGCTGAGGTTGGTGAGCAGCCAGTAGTCGTCCACGGCCCGGATGATCCCGGCCCGCCGGGAGATCCCCGGATGGTCCAGCGGGAAGTCGACCGGGGCGCTCTCCGTTCCGCGGCCGAAGGTGACCTCGCGACCCGGAGGAAGCTCGATGACGACCGCTCCATCGTCGGGGGCCTCGGCCTGCAAGAGGATCGTCCGCATCTGTTCCGCCCCTTAGCACCCTGGAAGCTTCCAGGTTCCCAGAACATCACCCTATGCCGAACGATGTCGCTGTCGGCGCTGAATGTCGGGGGACCGGAGCGCCGGCGAACTCCACCTGAAACAGCGGCTGGTCGACGAGGGTGACCAGCCGCTGTTTCCGCTTTCCGGGATTCGGAGCCGAGCCGCTCAGCGTGACCGAGCGCGGGCTGGCGGGTCGGCGCCGATCCGTGCGCTGATGCCGCCCGCTCGGTCGGGGCCATCACCGAGGACCAGGCCGGCAGCTGGATCGAGGAGCAGGCCGGGCGCGCGCGGGACGGCAGGCTCTTCCTCGCGATGCCGCTGTTCGTCGCCGCAGCCCGCCGCCCCTGACCGGCGGTCTCAGGAGGCTCGTACCCTTTTTCGAGGAAGCGGGTAACAACCGAGGGTCCCCGGCCACTTCCCGGTGTCAGAAGAACACATCCGGGACGAAGGGGGCGGGGCGGTGACGGACGACTCGCAGAGATTCACCGGCATGTACGACGAGTGCCGGCAGCGCGTCTGGGCCTACGTGGTCAGCCGCGCGGGACGGCAGGTCGCGGACGAGGTGGTGAGCGAGACGTTCGCGATCGCCTGGCGACGGCTGGAGGACGTGCCGGAGCCGGCGCTGCCGTGGCTCCTCGGGGTGGCCCGCAACGTGCTGCGCGACAACATCCGGGCGGAGATCCGGCGGGACGCGCTCAGCGCCGAGTTGCGGGCCTGGACCGAGGACGACGTCGCGGAGCAGGTCACCGAACGGCTCAGCGTGCTCAGGGCGCTGACCGGGCTGTCGGAGGACGATCGGGAGATCCTGATCCTGACCGCCTGGCAGGGGCTCTCCCCCCGCGACGCGGCCCAGGTCGTCGGCTGCTCTCCGACCACCTTCCGGGTGCGGCTGCACCGCGCTCGCCGACGGCTCAAACAGCGGATGGACACCGCCGTGAGTCCCGAGCCCCGGATGAGGAACCTCAGCGAGGAGTGGTCATGAACCCCATCGATCAGCTGCGGGCCGCACGCCCCGCGCACCTGGACGACACCCCGGTCGACCCGCGTACCAGGGCCGCCGAGCTCTCCCGCGCCATGGCGCGGCCCCGGCCGGCCCCGGCCAGGCGCAGGATCGTACGCCCGGTGTGGGGTCTCGGCCTCGCCGGAGCCGCCGCGGCCGTGACCGCGGTCGCCGTCACGATCTCCGCGACCGGCGGTACGGCGCCGCGCGCGCCCTCCGCCCAGGTGATCTCGAGCCCGGCGACCGCCACCCCGCGCATCGAGCTCTCCGGGAGATCCATCCTGCTCGCCGCCGCCCACGGGGCGGCCCGCCAGCCGGATGTGACCGGCGCCTACTGGCACACCGTGTCGGTGAGCCGGAACCTGTTCGAGGCGGCCGACGGGGACTACACCGTCGTGGACCGGCAGCGGAACGAGGTGTGGACCCCGTCGGCGGCCGGCGGGGAGCAGTGGAGCCGGACGAGCTCCCTCGGCGCGGAGCCCGCGGGTCCGGACGACAGGGCGGCCTGGGAGCGGGCCGGTTCCCCGGCCGAGATCCAGGTCAGGTCCCCCAAGAGGGGCAACAACCCGAAATCCGCAGGTTTCACCCTGTCGACCGAGCCGGGAGCGGCGCAGGACGGCCACGCCCCCCTCGTCGACGGGGACAAGGTGTTCTGGCTGGGCCGCAACGTCACCATGAAGGACCTGCGCGGCCTGCCGAAGGACCCGGACCGGCTCAAGGCGTGGCTGCTGCGCTCGTACGGGGGGCACGGCACCGAGTCGGACGCCCCGATGTCGTCGGACGCCTGGCTGTTCGCCGTCACGGTCGGGCTGATCACCGACATGCCGGTCACCCCGCAGGTGCGCGGTGCCGCCTTCCGGATGCTCGCCGACCTGGAGAGCATCGAGGTCGTCCGTGACGTCGTCGACGCGGAGGGCCGTACCGGCAGCGCCGTCGCCATCGAGGAACGGGTCAGGGCGAAGGCGGACGCCAAGGGCGGCGAGGGGATCCTGCGGAACCGCCTGATCTTCGACGAGGTGACCGGGCGGGCACTGGCCAGGGACAGCGTCGTGGTACGGCCGGGCGGCCTGCAGGCCGGATTCGCGCCGGGCACCGTGTGGAACTCCGAGACCGTCCTCGAAGCCGGCTGGACCGACGAGAAACCCGCCTCCTGACTCCCGGAGGACTCGCCGCACTCCCGGGGCGTACGGCGAGTCCTCCGGGCGAGGCGCCGGACCTCCCCAGCCGCTCGGAGAGCCGTACGGATCCGGCGTTCCGCTCTGCCGGCGGCCCGGCGCGCGGTGGCAGACTGAACCGTGTTCGACGTGGATCCGAGCGGGCGGGAGCCGGGATGGGTACGGAGGAACGGATCGAACGGGCCGGGTTGCTCCACGAGCGCGCGATCTTCGGCGGCGAGGCCGACGCGCTGGTGATGGCCGAGCGGGAACTGGACGCGGTCGAGGCCGACCTGGCTCTGGCCCGCGGCAAGGTGGCGCAAGCGCGTTCCCTCGCGGAGGGAGACGAGGACCCGCAAGGGCTACCGCTCTTGGAGCGCGCGGCACGGCTCTACCGGACGCTCGGCGACCCGCGCGGCGAGGGCGAGGCGCTGCTCTGGACCGCCCTCTTCCACCAGGTGGTCCGCCGCGACGACGACACCGCGGTGCCGATCCTTGAACGCTCGTACGAGCTGGCGACGCGGATCGGCGACAGGATGACGATGTCCTACGCGATCCGGCACCTGGGCATCGCCGAACACGCCGCGGGCCGGTTGGAGGTGGCAAGGGAGCGCCTGGAGGAGTCGGTACGGCTCCGCCGGGAGCTCGGCTTCCTGCCCGGCGTCGCCGCGAACCTGGTCGGGCTGTGCTACATCGCCCTCGCGCAGGGCCGCCGCGACGACGCGCTCGCCCTGGTCGAGGAGGCGGGCACGCTCGCCGAGGCGACTGGCGCGAAGGCCGTCCTGCGCCAGGCCGAGGAGGCACGCGGGCAGCTGTAGGCCGTCTCGCCGGGGTCCGGCCCCTGGCGGGCGAGGCCGGGGCGACGGCCCGCGATCTCGACTGTCTTCCACGACCGGGCATATTTGCTATGTTTAGTAAATGGTGAATATGTCATCGACGCTCTCGCTGCGGGGATGTGCCCTCCACTACGCCGACAGCGGTGGCGACGGTGTGCCGCTGGTGTTCTCGCACGGAGCCGGGGCCGATCACGTGATGTTCGACGCCCAGAGCGAGCAGCTGCGCGCCCGGGGATACCGGGTCGTCACCTGGGACATGCGCGGCCACGGCCGCTCTCGCCCGGCGGGCGTCCCGTTCACCGCCGAGCAGGCGATCGCGGATCTGTGCGCGCTCATCGAGCACCTCGCGCTCGACCGGCCGGTGCTCGTGGGACAGTCCCTCGGCGGCAATCTCGGCCAGGCGGTCGTCCGGCGGCATCCGGACCTCGCCCGGGCGCTGATCGTCATCGACTCGGCGTGGAACACCGGGCCGCTGTCATGGACGGAGCGCCTGCTGCTGAAGGTGGCCGCGCCGAGCCTGTCGATGATTCCGGCCGGCCGCCTTCCCGGCGTGATGGCCGAGGCCTCCGCGGTGACGGAGGGCGCGCGGGCGGATGCGCGGCGGGCGTTCTCCCTGCTGTCGAAGCGGGAGTTCGTCCAGGTGTGGCGGGCGACCGTCGAGCTCCTCGACCCGGACCCCGGCTACCGTACGCCGGTGCCGCTGTGCCTGATCCGCGGCGAGCGAGACCGTACCGGCAACATCGCCTCGGCCATGCGCGGGTGGGCCGCGGCGGAAGGCGTCCAGGAGGTGGTCATCCCCGGCGCGGGCCACATCGCCAACCAGGACGACCCGCACGCGGTGAACGCGGCGATCGAGGCGTTCCTGCGTACGCTCCCGGACTCGGGGCGGGCACGGCGGTGAGCGCGACCAGGCGTAGCGCGTTCATCACCTCGGTGGGTGACCTGCTGGCCTCATGGAACCTCCCGCACGCGACCGGTCGCGTCTACGGGCTGCTCCTGATGACCGAGGAGCCGGCCTCTCTCGACGCGATCGCCGCCGAGCTCGACCTGAGCAAGGGCGCGGTGAGCACCGCGGTGCGGCAGCTGAACTCCTGGGGACTCGCCAAGGTGATCCCGCAGCCCGGCAGCCGCAGGCTCCTGGTGGAGGCCACCGGAGGGATCGAGTCACTGCTGGAGGCCAGCCACGCGCGGGCCAGAACCCTGATCGCCGCCCTGCGCGACGGCGAGGCCCTGCTGGGTCCAGGCCCCGCGCAGGACCGGCTCCAGGACGTGATCGGGCTGTTCGCCGGCTATGTCGACGTCGGGAGCCAGTTGCTCGACAGGCACCGCCGCTAGCGCCACGGGAGGGGAGAAAGGATTCAGCCGGAGATGACCTCGTTGAAGTTGTCTGCGGTCAGCTCGATGCTGCTCATCCGTGGTACTCCTGCTTGGCGGTGGTCCGAGAGCTGAGACGGTTGGGGTTGGGCGTTGGGCACCGCGAGGTCGCGGCGCCCAACGCCCAGCCATGGACGGCGGTCTTCGTGCTGTCCGCTCACCTCTTACGCGGTCATCGGGCGGCGACGGCCTCGGTGGCCTCGGCGTCGTCGGCCGTCGCGGGGGCGGAGTTCTTGGGGCCGCGCAGGGCGATGTAGACGAACAGAGCGCCCATGACGGCGACGCCTGCCCACATGGCCTGCTGCCAGCCGTCGACGAAGGACTGCTGGGCGGCGTGGACCAGGTCTTGGGCGTGCGAGCCGGTGCTGCCCGCCACCTCGACGGCGTTGGCAATACCTTCGCGCGCGGTGTCCGCGGCACCCTGGGGAATGCCCTGCAGGCGGTCGTCGATGGCGCTGCGGTAGCCGGCGGACAGCAGCGCTCCGAGCAGGGCGACGCCGAGGGCGGTGCCGAATTCGCGGGTGACGTCATTGAGGGCGGAGGCGACGCCCTGCTTCTCGCGCGGCAGGGAGCCGGTGATGGCCTCGGTGGAGGGTGTCATCGACAGGCCCATGCCGATGCCCATGGCGAGCATGCCGGGCAGGATGGTCAGGTAGCCCCCGTCGACGGAGACGAAGAGGGCCATGAGGGCCAGTCCGGCGCCGGCCAGCGCAATGCCCGCGGCCATGGTCGAGCGGGAGCCGATGCGTGCGGCCAGCTTGGGGGCCAGGCCGGAGGTCGTCATCATCATCACGGCCATGGGCATCAGCGCCAGCGTGGACAGCAGCCCCGACCAGCCGAGCACGGCCTGGAAAAACGGGAAGAGAACCACGGCGATGCCCGCCTGGACGCCGAAGACCACCAGCAGCGTGATCGAGCCGCCGGCCAGGCCGCGCTCACGGAACAGCCGCACGTCCAGCAGCGATGCGTCCCGGCGATGCAGCTGCCAGGCCACGAAGCCGATGGCGGCGATGAGACCGACAGCGAGACTGATCAGAGTCACGGGCGCAGTCCAACCACGCTCGGGACCCTCCTGCAGGACGAAGATGAGCCCGACCACCGCGACCGTGGATACCAGCGCGCCGACGGTGTCGAAGCTGTGGGCGGACCTCTCGCGGGAGTTGGGGACCGACTTCAGCGTCATGGCCAGGGCCACGATGATCAGGACCACGGGCAGGACGAACAGCCGGCGCCAGTCGGCGACGTCGACGAGGAGCGCGGAGAGGAACATGCCCAGGATGCCGCCGCCTCCGGCGACGCCGGTCCACACACCGATCGCCGTGCCACGTTTCTCCTCGGGGAAGGTGGAGGTGATGACGGCGAGAGTGATGGGCATGATCATCGCAGCGCCGATACCGCCGGCCACGCGCGCGGCCAGCATCACCTCGGCCGTCGGAGCCAGGCCCGCCGCGACGCCGGCGACGCCGAAGACACCCAGCCCGGCGATCAGCATGGGCTTGCGGCCCAGGCGGTCACCGATCGCGCCGAGCGGCAGCAGCAGCGCGGCCAGGGCCAGGGTGTAGATGTTGATGATCCACAAAATGATGTTCTGCGAGGCGCCGAACTCGACGGCCATGTGCGTCTGGGCGACGTTCAGCCCGGACACCGACGCGATGACGGCCATCAGCGCGATGGAGACCGCAATCAGAATGGTGCGCAGCTGGCGTGCATCCGGTGCGCCTCCGCCGCTTCCGTCAGCGGCCGCCACCTGTGGAGGCTGGTTCGTACTCATGGATTCCTCTCAAAATGGGCATGCAGCGTCAGCGCCGGAGCAGATCCGGTCGCCGAAGTGGATGGAGTAGGGGCCGGCCACCGCGCGCGGCTGAGCGCGGGTGTGCGGTGGGCTGGTACGAGCCCTAACGTCAGGCGGTGGTGCCGGTCTGGGCGGCGGCGAGGGCCGCGTCGGTGTCGGCGATGGCCAGGAGGGCGTTGATGTGGGAGCCGGCCAGAGCGCCCGCCGCGGCGGAGGCGCCCACCTGGGCGGTCAGGTCGGTGGCGTTGCCGGCGACCCACACACCCGGCACCTCGGTGGTGCCGGCCATGCCGGAGGCGAAGCGGCGGCCCATGTTGTCGGGCAGGTCCTCCATCGGCAGCTTCAGACCGTCCAGGCCCGCGGTGCGGGCCTGCATCTGCGTGGCGACCGCGAGGACGCGGCGGGCCACGACCCTGCCATCGGTCAGGCGCACGCCCGCGATGCCGCCGTCCTCGCTCGTCATGACTTCCTGCACCGGGGTGTCGATGATGCGGATGTTGCGGGCGGCGAAGCGTGCTCGGGTGTCGTCGTCGAGATCGGTGCCGTGGGTGAGGTAGATGAGGTCGTCGGTCAGCTGGCGGAACAGCAGCGCGTGGTGGATCGAGGCGGGGCCGACGGCGAGGATGCCGATCGGTTCGTCGCGTACCTCCCAGCCGTGGCAGTACGGGCAGTGCACCACACCGTGCCCCCAGTGCTCGGCGAGGCCGGGCACGTCTGGCAGCACGTCCCGCAGGCCGGTGGCCACCAGCACGTGGCGCGCCGTCACCGTGCCGCCGTCGGCCAGGCTGACCATGAAACGCAGATCACCGTCGACGGCTGGGGCGGCCGGTTCGGCAGAGGTCACCTCTCCGAAGACGACCTGGCCGCCGTACCGGCGCACCTGCTCCCGGCCCCGCTTGAGCAGCTCGGTGGGCGGCGTGCCGTCCAGCACGATGAAGCCGTGCATGGCCTTGGCGGGCGCGTTGCGGGGCGTCCCGCTGTCGATCACGACGACCGAACGGCGGGAGCGGGCCAGCATCAGGGCACCGTTCAGGCCTGCGGCGCCGCCGCCGATCACCACAACGTCCACGGTCTCACCGGGCAGTGCGTCGCTCGCGTACGCGGAAGTCCGCACAGACATGTCGCGCCCTTTCATCGTGCGTGGCCCAACCCTTCCGGGCCTTCTGCACACGACGTTAAACCCGCCTTGCATCACGGGCATATGATGTTGCCCATGACGCAAGAAATCGGAGACCTGGACAGCCTCGTACGCAAACGCATCCGCGCCCTGCGAGTCGCACAGGGCTGGTCCCTGGAAGAACTGGCCACCCGCGCCAACCTCAGCCAGTCCTCACTGAGCCGCATCGAGAACGGCCAGCGCCGCCTCGCCCTGGACCAGCTCGTCACCCTCGCCCGCGCCCTGGACACCACCCTCGACCAGCTCGTCGAGACCGCCACCGACGACGTCGTCACCAGCCCGATGATCGACGGCACCCACGGCCTGATGCGCTGGCCCGTGAAGGGCGACCCCGGCATGAGCGTCATACGCCAGCGCATGACCGAGCCGCCGCCCGACAACCCCTCCCGCATGCGTGCCCACCCCGGCCGGGAATGGCTGGTCGTACTCTCCGGCACCGCGATCCTCATGCTGGGCCACCGGCGCTTCCGTCTCGAGACCAACCAGGCCGCCGAGTTCCCCACCATGATGCCGCACGCCATCGGCGCCGAAGGCGGACCGTGTGAAATTCTGGGCATCTTCGACCGCGATGCCCGCCGCGGACACCAGCGCGACAACGACGGCGACTGCGACACCCCCGGCATCCGCGAATGACGGCAACGCGCACCCTCGGTACGGGTGCGCCTTGCGCGTCGGGCACCGCCACGCGCCGACATCTTGCGCATCCCGGGAGCCGTCGTGCCGTGTAGGCAAACCCGCCTTACGGTGACGACATGACCCACACACACCCGCACACCCCTCACCAGGGCGCGCAGCACGGCCACCACCAGCAGGACGACGCCGGCCAGGCGGAGATCCTCGACCTGGACGCGGAGGTCCTCGGCGAGCACATCGCATCCATCACCGCATGGCTGCCTCTGAAGGCCGGCCCGCGCCATATCGTGGACCTGGGCTCCGGCACCGGAGCGGGCACCTTCGCCCTCCTCGACCGCTTCCCCGAGGCGCACGTCACAGCCGTCGACGCCTCGCCCGGACACCTGCAGCGCCTGCGGAAGAAGGCGTGCGCCCAGGATGTCGATGACCGCGTGCGCACCGTGCAGGCCGACCTCGACGCCGCCGACTGGCCCGACCTCGGCACGCCGGACCTGGTCTGGGCCTCGGCCTCGATGCACCACATGGCCGACCCCGACCGCGCACTGCGCAACGTCCACGGCATGCTCGCGCCCGACGGCCTGTTCGCCGTCGTCGAGCTGGCCGGATTCCCGCGTTTCCTGCCCGAGAATGCCCCGGAGGACCGGCCCGGCCTGGAAGACCGCTGCCACGCCGCGACCGAGCACTTCCACGCCGAACACGTGCCCCACCGCGGCGCCGACTGGGGGCCGATGCTGATCGCCGCCGGGTTCACCCTCGAAGGCGAGCGCACCATCGCCGTGAACATCGAAGGCTCCCACCGCGAGGCCATCGGCCGCTACGCACTCAGCAGTCTGCTACGCATCCGCGGTGCCGCCGCACAGGCGCTTCCGGCCGCAGATCTCGCCGCGCTCGACCGGCTGCTCGACACAGACAGCCCGCACAGCATCCTGCGTCGCGACGACCTCTCGGTACGCACCGAACGCACCGTCTGGGCCGCACGCCTCAGCTGATCTGCGATCTCCACGCAGGTTGCCCGCCGGGCGGCATCGGCGCCCAAACGGGAGCCGATGCGCCGCTTCCTATTCAGGCAGGAAGGCGCGCAGTTCCGCTCGGCATTGGCGCCGGGGCGGGAGTCACGAAACCCCGGCGACCTGCCCGAGCCGCCGCTCCGCGGGCACGGGGCCCGCGGAGCGGCGGCTCGCATCAGCCGACGCGCTGGTCGAGCCCCCAGCGGCGCCGGAGGGCGTTGTCGGCCGCGCCGAAACACATGTCCACGACGATGCCGATGATCAAAATCACGATCATCGTCGCGAGGAGGCCGGGCGCGTCGGAGAGCTCCCGGGCGTTGTCGAGCTGTTCGCCGATCGACGCCTGATGGGCGATGATCACGAGAAGCTCGCCCGCCATCAGGGACCGCCACGCGAACGCCCAGCCCTGCTTGAGCCCCGACAGGAACGACGGCAGCGACGCGGGCAGGATGACGTGCCGGTAGAGCGCCAGGCGTCGCAGGCCGAGGATGTGCCCGGCACGGAGCAGGATCGGCGGGGTGTAGTCCACGCCGGCGATCAGCCCGTTGGCGATCGACGGCGCCGCCCCGAGGACGACCACGAACATGATCGCGCTCTCGCTGAGTTTGAAGAACAGGATCGCCAGCGGGAACCACGCGATGGAGGGCATGGTCTGCAGGCCCGTGATCAGGGAGCCGAGCGCCGCCCGCAGGGGCCGGACCCGCGACACGGCCGCACCGACCACGAGCCCGACCAGCACCGCGATCGCGAACCCGGTGATCGCGCGGCGCATCGTCACGCCCAGGGCCTCGTAGAACTCGGCCTCACCGAGGCGGTTCCACAGATCCTCAAGGACGGTCACCGGGCCGGGAAGGACGTACTCCGGGCGCCACCCGCTGAGCACGACCAGCTCCCAGACGGCGAGGACGAGGACGATCGCCGAGATCATCGGCCAGCTTCTGGCCCAGACCCTTGAGGCCAGGCTCTGCCGTTCCCGGTTGGACAGCTCCAGCGCGTCCAGACCGGCGATGTGCTGGGAAAGATCAGCAGTCATTGGGCACCCGCTACTTCTCGATCCCGGCGCCGACGGGCGGCTGCGCCGCCGGCTTGGCGTGGCGCAGCACCTCCTGGCGCAGCCTGTCGGTGATGGTGGAGGCCAGTTCGGCCACTTCACCGGAGTCGGTACGGCGCGGCCGCGACAGTGTCACCGGGAAGTCCTCGATCACCTTGCCGGGCCTGCTGCTCAGCAGGACGACCCGGTCGCCGAGCCGTACGGCCTCGCGCACGTTGTGGGTGACGAACAGGACGGACAGCTCCCGCTCCCGCCAGATCCGCTCCAGCTCGTCGTGGAGCAGGTCACGGGTCATCGCGTCGAGGGCGCCGAAGGGCTCGTCCATGAGGAGCACGTCGGCGTCCTGGGCGAGGGCCCTGGCGAGCGCGACCCGCTGGCGCATGCCACCGGACAGCTCGTGCGGGCGCTTGTCGCCGAAGCCACCGAGGTGGACGATCTCCAGGAACTCCATCGCCCGCGCGCGGCGCTCCTTCTTCGTGGTGTTCTTCCCCGAGCTCGTCACCCGGAGCGC
The DNA here is from genome assembly GCF_053592655.1 of Streptosporangium sp. NPDC002607. Lineage (NCBI taxonomy): Bacteria > Bacillati > Actinomycetota > Actinomycetes > Streptosporangiales > Streptosporangiaceae > Streptosporangium > Streptosporangium sp. NPDC002607. The sequence continues at coordinate 14,593 of NZ_JBSFWD010000022.1, forward strand.
CAGCTCGATGTTCCCCGAGACGGTGAGCCAGGGGAACAGGGCCGGCTCCTGGAACATCATCGCGATGCGGGCGTCCCTGGTGTCGATGTCTCCGGCGGTGGGGCGGTCCAGGCCGGCGACGAGGTTGAGCAACGTGCTCTTGCCGCAGCCGGACGCGCCCAGCAGGCAGACGAACTCGCCCCTGTCCACCGAGAGCGTGACCTGGTCCAGGGCCAGGAGCTCCCTGCCGTACACCTTGGAAACCGCGTCCAGCCGGACCGCGGGCTCGTGCCCGTCGGTCCGGCCGGGGCGCAGCTCCTGTATCGGAGCTGTCACTTCGCCTCCCTGACCAGCGGCTCGCCGGCCCGTGACCGGACGCGCCGCTTCGACTCTGCTGTTCTGTGCCGCCTGCTCGGGTCGATCACTTGTCGCTCACCGCGGGCTGGCTCTTGGCCGCCAGGACCTCGTTGAGGATGGTGAGGTCATAGATGCCGTTCAGGTCCACCGGGTCGAGCAGGCCGACCTTCTGGGCGTGGTCGGCGCTGCCGACGAGGGAGGACGCGATCGGGTCGTTGGTGAAGGTGATGTTGCCGAAGGCGCTGTCCAGGACCGCCGGCGCGACGGGCTTGCCGGTCAGCTCCTTCAGCTCCGCGTTGACCGCCTCCTTGGCGCCCGTCGGGTCCGACTGGATGAAGGCGTTGGACTCGACGTGCGCCTCGATCAGCTTCTTCACCAGGTCGGGGTGGTCCTTGAGGAACTGCTGCCGCACGATCAGGTGCGTGATCACGAACTGCTTGTTCGGCCAGAGGTCGGCCTCGGTGAGCAGGATCTTGCCCTTGCTCTCCTGGACCAGGCGGCTCGCGAAGGGCTCGGGCACCCAGGCGCCGTCGATGTCACCGGTGGCGAAGGTCTGCAGGGTCTGGGCGTTCTCCTGGGGGAGGATCGACACCTCGCCGCCGCCCTTGGTGTCGGTCTCGATTCCCTTCTCCTTGAGCCAGTAGCGCAGCGCGACATCCTGGGTGTTGCCGAGCTGAGGCGTGGCGATCTTCTTGCCCTTGAGGTCCTCGACGCCGTTGATCTCGGGCTTGACCACGAGGAACACGCCGCCGGACGCCGCGCCTGCGACAATCTTGATGGCTTCGCCCTTGGACTTCGACCAGGCGTTGATGGCCGGGTTCGGCCCGATGTAGGTCGCGTCGATGGCGTCGGAGAAGATCGCCTCGGTCGCGGCCGGTCCGGCGTTGAAGGTGGAGACCTTCAGCGTCGCGTCGCTGCCGAGTGCCTTGGCGAAGAAGCCCTTCTGCACCCCGACCAGGGCCGTGGAGTGCGTGATGTTCGGGAAGAAACCGAGACGGACCTCGGTCGTCGTCTTCGCCGTGTCGCCGCCGGAGGACCCCCCGCCTCCTCCGCAGGCCGCCGCGAGGGCTGTCACCGTGACCGCGGCCAGTGCCACTGCCATCCCCCGGAGCCTGCGAACCCTCATTGACTACTCCTTAATTCCTACTTAATAAGTCGGTTAAGTGCATAAAATGGCAAATGAGTCCCCCTGTCAAGCGGTGGTGACCGTATGGGTGTGAGTCGTTACCAGTTCGTGTTTCTCGGTGCGCCGCCGCCGACGGGACCGTACGGCCGGCCCGCGCACATCAAGCGGCAAAGAGCCGTGTCGACCCCTGGACTTGAGGGGTGAATGCCGCCGAGCCGACACCTTGGTACCCCGGCACGCGATAACTTCTTGGAACGCATCCCGCATGCGCCCGAGGAAGCCAACGGACAGGACCCAAGATGCGCGTTTCCGTGATCGGATGCGGTCACCTCGGTGCTCCGCACGCCGTCGCGATGGCCGAGATCGGCCACGAGGTGATCGGCGTCGAGTCGGATCCCGACAGGTGCGGAGCCCTGGGCAACGGCATCGCCCCCTTTTTCGAGGAGGGCTTCGAGGATCTCCTGGTCCGGCACACCTCCTCCGGCCGGCTCCGCTTCACCACCGACCTGGGGGAGGCCGCGGACTTCGCCGACCTGCACTTCATCACGGTCGGCACCCCGCTGCGCGAAGACGGCCATGGCTACGACATGACCCAGGTGATCGACGCGATGCGGTCGCTGGTCCCGCTGCTGAGCAGGCCGGCCACGATCGTCGGCAAGAGCACGGTGATGGTCGGCACCGTCGAACGGCTCCAGAAGATCATCGATGCTGACGCGCGGGTCTCCGGTGTGGAACTGGTCTGGAATCCGGAGTTCCTGCGCGAGGGTCATGCCGTGCGGGACTCCCTGTTCCCCGACCGGGTCGTGGTCGGCCTGACCTCCCGGCAGGCCCGCGAGGCGGTCGAGGAGGTGTACGCGCCGATCCTCGACCACGGGGTGGGGTTGATCCTCACGGACCCGCCCACGGCAGAGGTGATCAAGTCGGCCGCGAACGCGTTCCTGACCACCAAGATCTCGTTCATCAACGCGATAGCCGAGGTGTGCGAGTTCGTCGGAGCGGACGTGAACACGGTCGCCCACGCGATCGGCGTCGACAAGCGGATCGGGCACGACGGGATGCGGCCGGGCATCGGCTACGGCGGCGGGTGCCTGCCCAAGGACGTGGCGGCCTTCACGCACCGCGTCGGCGAGCTGGGCGCGCGGAACGCGCACGGATTCCTGACGGCCGTCGAATCGATCAACGCCGACCGGGTCCCGGCGGCGGTCAGGCTGATCGAGAAGGCGCACGGCGGTCCGATCGACGGCCGTACCATCGCGTTCCTCGGCGCGGCGTTCAAGGCCGGAACCAGCGACGTACGCGACTCGCCCGCCCTGCGCCTGGCCGAGAGGCTGGCCGAACGCGGCGCGACACCGGTCATCTACGACCCCGCGGCCATCGCCGCCACTCGCGAGCTGCACCCCGAATTCAGCTACGCCGACACCGCCGAGCAGGCCATCACGGACGCCGATCTCGTCGTGCTCGCCACCGAGTGGCCGGAGTTCACCGCCGACCCCAAGCTCCCCGCGGACACCGCCGACCTGGTACGTCACCGGGTGCTGGTGGACGTGCGCAACGCGGTCGAGCCGGGCCCGTGGCTCGCCGCCGGATGGGAGGTCTGGCAGCTCGGCCGCCGGCCCCAGCGTCCGTAGGCGCGGTGGTCGAGTCAACGACCCTCTCCTGAGGGAGGGGGCTTGAGGCGCGGTGATGCGCTTTGAAGCCCCGCGTTGACCAGCCCTGGCCGTCAGCTCAGGGAGGTGCGTTTTGATGGCCACGTTGAACACGAGATCGCAGACCCACCGGCGGGTGCTTCCTCAGCCTGCCGCTCTGGAATCCGTGGGAGCAGACACGCCCGAGGGTGGGCACGAAACGGCTCACGGACACCGCCGCCAGGCGGTATCTGGTGTTCAACCTGGGCGAGGGGAGATCGAGCGGACCGGCACCCGCTCTGCTCGGCGTCACCCCGAGGACGCTCACGTCCGTCACCTTCAACGCGCGGACGGCTACGGCTACACCACCCAGAAAGAAGCCGATCGACATGACCGACCGGTCAGAGCACGCCCGGGCCTTGACGGCACTCCCGCTCCCGATTCCTCCCCGGCCTGAAGGCCGGAGCATCCTCGGGAGGTTGCGGTGAAAGCGGACGTGGAAGGGCGGGAGGCGGCAGTGCCGGGCTGCCGGCGTCCCCGGATGGTGGTGGCCGACTCCCTCCACCATCCTCGTCGGGCCGGCTCCGGGCCTCGTGCTGACGCGTTCAGCCGGCGACGCTCAGGTAGCGGACGCGTACGGTGTTGCGGATGGCCTTTCCGTCCTGCTCGTCGGTGTACTCGGCGACCTTGACGTAGCCGTGGTCGTCGTAGATGCGTCCCAGCTCGGGGCTGCCCGCCCAGTGGTCCAGAGCCAGTGCGGGAGCGCTGTGCGCCCTGGCGAGACGCGCGGCTTCCTCCAGCAGGGCCGAACCGACGCCGCGGCCGCCGGGGCCGCGGTCGGTCATCACGGTGTGGATGAACATCGATCCGTCGGGCACCACGGCGGCGGGGATCCGTGGCGGAATCAGGGGCGCGGCGGCCAGCATCCCGACGCACCGGCCGTCCCGTTCGACCAGGGTGATGACGCCCTGGCGCGTCCAGTCGGAGACCCGGTCGGGAAAGCCCGGGATTCGGGAGAACGGTACCGTTCCCCATTGCTCCGGGCGGTCCTGGGCGATGAGCCATGCGTGGACGGAGTCCATCAGGGACAGCAGGGCCGGAACGTCGTCGGTCGTCGCCGACCGCGGCTGGACGGAAGGACGTGGCATCGGGGTCTCCCGGGGGGTTAGAGTTCACGCGACCCAATTAATTCAACTTTCTAAGGGTTAGATTGTCAAAGCAAAATAGGGTCCATGCCGTGACCATGGCCGTTCAGGAGCTCCAGGACGCCACCGATCTCATTGACGAGCTGGCGGCCCGGCGCCTCGGCGTCAACCGCACCGACCTGAGGTGCCTGAGCCGGTTGACCGCCCGCGGCCCGCTCACCGCAAGCGAGCTGGCGGCCGCCGCCGGTCTCACCGGAGGTGCCGCCACCACCGCGATCGACCGGCTGGAGCGGGCCGGCCTGGCCACGCGGATCCGCGACACGGCGGACCGGCGCCGGGTCCTGGTGAACCTGACCGAACAGGGGCAGAGAGCCGTGCAGGAGGTCTGGGGGCCGATCGTGACCGAGGCGCAGACCGAACTCCTCCGGTTCAGCACCGCCGAACTCGACACCATCGAGACGTTCCTGCGCCGGGCGCTGCACAACCAGGTCCGGCACGCCGACCGCCTGCGCCGGCCGGTCGAACCGCCGGACCGCGGGGTCATCGCGTGAGAATCGTCTTGCCGGTGATGGTGCGCTGTTTGCCGCCGCTGGATCGCTCGTAGGCGAACGGTGCTTCCGAACCCCGCCACATCACCACTGATGTGGCGGAAAGCGATCGCGTTCCTACTCGTCCAGTAGGTAGTCGGCTTGCTGACGGCAAGTCCGCCTTACCGAAAGACAGACAGCGTCTCGGTTTGTGACGCCTCGGCGCCGGGGATCCGCAACCCGGGGAATCTCGCCTGAGCTGTCACAGGCCGGAGGGCTGTCCTGTCTTAGCTGGCGACCGGATGGCGACGGACGCCCCGGCGGACAGGAAGGTTTGTCATGAAGATCGTGGTAATCGGCGGTACCGGTCTGATCGGGTCGAAGCTCGTGACGAAGCTCGGCGAGCACAGCCACGAGGCGGTGGCGGCAGCACCGAGCACCGGCGTCAACACCCTTACCGGCGAAGGGCTCGCCGAGGCCCTGACCGGCGCGCAGGTGGTGATCGACGTGTCGAACTCCCCGTCCTTCGAGGACACCGCGGTACTGAAGTTCTTCGAGACCTCCACCCGCAACCTGCTCGCCGCGGAGGCGGCGGCAGGCGTCGGCCACCACGTCGCGCTGTCGGTGGTGGGGACCGAGCGGCTGCCCGAGAGCGGCTACTTCCGGGCGAAGATCGCTCAGGAGAAGCTGATCGAGAACTCGTCGATCCCGTACTCGATCGTGCACGCGACGCAGTTCTTCGAGTTCGTCCGGAGCATCGCCGACGCGGCCACCGACGGCGGCACGGTCCGGATGGCACCCGTGCTCTTCCAGCCCATCGCGGGCGACGAGGTCGCCCAGGCGGTCGGCAGGATCTCGGTGGGGCCGCCGGTGAACGGGAGGGTTGAGGTCGCCGGGCCCGAGCGGTTCCGGATGGACGAGTTCTTCCGGGACGCCCTGGCCGCCCGGGACGATCCGCGTGAGGTGGTCACCGACCCGCACGCGCGCTACTTCGGAGCCGAGCTGGGCGAGGGGACCCTGGTGCCGGCCGGCGACGCGATTCTCGGCGAGACACGGTACGGCGACTGGCCGGGCCGGACCACGGCCGGGAGGTAGCGCCCCCCGCCGGGCATCGCGACGTCGTCGCGGTCGCCGAGGGTGCGGACCGTCAGCCGCCCCTGGCCGCTCCGCCGGATGAGATCTCCCGGGGTTGTCACAAACCACCCGCCTGTCCTGTCATAGCTGCTCGGCGAGCGGTTTGAAGGCGGCAGACGAGGGTCGCGGGTCCAGGATGGGTTCACCGGCAGAGTGCGGGACACGGGCGAGACAGGGGGATGACGGTGGCGGATACCGTGCCGGCGAACGAATCCGGTGGGCCGGAAGATCTTGAACAGGCCGCAGTGATCTTCGCGGGCCTGCGGCCGCGCCTGTTCGGGATCGCGTACCGGATGCTGGGCAGCGTCACCGAAGCCGGTGGAAGGTTGAACGATCCGGTCGCTCTCCCGAAGCCGTCCACGGACACCGACCACAACGGCGCCGCGTTCAAACCGATCCACACCGCTCAGGTCACGGTGAGCGGCGGCTCCGGCCGCCCTCTTGGGTGATCAGCCCGGTGTGCAGGGCCTCGTGCTCCCACAGGTGTCGCGGCTGGGTGTGCAACCGCCAGTAGTGCTCGGCGATGTCGTCCGGGTCGAAGTCGGTGCCCGGGGCGACGGGACCGCACACGGTGACGCTCGCCACGTGGACCCCGGAGGGACCGTAGGTCTGGTCCAGCAGCGTCACCAGGGTCCTGACCCCGGCCTTGCCGAGCGAGAGGCTGACGTACTGCGGCTTCGGCTCGGGCATGCCCCCGGTGATGAGGAACGATCCACTGCCGCGCCGCGCCATCACGGGCGCGACGTGGGCGGCGGCGGTGAGCGCGCCGATCACGTTGACCGCCCAGGCGTCCAGGTGGGCGCGGACCGACAGCTCGCCCGGCGCGTCGGTCTGGATGACGGCACTGCTGCTCGAACCGTCGAGTCCACCCGGTGAAGCGGCTGTGGCCGCAGCCGCCGATGAGATCCTGGCCGTCTTCCGCAATCTCCGGGGCGCCGTCCTGGATCTCATCGATCACAGCCAGCTCCACCGGCAGTGACCGGCCCGGCCTCGCCGGGCGCGATACCGGCGGCCAGAGGGCTTAGGTCATGTCGTACTCGTCGACGTCCAGGGCGGCGCCGGTGGCGGTCAGGAAGTCCAGTACGTCGCGGGTGAGGTGCCAGCCGAGCGGATTGGGCTCCTGGGGTGACTCCGGATGCATGGCGTCCGAAGGGGGACTTTCCTCGTGATCGTTGAGGTAGCGCACGACCTGCAGGACCGCGCCGCCATGTTCCTCGTCTTCGGCGCGAAGACGTTCGGCGAGTTCGGCGATGCGGTCGGCATGGGGCCGGAGCCGGTCCAGCACACGGGATATCCGCTCGTCGACGCGTAGACCGGGCTCACGGCATGTGATCTTCCACCTGTGGCTGATCGGTCTGACCGGCTCAGTGCGGCGGCTTCCCCGGACCGTGGTCTCGTCGGGCCCGATGCCCACGCGGAGGTGTGCTGGCTGAACAGTGCGAAGTAGACGTACTGGCGGACGCGCATGCCGCGACAGTACCGGCGCGACCAATCGCCGCATCTGAGCCTTCCCCACAGGGCGGACACCTCATCCGAGCCGATCGTGTGTCGGCCACCCGGTACTACCGGCCGGGTTCTCCTTCCGGCTGGTCTCGCCAGGTGGCCTCGGCGCACAGGACGCGGGCCGCCTCGTGTGGTTCGGCGTCCCTGACCAGGTACCAGTCGGCGCGCCCGTTGTATCGCTCCGGGCGGAGCACGGTCACGATGCCCGAGACGAAGATCTTGCGATTGTGCGGATCGCGGACGTGCACCTGCCGATCGACGGTGAGACTGCCGTCGAACGGCTGCCCGCCGATGATGTCGTCCTCCCACCGCCAGAGGCGACGGCTGATTCCGGGTGACAGGCTCTCCACCCCTCGCGCTTCGTAGGGCATGGCGAAAGTTCGTGAACCTTCCGGATTCAGCTCCTCGGCGATGCGCTCCTCGTCGCACAGTTCCCGCAGCCGTTCCTCCTGCTCGTGCGGCTCCCAGTCGGGGAAGCGGTGCGGAAGGAATCCCATGTGCGCCTGCCGCGCGTAGTACCGGTCGACGAGGGGATCGGCGAACCGGCCCGGACGGTCCTCGGGACGGGCGATGCTCTCCGGTGTGACCTCGGTTCCGTCCTCGATCTCGACGCCCCGCGCCCGCAGCCACTCGTGGATCGTCACGCCCTTCTCACGGAGCTGCTCCTCCATCGTGCTCAGCCACTCCTCGAAGGTCGGCCGGGAGGGATCGACCCGCATCGAGGCCCAGTCCTGGGCGGCCGACACGGGCACGGGCACCTGCCGGGGCTCGACCGGCGGAGGCCGCATCTCCGGCGGAAGCGGCAACGGGACGTACTCTTTCGGCATCGGCACCATGTACGGCGCGGCCGGCAGGTGCAGCAGCGGATCGAACGCGTCCCGGATCGGCCAGAAGCGCAGCAGCCACCGCTCCTCGGGGCCATCCGTGTCCTCATCCGGCTCGTCGTCCTTGGTGAGCGGCTCGAAGTGCATCATCAGGCCGTACTCGAAACACGGTGGCCCGATGAGGAAGTCGTGGCCACGACCGTCCATCATCAGGAGCAGGTGAACGACACCGCTGTCCGCCACGAAGGTCGTCTGGTCGACGGGCGTCCAGGGGCCTTCGGGGCTCGGCGGCTCACCGTCCCACGCCTCCATCCGGACACCCGCGACGAAGTGGTAGCCCTCCGGGCTGGTCCACTCCCCGATGTCGGTGCCCTCCAGAGCGAACGTCCCGTACTCCACGTAGACCTCGTCGTCGATGCTGCGGAGCATGCGCGCCATGTGCGTCCCTCGATAGATCAAATTCCGACCGGTCGCGGACAGCCTGCCGCAGGCGTCCGACAAAACCGCGGCCGAGCAACGCATGCCGTCCAGGCGGCTCCAGGACCACGCTGCGGTGCGTGTCACGTGCCGCATGTGCTCGACCGGAGCCGTGGGGTGGCGTCAGTCCTGACGTGATGTTTCGGGGGCGACGAGTTCGACCTCGAACCCGTCGGCGTCCTCCAGGTAGGCGGCGTAGTGCCGCTCGCCACCGGCATGGGGATGACGTTCCGGGAACAGCAGGGTCCAGCCGTGCCGCGGTGCCCGCTCGGCCAGGGCGTCGACCATGGCCCGGCTCTCGACGTGGAAGGCGAGATGGTTCAGGCCGGGGCGGCGCCGGTCGTGTTCGTCCGCGCTGAGAGCGGGCGACTGCTCAAGGACCAGATAGGTGGAGCCGAGCCGCCAGCTCCGCCCGTCGGCCCAGTTCTGGAAGAGGGTGTAGCCCAGCTCGCCCAGCAGCCACCCCCAGCCGGCGACGGCCCGTGGCAGGTCTGGCACCCAGAGCTCGACATGGTGCAGCATGCCGGTGGTCACCTTGCTCATCCCGTGATCCCTTCTGTAGGTCCGAGCATGACCGCCCAGCCACTCCGATGTGGATCCAGAGGTTATTTCGTAGAGCGCCCGGAAGGGCTGTGTCCGATGCCGGTCAGCAGGTGCGGCGGTAGGGAATCTCCGGAATGTGGGTCCTCCAGTCCGCCTCGGAGAGCGGGCCGAAGAGGGCGCAGAGGGCGCTCTTGACCTTGTCGGGAGCGATGAGGTGGGTGCGGAGGCGGCCGGCGTCGTCAACGGCCGCCAGAACCGCGCCGTCGGCCGAGAAGGCCATGGTCGTGATCTTGTCTGGGCCGACCTTGTCCTTCGGCGTCAGGAAACCGGCGAGCGGAAGGCCCAGGGCGCGTCTGTTCGGAACGTCCCACAAGCGGACCCGGCCCGTGGTGTCGGCCAGCGCGAGCACTTTCCCGTCGGGAGCGAAGGCGACGGCGTTGCCCAGCTCCGCGCCGGGGAGCACGTCGTATTTGTGCCGGAGGGTCTGCGCGTCCCAGAATCCGATCTTGTCCTTGTCGAACACGACGACGAGCCCGTCCCGGCTGCGGGCCTTGGCGGGGCTCATTTCGAGGTTGGGGGCGAGGACTCGCTTGCCGGTGGCGACGTCGAGGACACCCTGGTCCGGTCCGGAAAGCACGGTCCGTCCGTCGGGGCTGAAGAGGACACGCAGGTCGCCGGCGATGCCCTGGCCGGGCTCCGTCCGGACTCCGGCGGACTTGACCCGCAGGCCTCCCGAGGCCACGTCCCACAGTTCGAACGAGGTCGAGCTGATGGTAGGGCTGGTGAGCACCGCGAGCGTCCTGCCGTCAGGTGAGAACCTGAGAGGCACCCGGTCACTGATCGCGTGCCCGGTCTGCAGGGTGATCTTCCTGGTCGCCGAGGCGACGTCCCAGATCTCGACCTTCCCGCTGCTGCGGAAGCTGCTCGCCAGGAGCTTTCCGTCTCTCGACAACGCGAACAGCGATTCGCTGGTGCCCCCGACACCGTTGAGCGGCAGCGCTCCCCGTCTGACCCGCCTGACCGGATCCCAGATCTCCAGGTCGCGGCGGGACTCGACGGCGAGAGTCGAGCCGTCCTCGCTGAGGACCGCAGTGGAGCCGACGAAGGCGTCGGTGAGCTTGACCGAGTCCGTGATGGGACTGAGGGACAGGACGGTGACGGTGCTCGTGGAGTAATCCGCGCAGCGCAGGGTGCGGTCTCCCGGGCCGAAGGCCGGGTTGGCACAGCCGCCGGAGTACCTGAAGACGGGCTCGTCGCGTTCGCCCACGATATCCCATGACTGGTCGTGGACACCCTCGGTGCCCCAGACGGTGCCGCCGACCGCGACGAACCTGCCGTCGGCGCTGAAGGCGATCCCGATGTTGTCGTCGTTCTTCTGAAGCTGCCGCCAGCTCACGTCCTCCTTGTCCAGGCGGATGATCCACACTCGGTCGCCCTTGATTACGCCGAGGCGTCTGCCGTCCGGGCTGACCTCCAGGCCGCTGATTCTCTCGGAGTCCTTACCGAACCGGGGCAGGGGCGTCTTCGTGCCCTTGCCGATGTCCCAGTACTCGAACTCTCCTTCCCGGAGGCTGACCAGAGACCGCCCGTCCGGTGTGAAGGTCGCGCCCCGGAGCTGGTACGGGATTTTGAGAACGGGCTTGCCCGATTCGACGTCCCAGACGACCGCCTGCGTCGCCGCCAAGCTCAGCAGACGGGTGCCCGTGGGATCGAGCGCCGCGTACGGCTCGGGAATGCGGATCGTCACCGGCCGCGGCCGGCCGGTCGCCGTGTCCCAGATGCCGACGGCGCCGTCCTTCCTGACCAGCGACATGGTCTTGCCGTCCGGCGTGAGGGACAGGACGTGACCGAGAGCGCCGTCGTCGACCGGTTCTCCGGTCAGAGTGATCGTCCGTACCACCCGGCGCGAGTCGACATCGGCGAGCTTCACCTCGTGGCCGTGCACGTACGCCATCAGACGGCGGGTGTTGTCTCCGGTTGTCCGCCAGCGGCCGTCCACACCGGGCGGCCGGTAGGTGTACTGCTCCGGCTGGCTGTAGAGCGTGGCCAGCGCGTTCTGGGCCGCCTGACCGTCGGGCGCCAAGGTCGCGGCGACGACGGCGAGTTGCTTGGCGACGGCGGGATCGACGCGCCGCATCGTGGTGGCGAGGTTGGCGACCCGGCCGCCGATGGCCGTATCCCGCTGCCCGGAGATGATCTCGTTCGTGGCCGCCAGCTCGATGCCCTGGACGATCGCGGTGGCCGCCGTCGCGGTGGACGCGACGAGCAGGACCGCAAGGGCGGCGCTCAGCAGCGTACGGTAGCGCCGCCTGCGCTGGGCGGCGCGTACCGAGTGGTCGAGGAACGAGCGTTCGGCCAGGTTGAGGGTGAGGTGCCGGCGACCGGCCACAACAAGGGCGAGTGCCTCGTCGAGCGAGCTGCCCCACAGCAGGTCACCACTTTTGCGGCCACGGCTCTGCCAGCGCCGCGTGGCGTCGGTGAGCTCGTGGTGGGCGTCGAGGACCTCGTGTTCGTCGGCGATCCAGTCGCGCAGCCGAGGCCAGGCCCGCACCAGCGCCGGGGTGGTGAGCGTGAAGAAGGCGCCGTCGCGGACCACCAGCCCCGCCTCGCTCAGCTGGTCGAGGGTGTGCCAGACGGCCTGCTTGGCCGTCTCGATGTCCAGGCACTCGGTGGCGGCGACCTTGCGCAGCGTGTGCCTGGCGTCCGGCTTCACGGCGATCATCCGCAGCAGGATGCGCGGCACGGTGGCCTGCTCGTGCGGTGCGAGCCCGGCATAGACCTGCTCGGCCACCTGCGCCAGCGACGGGGGGAGCGCCGTGCTGGAAAGAGCTCCGGCGACCGCGGTGGCCTCCTCCAGCACACCCTGGCCGCCGATCAGGCCTTCCAGCAGTTCCCGAGGTGCGGGGCGCCGGGCCGGGTCGTGCGACAGTGCCCGCGCCACCAGGGACCGCAGCGGCTCCTGCAGCACATCGAGCTCGGGCCGGTGATGAAGGACCTGGTGGATCAGCGCGGGCATGCCGTCACCGTCGAAGGGCGACTTGCCCGTGGCGGCGAACAGGACGACGGCACCCCACGCCCAGATGTCGACGGCCGGTGAGGCACGGTGGCCGCGGAACAGCTCGGGAGCCATCCATCGCGGGGTGCCTTTCAGCTGCCCGGTCGCGCTCTGGGACATCTCCTCGGTACGCGCGATGCCGAAGTCGATGACCCGGGGACCGTCCGGGCCGATCAGGACGTTCGCCGGCTTCAGATCCCGGTGCATCACGCCGGCCTGGTGGATGGACGACAGCGCGGTGGCGATGCCGACCGCGAGACGGTGCAGGTCGTCTGGGCGGTAGGGGCCCTCCTTGTCCACGCGGTTCTGCAGATCGGGCCCGGGGACGTACTCGCTGACCAGGTACGGGGGAACGTGGTCGAGGTTGGCCTCGATGATCCGCGCGGTGCAGAAGGGGGCCACCCGGCTGAGCGCCGCGACCTCCTTGCGCAGCTGGTCGCGGTAGGCATCGGTGATGAAGTCCTCGCGCAGTGCCTTGACCGCCACCCGGTCGCCCAGGCTGTCGTAGGCCTCGTAGACCACGCCCTGGCCTCCCGCGCCGAGCCGTCGGGCCAGCCAGTAGGGACCGAGTTGCCGGGGATCACTGGGTAACAGCGGCACCACCATGGGCATCAGATATACAAGATTGTTTGTTCGTGACGCCATCTCCAATTCGCCTCCGTTATAGAGGTGCGGCATTGGCGGGGGCCAATGATCAAGTGATCCACATTCCTCGGTGACTGTCCGATGGCGGTCATTGTTCGTGGCAGGCCGGCGCTATGAAGAAGGCGGATATCCGCGTCCACGCGGTTCTGCGGATCAGGCCCGGGGACGTACTCGCTGACCAGGTAAGGGGGAACGTGGTCGAGGTCGGCCGCACCTCGGGGGGAATGCCCGCCGAGGGGCGGACCGCCCAATGTAGGCAGTTCGTCGACGAGTTCACCGGTAAATGCCGGCCCACCCGTGCGCCCAGTGTCGTCGGCTCTCTTCAAACCACTCAACTCGCGGTTCAGGCTCGTCCGGGCTTGGCTCATGTCGTACTCGTCGACGTCCGGGGCGGCGCCGGTGGCGGTCAGCAAGTCCAGTACGTCGCGGGTGAGGTGCATCGTCATGCCGTACTCGAAACACGGCGGCCCGATGAGGAAATCGTGGCCACGACAGTCCATGGGTTTCGAGCCTTTTTCATGCTGCGATCCGTAATTATCACGGAGGCGAACGGCTTCGCGGACGAGGTATCGGTCTATGTCAACCCATATGGTGCCAGGTGCGATGAACCACGTTCGGAGCAGCTCGCGTACCTTCTCGGAACGTTCCCGGCGTAGGCGTGCGTTGCACTTAGCGCTTCATGGCCCGGCTGAGCGTCAGTGTTGGCCCGCAGGACATCGTCGGACTGGCCGAACAGCTCAGCTGAAGGCTGCCGCAAAGAACCATCCGGGCACTCGCGCCCGGGAGGTGCGCCGGATCGCCGGTCGGGTACGCACCCGTGAGTCCACCACCACCCCTGACGACCAGGTATCCCGTGCCACTCGAACTTCGATGGACAGGACATTGGTGCGGGCGGGCGGTTATGACGGCTGAAATGGCCCCACTCTGACGGCTTGGGACGCGTCGGCGCACCAACCAGCCCAGCATCGACATTCACGGCATGGCCGTATCTGTCGAACAGGAGTCAAGTCCATCGGTCAAATTGGGTCTTCTCAGCCGCCCGGCTGGCGGGTTATCAAGAGCCTGAGCCCCGCTCACGACCACCACTCCGATGTGGATGAAGGATGACATGCGCCGGCTATGGGCAGTGATCGTACGAACGCTCTGCATCGCGGCCCTGGCCGCGACCGGGCTCGCCGCGGCCGCCACGGACGCCGCGGCGGCCGAGCCTCCCCGCTGGGGGTTCGCCGTCGTCAGGAGTGGCGCCGTCGTGGACTCCATGCGCCAGGCGGGCTCGTGGCCGGACGGGCTCAAGGTCGAGGCCACCCCGGGCGGCCCCGGCCAGGTGTTCGTGAAGTTCCCGCAGATCGGCATGGCCGCCGGGGGAGTCGCCCACGTCACGGCGATCTCCCAGTCCGCCGACTGGTGCCAGGTCCAGGGCTGGTGGCAGTCGGGCGCCGACGAGATCGTGGCGGTGCAGTGCCACCGGTACGGTGTGGGGCCGATCACCTCGTGGTTCTCCGTCACCTTCGGGTACAGCGCCCAGTACCTGCCCGCGCCCCAGGCGTTCGGGTACGTGCACTGGGACGGCTCCGCCGTGGCCGCGCGGTTCAACTCCTCGGCGCCGACCGCGGTGAACACCGCCGAGCCGTTGACGGCCCCGGGAACGTGGCGGGTCACCCTGCCGGGGCTCGGCTCGGCGGGCCACGCCGGGAACATCCAGGTCACCGCGGTCGACTCGGCCGTACCGGCACGCTGCAAGCTGGGCGGATGGACCGCGACGACGGCCGCGCAGAGCATCATCGTGCGCTGCTACGACGCCACCGGCACATCGCTGAACACCGGATGGAGCCTGACCTACCACCGCGAGCGGGCCATCACCTGGACACCCCAGTCGTACCGCTTCGCCTACACCTTCGACAACGCCCCCGACACCCCGGGCGTCTACGTGCCGACGCCGTACCCGGTCAGCTACAACTCGCAGTCCGGGGGCGTGCAGCTCAGCAGGTCCGCGGTCGCCAGGAAGCAGGTGATCTTCGGCAACACCGGATACCGGGACAACGTCCAGGTCACCGCGTTCGGCTACGGCTCGGAGTTCTGCAACCTGCTCGCCCCCTGGGAGTCGTACCCGGCGTACGTGAGCATCCGGTACGTCACCTGCTACAACGGCGCCGTCCAGGTCGACCACCCGGCGATGATCACGTACGTGGCCCGCTAGTGCGGTGTCCGTTGGCGTGCACCGTGTTTCCGGTGGGTGTTTGAGTACTCGCACCCGCTCATCGATCAGGGGCGCGGTGATTCCGGCAAGTGTCGCTCTGTCGTGGAGGATTCGGATGGGCGGCCGATCTGCCGCCGTTCCGCATCAAGATCCGGGACGCTGCGGGGATCACCGGCCTGGAGGGGTCCAGACCTGCCGTCGAAACCGATCAAGGTCTTGGCCTGCCACCGCCATGGCCGGGCACCTGGGACGACCTGAATACTTTGCCTTTGCGCTAAGTGTTTCGGCGGGCAATACTTAGCCGCATGGCACAGTATTCGGCCGAGCTCGACGGCGTGTTCGTCGCCCTCGCCGACCCGACGCGGCGCGGCGTCATCCGACGCCTTGGCCGCGGCCCGACGAGTGTGGGCGATCTCGCCCGCGAGTTCCCGATGACCCTTCCCTCCTTTATGAAGCACGTGCGGACGCTCGAGGAGAACGGCCTGATCCGCACGGTCAAGCTCGGCCGGGTGCGCACCTGCGTGCTCAACCGCGACCGTCTCGCTCTCGTCGACGGCTGGCTCGCGGAGCAGCGCCAGATCTGGGAAGAGCGCACCGACCGGCTCGAACGCCTCGTCACCGATCCGATGGAGGAACAACCATGAACCCCGATCTTGACCTGACCCTGCAGCGGGTCATCCGCGCCCCCCGCGCCGCCGTGTGGAGCGCGTGGACCGATCCCTCCCGCTTTGAGAAGTGGTGGGTCCCGGCGCCGACCGTGTGCCGCGTCGACCGCCTCGACGTCCGGCCCGGCGGCGCGCTCGTGACGCGACTGAGCGACGACGGGGTGGACTTCGTCCCGCACATCAACGCGAGCTTCCTCGTCGTCGACGAGCTCGAACGGATTGTGTTCACGAACGCGATCGACAGCGCCTGGCGCCCCGCGAATCCCGAGCCGGTGCCCATGACAGCCGAGATCACGCTGAGCGATCATCCGGACGGCACGGACTACCGGATCATCGTCCGGCACGGCGATCCGGCCGCCCGCGCCCGCCACGAGGAACTCGGCTTCTTCGAAGGCTATGGCTCGGTCACCAAGCAACTCGCCGTGGTCGCGGAGAGCCAGGCCGCGCGGTGAAGATCGCTCTCACGGAGTTCGTCACCCTCGACGGGGTCAGCCAGGGCCCCGGCTCGCCGACCGAGGATACGAGCGACGGCTTCACCCGGGGCGGCTGGCTCGTGCCCCACCTGGACGAACTCTTCGTCCGGCGTACCTCCGACTGGCTGGACCTCGCCGACGGTCTGCTGCTCGGGCGGCGAACCTACGAAGCGTTCGCCCGGGACTGGCCGCAGATCACCGACCCGGACGACCCGTACACCGAGCGGATGAACTCACTACCGAAGTACGTGGTGACCAACACCCGCACCGAAGGGAGTTGGCATCCGACGACCGTGCTCCGTGGTGACCCGATCCAGACCGTCGGGGAACTCAAGGCGCGGCCAGGACGGGAACTCCAGATCCACGGGAGTGCGCGACTCGGCAACGCCCTGTTGGCGGCGGGCCTCGTCGACACGCTCCGGCTTGTCGTCGCCCCGGTCGTGACCGGTTCCGGGCGGCGGCTGCTCGACCACCCGAGCGGACCCGTCGGCCTTCAACTCGTCCGCCACGAGGTGACGGCGAACGGCCTGCTGCTGCTCCAGTACGAGACTGTCGGTGCTGCCCCGGTAGCGGAATACGAGGGCGTCACGGCCTTTGTCTAGTGCGGTGACCAGGACCGGATACGTTCACCGGGTTTGATCACGCCGCATTCTCGCACCTACAACACCCCATAACTCGCCCTCGGGCGCCGGAGTGGGCGGGGTGGTGCGGCCACTGTCTGAACACGGACATATCCGACGCCGCCTCCCGGTCACCTGGGACGCGTGACCGGGAGGCGGTGACGGGTCCGAACCGGACCGGTCGCCGAGAGGTGAGGTAGGGCGGCGGCGACCGGACACCGGAGCCGCGGACGCTGTCAGCCGGTGGGGCGCAGGTCGGCGGCGTCCGGGTCGGGGACGGGCTGGGACGCGGCCGCGGCGACCCGGGCACGCGGACCGGGGAGCCTGAGGGCGGCCAGGACGGCCGTCAGCATGACGGCGCCCAGGACGTAGACGGCGGCGCGCATTCCCTCGGCGGAGGCGGCGCGCAGGGCCTGCCCGGACAGCCCTTCAATGTCGTGGTTGGCGACAGCCACAAGAACCGCCAGACCCGCGGCGGTTCCCACTTGCAGCGCGGTGGAGGCCACCCCGGAGGCCAGGCCCTGTTCGTCCGCCGAGACGCCGGTGCCGGCGGCGATCCACATGGCCTCGTAGGTGATGCCCATGCCCAGACCGATGACGACGACCCCGGCCAGGACGGTGAGGACGGATCCGTCCGCGTGCATGCCGGGGGCGAGGAACGCAGCGCCCACGGCGTTGACGACGATGCCGGTGATCAGCGCGCTCCGGGTGCCGAAGCGGTGGATCAGCCTCTCGCTGAGGAAGTTTCCTGCCGTGATCGACAGGGTCGGGCCAAGGAACGCCAGCCCGGTCTCCAGGGCGCTGAAGCCAAGGACGTCCTGGAAGTACAGGGTCAGGAAGTACGGCACGGCCTGCATCGTCAGCCCGAAGACGAGAATGACCACGACCGCTCCGCTGAGCGCGCGGTTGTGGAACAGTCGCAGCGGCATCAGCGGTGTCCGACCCCGGGCCTGGACGCGCAGGAACGTGGCCAGCAGGACCGCCGCGAGAACGGCCGCGGCGATCACCTCGGCCCGTGCCCAGCCGACCTCGGAACCGTGCGCGACCGCGAAGATCAACAGCGTGATGCCCGCGGTACCGGTCAGGGTTCCGAGCACGTCGACGCTTCCTCTGCTGACGCGGCCGTCGGGGGGCAGCAGGGCGAAGGCGGCGACGGCACCCGCGACGGCCAGCGGGACGTTGACGTAGAACACGGCCTGCCAGCCCAGGGCCTGGGTGAGCACCCCGCCGGCCAGCGCGCCCGCGGTGAGCCCGCCGGCGCCCGCCATGGCCCAGACCGTCAGCGCACGGTTGCGCTCCCTGCCCTCGGCGAAGGCGGTGTTGACCAGGGCCAGCACCGCGGGGAACAGCACCGCGCCGGCGAGGCCCTGCAAGGCGCGCGCGGCGAGC
This sequence comes from Streptosporangium sp. NPDC002607, assembly GCF_053592655.1. Taxonomy (NCBI): domain Bacteria; kingdom Bacillati; phylum Actinomycetota; class Actinomycetes; order Streptosporangiales; family Streptosporangiaceae; genus Streptosporangium; species Streptosporangium sp. NPDC002607. The sequence continues at coordinate 32,877 of NZ_JBSFWD010000022.1, forward strand.
AGCACCGCCGGCGCCGTGGCCAGGCCGCCCAGCACGGAGGCCACGCCGTACAGCGCCATGCCGAGCACGAACATCCGCCGGCGTCCCATCAGGTCGGACAGCCGACCGCCGAACAGCAGGAAGCCTCCGTAGAGGACGACGTACGCGGTGACCACCCATTGCAGGGTGTGCGGTGTGAAACCGACATCGGCGGCGATGTCGGGTAGGGCGACATAGATGATGGTGAAGTCGAGGCTGATGATCAGATGCCCGAGCGCGAGCAGCGCGAGGCTCCATCCCGGCCGTCGGCTGCGGGCCGGGGACTGAGTTGTGGACATGGGTGTGCCTTTCGTCCGTGTGTGGTTCGGTGGCCTGTCATGGCTGCACCGGGACCGGCGGACATTTGTTGGCACACCCCTTGAGGGCGCTGGGGTGGGCGGCGCCCGGGCTCGGTCCGTCCGGTCCGGTCATCGCCCCTCCCCTCCCTGCGTGCTCTGCGCTGTCTTCGGTACGAATATGCCGCTCGCCGCGGGCCACGACATCGGACGCCCGGTCAGCATGGCCCGGGACCTTGGACCTAGGACCAGCGGAGGTCTCCGCGGCGAGATCGACTCCGTTGATACGCGAGGCCTTTGGCCTGTGGGCCTTCGAGGAGGCTGAGTGCGGCAATCGGAGTGTCGCTTCGCGTGTACCTGGTGACACGCCCCATAACGACAGGCACGGTCGGGCGGACTTTTTGACCTCAAGTGCGGTTGAGGTCCTAGGTTCGTCAGCGACTCATCCAGACAAGACGACCAAAGGAACTCGACTGTGACGACCTTGGTGACAGGCGCCACCGGGAACACCGGCCGGCACGTTGTGGCAGAGCTGGTCCGCCGAGGAGAGCGGGTTCGGGCCCTGACGCGAGACCCGGCGGCGAACGCGGGAAGATTTCCGGCCGAGGTGGAGCTGGTGGCCGGCACGCACAACACACCAGAGAAGTTGGACGCCGCACTCCACGGCGTCAGCCGGCTGCATATCACGGTGACCACTGGACTTGCCGAGGTCGGGCCCGAGCTGGTCCAGCGGGCGGTCGCCGCGGGCGTTCAGCGTTTCACCGTGCTGTGGGGCGGCTGGGTGGGCCCGGTCGAGCAGGCGGTGGCGGACTCAGGCGTGGAATGGACACGTCTGGAAGCACAAGAGTTCATGTCCAACACGTTGAGCTGGGCCGAATCGATCCGAGCCGAAGGAGTGGTCCGAGAACCGTACGACTTCCCCAGCGCGCTGGTGCACGAGGCCGACATCGCGGCCGTGGCAGCCGTCGCACTGCTCGATGACGGCCACGCGGGGCAGTCCTACAACCTCACCGGACCCGAACCGCTGACCCCAAGTGAGCGGGTCGCGATCCTGTCGCGGACGCTCCGTCGCGACATCGCCTTCGAGCCGATAACGCACGAACAGGCGATCGACAGGCTGATGGCCACCGGAGTGTCCCGGGCGGACGCCGAGTATGTCGTTGGCTGGTACGCCGCGTCCAATGATTCCTCCAAGACCGTGGACGACACGGTCGCAAGGGTGACCGGCCGTCCGGCACGTACGTTCACGCAGTGGGTGGACGAGCACGCAGACCGTTTCTAGCGTTTCCAGGCCGGGGATGATCTCTATCGGCTGAACGCGCCCACGCCGGCCGATCTCCCTCTGTCCGGAACCCTCGTAGCACCCCAACCACGGCCGAATAGGCGACGGTTGATTACGCGGGGTCGCCAGAGTGGCACCCCATCATGTGGCGCCGCCGATCCACCCCGCCGCTGTAGATCCGCGGCCGACGTCCGTCCCCTCGCGCAGGGCGGTCACGTCACGTGCGCTCGATCGGCAGGGCCGGGCTGGTCGGGTGTTCCGTGGCTGGGCCAGGCGACGTCGTCAACCGCCAGAAATGGCTCGTGGGCCACGGCCGCGGGGGTCACCCCGGCGAACTCCATGACGTCCCGATGCAGGTGGGACTGGTCGGCGTAGCCGCCGTCCGCCGCGACCCCGGCCGCGTCGTGCCCCGCGGCCAGGCGGTGGGCGGCATGGTCGAAGCGGACCAGCTTCGCGGCGCGCTTAGGCGGCAGGCCGATCTGCGCGTGGAATCGCGACCACAGGCGCTTGCGGCTCCATCCAAGCTCGGCCGCCAGCCGCTCCACCCGAACCAGGCCGCGGCTGACCACGATCCGGTGCCAGGCCCAGGCCACCTCCGGCTCGACCGGCGACCCCACCTCACGCCGACGGACGAGCAACGCCTCGATCAACGCGAAGCGATCCTGCCAGGAGGAGACCTCGCCCAGTTGCTCGCTGATCCGTGACGCCTGCCTGCCCCACAGGTCGTCCAGCGTCACCACGCAGCCGTCCAGCTCGGCCGGGTCGACGCCCAGAATCGCGCGGGCGACCACAGGGGACAGGCGCATCTGAACACACGCGATGTTCTGGCCTCGCACCCACACCGCGCCGCCGAGCCCGAGCCCGGCGACAAGACTTCCCCGGTGCTGCCGCCCGGCGACGTCCTCAACGACGGGCGAGCCGGCCCCCAAGTCCAGAACCAGCGTCACGGCCGGGTGCGGAATCATCCGGTGACCCTCCGAATCCATGCCCCGGTCACGGAAGCCGGCCATGGTGACACCAGCCACCCGGCTGCGCCGCACTGAGGATGCGACGTCCCACATAACGGCATCGTCACGTTCGCGCACAGTGGACCGCATGCTCCCATGCTAGGGGAGCCGAGCGAGGGGAACATTTGTCCAATACACCGGCGCGCACCGGCGGCGACAGTGGGCTCATGACCATTCCTGACGGCACCACGGAAAGTTCGACCCTGGCCCTGGACGACGGCGACGTCTACGTGTGCCAGGACGGCCCCCACGATGCCCCCGCACTCGTCCTCATCCACGGGTCCGCCTCCTCGGCACGCTCGTGGGACGCGCTGGTTCCGATGCTGACCGGATCCCATCGCGTCATCCGGATCGACCTGCTCGGGCACGGCCGATCGGCCAAACCGGACGGCCACAGCTACGCGACCCCGGACCAGGCACGCCGGGTCGGACAGGCACTGGACCGGCTCAGCGTCAAGCACGCCATATTCGCCGGCCATTCCAGCGGCGGCGTGGTCGCCACCGCCCTCGCCGAGCAACGACCCGATCTGGTGACCGCGCTCGTGCTCATCAACACCGGACCCAGCCTGGACGCCTTCATCGCGGCGGGGTCCGCCGCCATCGACCCCACGCAGTGGCCGCCGACAGACGAGCAGATCCGCCAGTTCGCGAGCACCGGCTTCAGCCGCACCGGCTACCAGATCCCGCAACAGCTCCTGGACGAGGTGCGCGCCATGACCTACCACACGCTCACCATGACGATGCAGGCCACAATCGGCTACCTGAAGCAGCAGGCGCTCCCGGAGCGGCTGGCGGTCCTCGGCAAGCCGCTGCTGGTGATCTTCGGCGAGGACGACCGGAGGTGGCGCTCCTCGTCCGCCGCCGATTACCGCGCCGTTCCCGGCGCGAGGGTCGAGCTGCTGCCCGGTCTCGGACACTCACCCATCCTGGAGGATCCGCAGCGGACCGCCACACCCCTGCTGGCCTTCGCCGAGATCCACACCGCCTCTTCGACAGAACGATGACCACCACCACCGACCTCGCTCAGACGATCGAGCAACCGGATGCCGGTTCCGCGGCGGGACAGAGCATGACACCGCTGCTGCGCCCTCATCTGCGGAGTTTCGCGGCCGTGGTGATCCTGCAGGTCATCGGCGCGCTCGCGGGTCTGGCCCCGCTGCTGGCGGTCGTCGAACTGGGCCGTACCCTGCTGTCGCCCGGCCCGATCGACCACGCTCACGTCTGGACCGTGGTGATCGCGGGTGCGGCCGGCCTGCTCGTCCGGCTGCTGTTCACCGCCGCGTCGTCGGGAATCGGGCATGTTCTCGACAGCCGGGTGCAACTGACGTTCCGTCGGCAGCTGGCCGCGTCGCTGGGACGCGTCCCGATCGGCTGGTTCTCCCGGCGCCGCACCGGCGAGCTGGCCAAGGTGGTGGGCGAGGACGTGAGCGCCGTGCACCCGTTCATCGCCCACGCCCCCGGCGAGCTCGTCGCCGCGTTCGTGGTGCCGCTGGTATCGCTGATCTACTTGTTCACCGTCGACTGGCGGCTCACGCTGATCACGCTGATCCCGGTGGTGCTGGCGATAGCGCTGGTCCCGCTGCTGATGCTGCCCGCCAGGACGCGCGAGCAGGAGGCCTACGACGCGGCCATGGGACGGATCGCCAGTTCCGTCGTCGAGTTCGTGCAAGGCATCTCGGTGGTCAAGGCGTTCGGCGGAGGCGAGCGCGCCCACCGCACGTTCCTGACGGCCGCCGACGACTTCGTCAGCATCTTCTCCCGCTGGGTGCGCGGCATGTCCGTGATCGCCGCCGGGATGCAGCTGGCGCTGTCGCCGCCGTTCGTGCTGCTCATCGTGCTGATCGGTGGCGCGGCGCTGATCACGTCCGGTGGCCTGGCCCCGGCGGATCTGCTGCCGTTCCTGCTGCTCGGGCTGGGACTGACCGCTCCGGTGGCGGCGCTCGGCCACGGCTTCGACGATCTGCAGAGCGCCGGCCGCGCGGTCGGCCGGATCAAAGACGTGCTCGCGGTCCGGCCACTGCCCGAGCCCGCCCACCCGCGTCCGCCGCAGGGGCACCGGGTGGAACTGCGTGACGTCCGCTTCGCCTACGACGCCGACCACGAGGTGCTGCGCGGCATCGACCTGGTGCTGGAGCCGGGGACGGTCACCGCGGTCGTCGGGCCGTCGGGAAGCGGCAAGTCCACGCTGGTCCAGCTGCTGCCGCGGTTCTTCGACCCCACCCACGGCTCGGTCCTTCTTGGCGGCGTCGATCTGCGCGAGATCGGCAGCCGGGAGCTGTATCGGCAGGTGTCCTTCGTCTTCCAGGACGTCCATCTGCTGCTCGTCTCGGTCGCCGACAACATCGCGCTGGCGGTGCCGCGGGCCGGCCGCGACGACGTGGTCCGCGCCGCCCAGCTGGCCGGCATCCACGACCGCATCCTCCAGCTGCCGCGCGGATACGACACGGTGCTCGGTGAAGAGACCAAGCTGTCCGGAGGCGAGGCGCAGCGGATCTCGATCGCCCGCGCGCTGCTGGCCGACGCGCCCGTTCTGGTGCTGGACGAGGCGACCTCCTTCGCCGACCCGCAGACCGAACAGGCGGTCCGCCGGGCCCTGGCGACGCTGAGCGGTGACCGCACGATCGTCGTCATCGCCCACCGGCTGGAGACGGTCGCCGACGCCGACACCGTCGTGGTGCTGGAGAACGGAGCGATCGTCGAACGCGGCAGGCCCGCCGACCTGCTGACACGAGGCGGAAGGTTCGCCGCGTTCTGGCGATCCCACCGATCCGCCGAGATCGAAACCCACGGTGGCGTACTGCGAGGAGACGAGCCCCGATGATCCGAATGCTGCTGCGCGTGCTCGGAGACGAGTACGCCCGGGCGATGCGCCGCACCGTGATCCTGATGACGATCACCGCGGTGGTCGAAGGTTTGTCCTACGCGCTGCTGGTCCCGGTGCTGCGGGCGCTGCTCGGCAGTACGCCCGCGGACGCCGTGCCGTGGCTGGTCGCGTTCGGGGCCGCGGTCGCCCTCTACGCCGTGCTGCGCTACATCAGCGACTTGTCCGGCATGCGGGTCGGGACCACCATGTTGCGCGGCATGTATCACCGGCTCGGCGAGCACCTGGCCCGCCTCCCCCTCGGCTGGTACAACGCCGGTCGCATCGGCGAGGTGTCCGTCCTGGCCGGCCGCGGCCTCCTGCAAGCCATGGGCGTGGCCGCGCATCTGCTGGCACCGTTCATCTCCGCCCTGGTCACGCCCCTGACCATCGTGGCCGTGATGACCGCCTTCAACTGGCGGATGGGGCTGGCCGCGTTGCTCGCCGCACCCGTCGTGGCGGCGATCCAGGCCTGGACGGCACGCGCGACGGCCGCCGCCGACGCCGAGCGTCACGAACGCGACCAGGAGGCCGGCGGGCGCGTCATCGAATTCCTCCAGGCCCAGCCGGTGCTGCGGGCCGGCGGCCGGACCGGCGAACGCTTCCAGCTGCTCGACGACTCGCTGCTGGATGTCCAGCGCGCCTCCCGCCGTACCGTGCTGGCGACGCTGCCCAGCGCCGTGGGGCTGACGCTCACCGTGCAGGCGACCTTCACCGGGCTACTGGTCCTGGGCGCCCACCTCGCGCTCGGCGGGAACATCGGCGTGGCGGAGATCCTGGCGATCCTGGTGCTGGCCGCCCGCTGCGCCGACCCGCTGCTGTCGCTGTCGGACATCGGCGGCAAACTCCGCGGCGCGCGTTCGGAGCTGGCCAGACTCGAGACGGTGCTGCGCACCGAGCCGCTGCGGGAACCTCGCGAGCCGATCCAGCCTGCGCACCACGGTCTGGAGTTCGACGCCGTCACCTTCCGGCACGGCGAGCGCACGGTGTTCGACGAGGTGTCGCTCACCATCCCCGAGGGACAGCGGCTTGCGGTCGTCGGGCCGTCGGGAGCGGGCAAGAGCACGCTGCTGCAGCTGCTGGCGCGCTTCTACGACGTGGACGCCGGCGCGGTGCGCGTGGGAGGCGTGGACGTGCGCGCGATCAGCACCGAGGCGTTGATGGCGCGGATCGCCATCGTCTTCCAGGACGTCTACCTCTTCGACGGCACCATCGAGGAGAACGTGCGCCTGGGCTGTCCCGCCGCAGGCGTTGCCGAGGTACGGGCCGCGGCGGCCGCGGCACAGCTGGACGAGGTGATCGAGCGCCTGCCCGGCGGATGGGCGACGAACGTCGGCGAGGGCGGCACGCTGCTGTCCGGTGGTGAGCGCCAGCGGGTCTCGATCGCGCGGGCGCTGCTGAAGAACGCCCCCATCGTGCTGCTCGACGAGGTGACCTCGGCGCTGGACCCGGTCAACGAGGCGGCCGTCCACGAGGGCATCGAACGCCTGATGGCCGGCCGGACGGTGGTGATGGTGGCCCATCGCATGCGCACCGTCCAACGCGCCGACCGCGTCATCTTCCTGGACGGCGGCCGGATCGCGGAGGAAGGCAGCCACGACGAACTGCTCGACCACGGCGGCCGCTACGCCGACTTCTGGAACATCTCCATGGCTCCCGCTGCGCGGGAATGAGCCGGAGCGTCGGGCGATCCGCCAGGGGCGCTCGTCCATACCGCCGCCCGTCTGGTGTTCGACAACGGCACCACCCCGGCGGCTGCTCGGGAGGCCGTATCTCCCGCATCGGCGACGGCTAAACGCAGACACCGCAGACTCCGTCGCCCTCCGCAACACCCTGGCAGCCGTCGCCTCACCGCCCGGCTCGTCGAACTCCTTCACGACTGGAACCACACCCGGCCCGCCCGGCCGATCATCACCGTCTACCGGGCAGGAACCCCCGACGACCAGCTCGGCCCCGGCGTCCGCCTCACGATCACCTGGTGACCTCACCGGAGGAGACGCCGAGTACGCCGACCGCCGAGAGGGAACCGTCCTGGCCACGCGTGGCTTTGTTGGTTGAGGACGTGGCGGCGCTGCTTCAGGCTCGCGCCGCCACGTCGGGCTGTCAGGTGAGTTCGAACCAGATGACGGTTCCGGTGGGGTCGCGGTGGAAGCCCCAGCGGGTGGCGAGTTCGTTGACGAGGAGGAGTCCTCGGCCGCCGGTGGCGTTGGGGTGGGGGTTTCCGGCGCAGGGGATCTGTGCGGAGCCGGGGTCCTGGACGGTGACGATGACGCCGTGCGGGAGGAAGGCCACCGTGACGACGAACTCCCGTGGCCGGTCTCCCGGTGTGGTGTCCGCGGTTCCGGTGTCGGTCGCTCTGGCGTCGGTTGGTTCGGCGTCTGCCGGTTTGGTATCGGTCGGCCTGGTCGAGTGTTCGACGGCGTTGGTGGCCAGCTCGCTGGTGAGAAGCATGGCGTCGTCGTGGAGCGGGTGGTCGTCGCCGAGGATCTCGGCGACGAAGTTCCGCGCGGGCCTGACCTGGTCGGGGACGGCCGTGAACCGCTGGGAGATGACGGGAGTGTGGTTCGGCGTCGTCGACCAACCGGGTATCCGGCCCAGGTACGGCGACCACATCGTGGCGGCCGGTCCGGTGGTGTCGCCGGTTGTCGTCCGGAATCGGTCAGCGAGCACGCCGACGAGTACGGACAGCAGTCGCGCGGTCATCCCGGTCACCTCCCTTGCTCGTCTGGCTGCCTCCGGCGACCCTGATGTCCCTGACGGCCGTTCGGTGGTCGGTGCTGATCGGCTGGTCGTGCTGTTCGGGGTGGGGGTGGAAGTCCTCGATGTGCTGCATCCGTGCGGCCAGTTCGGCGGGGGTGTCGGCCTCGATCAGGCCGATACGCTGCCGACACCGGGCGGGGGAGAGGGCCCACCACTGTTCGGTGGCCTTGCCGTACCAGAGGCACCAGGCGGGAAAGCGGAGCGTCAGCGTGCGCAGCGCCTGGGGGATGGTGCCTTCTTCACCGGGCTCGTACGGTGCTCCGGGAGGTGGCGGGTTCATGCCGTCACCCCCTTCCGGTACGACTCGCGCCTGCCGGGCCGTATACCCGGCGGAGACTCCCGCCCGTACGGCGTCACGGCCGATCGCGAGTGGCGTCCCCGGCTGATGGGAGAACCCGCGAAGGGATGGCTCGGCGGGCGCGGGGCCACGGTGGCCGGTACGGGAGGCGCGGGCAGCCGGCCGCAGAGCCCGAGACGACGCCGGGCCATCATGCGGGTACGGACCTGGGCCGGGGTGGGTTGTTCCCACAGGTGATTGGGCCGATGCGGCAGGCTGGCGGCGTCGTGCGCGTAGGGGGGATGGCCGCACCAGCGGCAACCGAGAGGGGTCGGTGGTTGATTGGCATGCCAGCGGACCCGGATGGTCTTTGGGGTTCTACTACTGTTGAACACAGATCGCGCACCTCCAGAGTGCGGTCGAGGCTCTGCCAGGCGACGCCATTCGCCGGGCAGAGCCGTTTTTTGATGTTCTTGAGCTCGCTGGTTGTGAATGCCCGCCGTCCCCTGTCAGATCGGGGCGCTGTTCGCCCTCGCCGCCGGTTCGGGCAGTGGATCTGCTTGGCGGAGTTCGCTATAACCGAGCGTGATTCGCCGGACAGGGCGGCATCGCCTGCGTTCTCGGGGGCGCATTTCTCTAGCCGATAGAGGGCATGTATCGAGGCGATGCTCATGGGCGTCCATCTCTCACGATCCGGCTTGCTCAAGGTGCTGACAGCAGACCGCACGACCTGATTTGCTCGCAACGAACAGCAAAAACAGCAGGGAGTGTTCGAATGACTACCGAAAGGAAAGGGGGTCGCGGACGGCCGGCCAAGGCCCTCGACCCCGGCTCGTCACTGCTCGCCGCGCTGGGATCCAGGATGCGCGAACTCCGCAAGGCGCGCTCGCTCACGCTGATGGAACTCGGCGAGCTGACCGGATACTCCTGGCAACACCTCGGCGCCGTGGAGCGGGCCTCGGTCGCCCCTTCGGAGTCCGTGGTCATCGCGTGCGACACCGCACTCGGCGCGGGTGGAACGCTCAACGGCATGCTCCCAGGTGTCATCCGCGAGCAGGCGCATCTCCGCCACCGCAGCGAGGCCGCGCGGAGACCCAGCCCGGAGACACCGGATTCCGGTGTCGACTGGGGACGGCTCAGCACATGCGGCAAGCGCGCTTCGACAATCACCTCCGCCGTGGTGGAGGACATCGAAATGATCACCGTGCACCAGCGCCGCCTCTACCACGAACTGACGTCGGCCGAGATGCTCGTCCCGGTTGACGGTCACCTCGCCCTCCTGCTCTCTCTCCTGGAGGCTCCCGCCCCTGACAAGCTGCGGCGGCGGATCGCTTACGCGGCGGGGGAGGCAGCAGGGTTCGCGGCGTGGATCTGGTTCGATCTCGGTGACCACTTCGCGATGGGGCGCCGGTATGCCACGGCTCTGGACGCCCTGGGGGAAGCAGGTGACAGGGGACTCCGGTCCTATATCAGCGCTTACCGGACCATCACTGCGGACGCGGCCGGGCGGCCGGAGGAAGCCGTCCAACACGCCGCAGCTGCCCTGGACATAGCCGGTCGCTCCGTCACCCACGTGACGAAGTCCTGGCTGCATGCCATCAGCGCCACAGCACGTGTCCACGCGGGCGACGGCAGAGCGGCACTGGCCGAACTCAACAAAGCGAACAGAGCCCTGGAACGGGCCGGTGACGAGCGGGACGAATGGATGTACGACTTCGACCGCGAACGGTTGCTCGGCTACGAGGGGAACTGCCTCCTTGAACTCGGCCGCTACGCCCAGGCCGCCCGCTCCTTCGAGCACGCCATCGGTGGCGTTCCTGCCACATGCGTACGCCGCAAGGCAGAGCTCACCGTGGACTTGGCACAGGCACGCATCGGAGAAGGTGAACCCGCCGAGGCCGTACGGCTGGCCCAGGAGGCGATCACTGTGTTCGCTCGGCGAGGATCGGTCGCCGGAATGTCCCGGGTCCACCGCTTCCGCGACCGGGTGGCACCTCGGCACCCCGAGGTCGCTCGCGAGCTGGATGACTTCGTCCGATCATTGCAAGAGTGAGCCCTATCCCCGCTGAGGTCGTCGCCTGCGCCACCGTCTCGTACGACGCGGTCCAAGCGGTCGGTGAGACCGTCTACTGGATCGAGGGACGGCCGGACGGGGATGTGCTCGTGTGCTGGACGGCTGCCAATGGCCGCCAGGACGTGCTGCCGGAGGGGTTCCACGTCGCTTCCTACGTGCATGAGTACGGCGGGGGGGCCTACCTGGCCACCGAGCGGGATCTGTGGTTCTGCAACGCGGATGACCAGCGGGTCTATCACGTACGCGACGGCCGACACCCCGTGCCGGTGACCCCCGCGTTGGCGGGAACCTGGCGCTATGCCGACCTCCGTCTTGTTCCGGGCACCGGCAAGCTGGTCTGTGTACGGGAACGTCATGAAGAGAGCGGCGTCCACAACGAGTTGGTTGTTCTGTCGGCCGAGCCGTCGATCATCGCCTCCGGCGAGGACTTCTACATGTCTCCGGAGCCCAGTCCTGACGGGAAGCAGCTTGCCTGGGTCTCATGGAACGCGCCGCTCATGCCGTGGGACGGTTCCCGGCTCTGGTTGGCCGACATCGGGCCTGATGGTGCACTTACCGGTACGAGGCTGGTCGCGGGCGGGGACGAGGAGTCGGTGTGCCAGCCGCGGTGGAGCGACGACGGGGTGCTGCACTTCGTTTCCGACCGCTCAGGATGGTGGAACCTGTACGCCTGGCACGACGGCCATGCTGAGCCGGTCATCACGGGAGAATTCGAGGTCGCGGCGGCTCCCTGGGAGTTCGGGTATCGCACTTATGTTTTTCAGGGTAACCAGGTCGTAGCCGTCATCCAGCAGGGGGCGCTGCACCTCTTAGTTGTGAAGCGCTCCGACGGTGATGTGGAACGGCTCGCGTTGCCGTACACCTCGATCAAGCCCTATTTGGCTGTGGTAGATGGGAAAGTCGCCTTCATCGGCTCCAGTCCTACTCGGTTGCCTACGGTGGTGCTGGCTGAGACCAGCGGTGCTGTTCGTGAGCTCACACCGGCCGACGTCACTCTTGACCAGGCATCGCTCGCCCGGCCGGAGCCTTTCACTTTCGGTACCCGCGACGGGGGTGAGGCGTACGGCCTCTACTACCCGCCCTTGGGAGGAAGCGATGGGCCTCCGCCACTGCTTGTACGGGCTCATCCGGGGCCGACGGCGAACTGGCCGCTGCGTCTGGACTTGCATGTGCAGTACTTCACGAGTAGAGGTTTCGCCGTCGCTGATGTCGACTACAGGGGGAGTACTGGGTACGGCCGCGCGTACCGGTTAGGTCTTCGTCATCGATGGGGGATGGTCGACGCCACTGATTGTGCTGATGCGGCTCGTCACCTGGTGTCCGCCGGTCGGGCGGATCCTGGGCGGGTGGCGATCTGGGGGGCCAGCGCCGGCGGGTACACCGTTTTACGGGCCTTGGCGATCACCGATGTGTTCGCGGTCGGGATCGCCAGGTCAGCCGTGGTTGACCCGGAGAGTTGGAGCGGTGCCGCACCGAAGTTCCAGGCCCGTCACGCGGAGCTTCTCCGCGGTGAACTCTCCGGTGGATCAGAAGCCGCGATTCGGCGTCCGCTGCTTCTGATCCACGGAGACGAGGATCGGGTAACTCCGCTGGAGCAGGCCAGGAGCCTCAATGCTCGTCTGGTCGTCATCCCCGGAGCGGGTCACACGCTGCGAAGACCTGCTGATGTCCGCCATGTTCTCCGCGTGGAATTGGAACACGTGCTTCTACCAGGAATCTGATCACAGCGCCGAAGCCAGAGGCAGTAGATCGGGGGCGTTTGCGGACAGCCAGGCCGCTAGCCATCGGGAGTCCTCGACGCTTCCCTCCGCCTGGGTGTCGATCAACCTGCGCAGGATCATGAGCGGCAGCAAGGCATCGAGTGCCTCCTGGTCGACCGCGTCGGTGCCGTCCCCTTTTAACAGTCGTCGTGGATGAGCGCTATGTGGCAGGTCGACGGCGAGGTACTGAGGCGATCATAAGTATTGAGATTTTCCGGAAATTCCCCTGGTCCGTATGCCGCTTCAGCAGGGGGACGACTCGTCTTCCGGTCTTCTTGAAATTTACATAACTTATGATCGACTCAGTATGGGGAAAATTATTGACGGATGATTGACTCCAACGGATTTACCACGAATATGGAGTACTCGATACCGTCAAGCATGCATGCATTGGGAATATTGAGACCGGGAGGAGTCGATTGACTCCAGTCGGCGTACCCGCCCGCGATCTTCAGCGTATCGCCGTCGGTGACGACGCCACTTCCAAGGGCGTCAACAGTGATCCTCCTGCAGGAATTTTCGGGTCAGAAAATATCTTGTGGAGCAACTTCTTGTCGAGGCCGAGCGCAGCGACAAGAATGTAGGCGGCGAGACGGGGCGGGATGGCGTTGCCGATTTGTTGTGCGACATCCCGGCCGCGCCACCGATAGTCAGCGGGGAAAGTTTGCAGCTGCCCAGATTCCTCAGGGGTAAAGCGAGGAGGGTCAGCAGGGCGGCCATCCGGCGTCTCCACTCGATTGCGGGAGATTTTTCCTGTCACCGTGAAAGCTGGTTCGGCCGAAGTGCGCTGACCGCGGTTCTTTGGGTCTCCGCCGGTGCCGTAATTGGAGACGACGACGAATGGCTCTGGGCGGGCGAGCACGTCCTTCATCGCTACCCAGGGGGACAATCCCTCGGGCCCCTCTTCTCTCGACACATTCTTGCGATACGGGCGATGCGTCGGTTCAGGGAGCAACGCTTCACCTTCCAGGCGGGCGATGAGTACTGCTCGACGACGCGTCTGCGGGACTCCGAATTCCTCTGCGCGCAGTACGTCACACGCGGCGTTGTAACCTTCCTTCTCCAGAATCGTCTTCATGGCTTGCCATACAGGGAGGACAGCAGGTACCTGCTCCAAGACGATCGCATCGTAGGGGTTGCCGTCGTCTATCGCCTGAAGCGCCCACTTCAGCGGCTCCAAGACCAAGCCCGTGCGGTCGTCGCCGTTATGATCGGCTGCTAGCTTCTCCAGATCGGTCCCTACATCCAAGCGGAGCGCCATACGTTCCGCGAAGTCCAGAACATCGTCCAATGCGCGACGACCGGCGCCCGAGCCTGCAACGGTGTACGTCTGACAGGGGGGACCGCCCGCCAATACAGTGGCATCGCTAAAGTCTGAGGGCTTAAAATTGCGCACGTCGTCGTGTCGCGTCTCGAGCTTCTCCGCGTCACGCGTCTTGCACGCGCTTGTGTCCAGCTCGATGCCGACCGTCGGCACATCGAGCCATCGTGCTGCTACGTCCAACCCTCCAGGACCGGCGAACAGATCAACGATCTTAGGGGGGCGGCGCACGTACTCTCCTGTCGGTTGAGGTGGATACCAGGGGACGGCTGAGACGTCCATCCGCCTGTGAGTCACCCGTGATGGCGGCAAGCTTACTCTCTGATCATGACAGTCTCCTGGGCGAGCGATGCTGTACGCAGGCCAGGGGCTGAGCAGCGGCGTAACAGGAGATCTTGCTCAAGCAGTTCGACGCCGACAAGATCCCAATGTCCCGATTTTGTCGGATTGGGTCGGTACTCTCGTGCTCTCGCGACAGAGGAGGGCATGTGGGCGACACCCAAAGAATCTTCAGAGCCGTGGAGATCTGCGCCGGCGCTGGTGGGCAGGCGCTTGGGTTGGAACGCGCGGGCTTCGAGCACGGCCTGCTGATAGAACTTGACGACAACGCCGTTGCGACGCTCCGATTGAACCGCCCTGACTGGAAGGTGGTGGCGGGGGACGTGGCAGATGAAGGCGTATGGAATCCCAACGACTATGCGGGGAGCGTTGACCTCCTGGCTGGCGGGGTGCCGTGTCCACCCTTTAGTGTCGCTGGACAGCAGCGCGGGGCCACCGACGAGCGTGATCTCTTCGCTTGGGCGGTCGAGCAGGTTGGGGTCATCCGACCTCGCGCCCTCCTGCTGGAGAACGTCCGTGGTCTGAGTCAGCCCAGATTCGCGGGGTACCGGCAGCATGTCCTTGACCGCTTGAGTGAGTTCGGATACGGAGCAGAGTGGCGAGTCGTGAACGCCAGAGACTATGGCGTGCCGCAGCTCCGGCCCAGGTTCATACTCGTCGCGATGCAGCCAGAAGACCTCACGTACTTCCATTGGCCTGCACCTGTTGCTTCCCCTCACACCGTCGGGCAAGTCCTGCTTCCTTTGATGTCCGCTAACGGCTGGGAAGAGGCTGAGGCGTGGGCGAGCAGGGCCAATGACATCGCGCCGACCCTCGTTGGGGGTTCGAAGAAGCACGGTGGTGCCGACCTGGGGCCGACACGAGCCAAAGCCAAGTGGGCAGAGATGGGTGTGAACGGGTGGGCCTTGGCCGATGCGGCTCCCATCAGGGGTGAGATTTTCGAAATCGGGCCCAAGCTGACGTGCGAGATGGTAGCTCGTTTGCAAGGATGGGACGAGGAGGAGTTTCGTTGGCATTTCAGCGGCAAGAAGACCGCCCGCTACCGCCAAATCGGCAATGCTTTCCCGCCTCCAGTGGCAAAAGCTCTGGGCGTGGCCGTTGCAGCCGCTCTGAACCACGCGACCATGCCTCGTGAATGTGGCCCACAATCGGAACATGACCCCATCTACCGCGCTCTCCGAAAAGGAGGGGATTTCATGACCCTCGATCAGATCGTCAGGGCAATCAAGTCACCGCTGAAGACCGACGAACTGGAACGCCATATCGATTCGCTCGGGAAGGACTTCGAACTCGAAGTGCGAGACGGAGAACCGATTGCTTATAAGATCGGATCTATCAGGGCTTTCCGAGGGGAAGCTGGTCATGTCCGGAACGAACAGTTCAAGAAGGAGATAAGAAGAATCAGCTGATTGATCTAGCGGACGGCGATGTGCCGATGTCTGCGAGCCGGGCCGGCCTACGCTCATTCAACAAGATTTTCTAGCCCTGCACGCCATGCCGGAGAGGGAAGGCGATCGAACATATTGCGGCTTCGAATGATCAAGTGGGCAAGGCGGTGACAATGCTCAACAGACGGCGCCCCTATCGCAAGATGCCCCTCTTTCTCGGAGTAGAGACAACACCCTGTTTCGAGGACGAATTGTGAAATCAGCGCTGCGCGATCCGCATCGAGAATTACCCCGACATGGGGATGCTGTTGTAGGTGCAGGGAGCCAGGCGCCCGTCCTCGACACGCAGTATAAGTCGTACCGCCAGCTGCGACGATCGCCATCACCAAGGCGGCTACGCCAAGGTCTATTCCTCCGATGTGCCAGGCGAAACTGTCGTCTTCGTTCTCGTAGGCGTCGTTTACGACCGTTTCAAGTGTCTCCTCGAATCCTTCAGCGTCATGGGCTTGGTAAGCTCGATCAAGTGCATCACGTTCGATCTCAAGAGCGCCTTCAGCTTCGTCCCAAGTCACATCGTAAAGAGGGGCGTAGTCGCGGTTCCAGCCAGGCCCGGGGTAGCTGGCGACATCTTCTGCAGAGGTCTTTCCCAGATACTCTGGGTTGTAGTCGACATAGCATTCGACGTTGAATTCAGGTATCACGCCACTACTCTGTCAGATTGACTCGGCTTCTGTTCCGCAGAAGGAACCCGGCAGAGCGCCAGCTCTGGGCCAGGTGTTGGGGAAGCTTGGACTCTGTCTGGCAAGCGATGTCCGTGCTCGGGCATGAGAGGGCGGCGTGTCGATCGCTGCGAGCGCTTAGCGCAGAGGTTTCAGGATCAACCCGGTTCACTCGTCCTCTAGTCTGCAGAGATCCTGTTTGGTGTCCTCCTGCTTCTCCCCGGCGACCATGCGCTTGACGAAGTGCAGTACCTCATCGAGTGCCTTACGGCTGGCCCTCCGCTGGGCGACGGTGAAGGTCTGGCGCAGTCGTCCTCCCGCGGGTACCTCTGCCTTGAAGAGCGCGAAGGTCCGTTGAGATGTACGTCGCCTTCGACGCGGTAAGCCCCGCAGCCCGGCGGGTCCGGCAAGCTGAGGCATCCCGTTCCGCACCCACCGTGGGAATACCGAGCTTCTCGGTCGTCATGTCGAACCCACCGGGACCGGCGAACAAGACAACGATCTTGCTAGGGAGAACCTGATCCAGGAGGTGTGTCACGTAGGCAGACACCGCTACAGTTTCTGTGGTCGATAGTCCTGGCGACCATGGCTGATCGGTGATCGATCAGTGTATCGGCGGGCACAGAAAGTATCATATCTGTTGCCGAAGGTGACGTCCTAGGCGGCGTGACTCCATGGAAGGTCGCGCGAAGTAGCTTGTTGTGGTTCGGGTGTCAGAGTTGCTGATGGGATATAACGTTTTCCTGTGGCCTTGATGCCTTCTCCTAGTTCGGTCGGTGTGTCAGCGCGGATGAGCAAGCAGCGCCGCAGGGACACCGCGCCGGAGATGACCCTGCGGAAACTCCTGCACGCCCGCGGTCTGCGATACCGGGTGGCGTGGCCGATACCCGGAATGAAGCGTCGTTCGGTTGACATCGCTTTCACCCGCGCGAAGGTCGCAGTGTTCGTGGATGGATGCTTTTGGCACTCATGCCCCGAGCACGCCACACGCCCGGCCGCCAACGACAAGTGGTGGTCGGAGAAGCTGGCGAAGAACACGGCGCGAGACATCACGACGAACGAGCATCTGCGTCAGGCTGGATGGCGGGTCCTCCGTATCTGGGAGCACGAGGATCCATCCGAGGCGGTCGATCGCATCGTCGAGGAGGTCATGAGGTCGTGGGCTGAGCGCTGACTTGGCCCACCCTTGATGTACGACCGCTGCGATCGCCCTGGGCTGTGATCCACCTGCCCCTATACGTCAGGGTTGGAGTCTGTGGACGACCTGGATCGAACCGTCGCCAGGCGCGTGACGGTCTCGTTCGTCAATGTACGGCAAAGGTCTTGGATCTGCTGGTCAGTGAGGGCCCGTACATCCAGGAACGCCAGGTACCTGCGTAGTCGTGCCGTGACATCACGAATCACCGGTCTACGAGGGGAGTTGGCGGCGAGGTCGATGACCGCCTGGGCCATCTCCCGTACCAATCGAGGATCACCTCCGATACTGCGGCGTTCCAGGAGCTGGTTGAGGTCACTCTCACTGAGTGCGGCCAGGACGTGCTCGTGGCCGGCGAAGACCACAGCCTGCCACCACAACCGTGCCCAGGTGTGCCGGGTGAGGTCGGTGGCGATCCATCGTTCTTTGTTACCCGGTCCGAAGCGCCACATGGTCACATGAGGAAGGACCACGAGAGAGAGAAAAGACCAGAGGTCCCGGTTGCCGGCTTCCGCCCACGACAGGTCCAATTGGCCGCGGATTACTTTCGCTGCCTCCCGGTCGAAGGAGATCCGCGCGTCGTTGCTGGCCGGCTGTGGGTAACCGTACTCCTTGGCCGTCGTCGAGACCGTTTCAATCAACTCTCGTACGCGTTTCGGCGCGACACGACCGCCGACGGGTGACCAGGTCTGTTCCGGGTGACTCTCCCGTGGAGCAGGAGGTCGTCCGGCGGTGACCTCGGCGTACAGGGTTGTGCCCACCACGGAGGGGAGATGGGGCCACAGTTCACTCACTGGAAAATCCGCCCCCTGCCGAGGTTCCTCACTGCGCCGGAGATCTGAGTCCTGAACTCCGCGAGCTCCACCGCCGCGGGTGGGGCGAAGAGATGCAACGGTGACGCGGCGAAGGTTCTCACCAGCACGTCCCCGACGCTGTCGGGCGGCCATTCCTCACGTTCATCGAGCTCTGCGCGGAGGTGCAAGGCGAGCTCCAGCAGCATCGCGGCGACGCCTGCCTGGAGTTCGTCGAGCAAAGCTTGCTGGCGTCTGTCCTTGGCACCACGGGTGACCGCCGTGCGGAGTTCGCGGTCGTGTTTGTTGATGAGCACGCGAAACGTGCCGTAGAAGGGGGCGGTCAGGTCTGTGCTCGTCTCCAGGTGCCAGCTGGCGGTGGGGGAGAGCCGGGTATGGGCGAAATCGATCTCGTGCACCGGGAACATGGAGGACATGCTTTCCAACACCACCCGTTGAAGGTGCTCGGCGAGCACCGAACCGGGGACCGTGGCCACGCCGACCCCTCGCTCCACGGTGGCGCGGGTGAGGCTGATGGTGCTGCGGAGTGACAGGATTCCGGACAGGCGTTCGCCCACGAGTGTCGTATGGATCAAGGCCGTGCCGTTCGGGTCGAACCGCGCCGCCAGCGCGGCTTCGGTCATGTCGGTGGTCGAGCTGGTCCAGGAGACGGTCAGTGCGACGTCCGCCAGGTGGAGCCCCGTCTCCTGGACGAAGCGCGCTACGTCAACCCGCACCCGACGTGCTGCCCGCAGATCAGTGCCTGGGTCCCAGCCGTCGACCGCCTCCGGCATGGGCCTCCACTCCTCCGCGTCGAGGAGGAACCACGGTTCCCAGACCACAGTGCCCTGACGCGGGACCAGGTAGGGACGAACGTCAGCCGGCATCGGACGTCACCTGACTCACTCGGAAGCGTACGACAGCGTCGGGTACGTGTGTGGCGTAGACGTACCAGTCCGACTCCTCGCCCGCAGGCACCGTGACGGTCCTTCCACGCGCGACGACTCCGGTGGTGGACTGCCACTGCATGATCCGCGGAACGGCGGCACCGAGAGGGGGCTCGCTCTCGCGGCCTCCCCCTTCCAAGACGACTTCGACGTCGGCAGAGAGGACTCTCGATGCGACCGCCGCAGGGACTTTGACTGCGGCGACCAAGTAAGGCTCTCCCTCGTGCATCAGCAACATCGGGGTTCCGTGCAGTCGAGGCCGTCCTCCTCGGCGCGATGACACACCGCCTTCGAGGCCGCCGGTACTTCCCCGTCCACCACCGCCGAAGTCGCCACCTCCGGTGCCGATTCCGCCGGTTCCGCCGCCACCGGCGCCCGACTCGTCGTCTTTCGGCCGTCGGCTCATCCGCGCGGGCACGATGCTGGCGAGCAGCGCCGACAACTGCCCCAGTCCTTGGCCTCCTGATCCACCGCTCTGGGGTCCGAGCCCAAGTCGTTCGTCCAGTTGCTTCTGTACGAACGTGCGTGCTCCCTGCACGACCCCTCGTGCGGTTCCGGTCAGCCCCTTGGAGATCCAGTCGTCGTGCGTGGGCGGCTCGGCGGAGGCGAACAGCGCGTCGGCGTCCTCGGACGCCTTGAACACACCTGCGTAGGCGAGGCGTTGGTCGGGATGGGGCGGACCGGGAAGGTAATCGACCACGAGTTCGGCGACACGCATGCGGGCGACGTGGTGGGACGGACCCTCGAACGGCTTCGCCGCACCGACGAGGAGGCGCGTGCTCGTGCCTCCGGCGACACCCAGGGCCATGGCGAAGGTGCCGGCGTGCTTTGGCGGCACGGTACGCGAGAACGCGACTCCGTCACCCGCTCGTACCTCTTGCAGTGCCTCGACGAAGGGTGCGAGCTCGCCGAAGGTATGAGGGTCGGCCACGGGGACGGCCGACCCGTTGACGCCCACGACGAAGCGCATGTGACGTCCATCCTCGTCCGGGACCATCTTCGGCCACAAGTTCCACAGGATGGAGGACGTGATGAAAGTGGCGGCCTCCTCGGGGGTCCGATCACGAGCGTCCGTCTCGGATCCGACAGTTCCCAGGTCGGCGGCCAGAATGACGATATCGGTGCCGGTGTCGCCGTCGTCGAAGCCCGGTAACCCCAAGGCCTTGGAGATCGCGTCGGCATGAGGAGAGACGACCGGGTCCGGCACGTCGTCCGTCGCCACGAGGCCCCACCAGTGACGGCCGGTGAAACGGCGCTCGTCGAGATAACAACTGTGACCGAGCGCGGCGCCCATCAGTCGACGGGAGTCGGGACCGTGAGCGGCGGTGTGCGTGTCCACGAGGATCGCGCTGGCTCGGCTGAGTCGGTAGAAGATGCCCTTCCCGAATCCGTACGTTCCCCCGCCGAACTTGTGGTCGCTTGGCTCCCCAACATTTCGGATGAACTGCACGAAGTCCGGCGTCTCTCCGTCGTGCGCACGCTCACCGGCGCGCAGCGGACCGCCCAGCCCTCTGGTGTTGCGGTCGGAGATCACCAGCACGACGGTCTCCGGGCGCAGGGCTCCATCGAGGTCGACGTTCGACTGTTTCGGAGGTCCCGGCAGCAGCAGGTCACGCCAGATGTGAACGTCGTCGCCGAGCACACGGACGTCGATGCGGAACTCCACCACTCCGTCGGACAGATGCGCGTCCCAACTGTTCTGCGCCGCCTCCCGCACCAGAACAGTCAACGGGTCGAGCGCGGGTCGTCCCAACTGCTTGACGATACCCTCTGCTACCGCAGAGCCTTCCGGTGCGAACGGCTGCGACCACCAACGAGCGCTCATCTGACCGCCTCCTCCGCGATCTCGGCCAGAGAGGCACCGGTGCTGAACGGGAGCAGAGCGGTGAGTTCGATCTCATAGCGGATGTCCGCTACGCCGTTCGGAAGCGAGCCAGTGACGAGGGACGACGGGACGAGTCGAGGCGTGTCCGGACCGACCGCGATTCTGAGTACCTCCTCGATCGCGAACGTGTCCAGGTCAGGTCGATCCGGCTGGCCCGACCATCCTGCCGCCGAGAGCCGTGTGCGGAGGCTCGCCCGTGACACCACTGAGCCGCGTAACTGTTCGACGAGGTCGCTCAACGTCCGCCCCTCGGGATCTTTCACGACGCGGAGTAGGACGAGGTCCAACGGTCGTCCATTGTGGGTGCCCAGCTGTTCCAACCCGTGGGCGGTGATGGTGTCACCTGCGGTGCTCAAGCCCTTCACCTCCAGGCACCGGACGGCAGCCTCGAAGTCGTGCGGTTCGTTGAGCGGCCCACGCCAGGCATCTACGGGGAAACCGGGATCGGCCTCGACGAGGGCCAAGAGCACGGCGAGCTCCGCGAAGAGGCCCAGCTTGGCCTGACGCGATAGTCCACGCAGCAGGCTGCTCCGGAAGAGTCGCCGCCACCGCGCGATGGCGGCGACCGCGGCGTCCCCCGGTCGCCGCGCGTCCGCCACGGCCTCCAGCACGTCGGTCACGACCTCGTTGAACTCAGGGAAGAGATCAGGCTCCGCACAGGACACGTCGACGTATGCGATAGCAGCACCGCCGAAGCTGAGCTTGCGGACCACGGTGCTGAGCACCGCCGGCCTGGGATCGACGGACACGTCCTCGTCACCGGCGGGAACGAGGAGGTGTCGGGCACCTGTGCCGTCGAGCGCCACGCGGCAGGGCTCCGCATGGCATGTCACGTCCAGAGGAAAGGAAACGAGTTCCTTGGCACGCGGCCGGGTCAGGACCGCCCATGCACGTTCCAGCACGGTCGGTTCTACGCCCGTCACATCAGGTCCTCGGTGTCGATGCCGAGTGCCTCGTCGACGTTCTCGCTCTCGACGTCGGTGAGGTCTACTGCGACGTGGGTAGCCTGGATACTCTTCGTCCGGACGTCCCCGGGGAAGGTGATGCCAAGGCCGACCACAGGCTGCGCCGCGCCGAGCGCGGTGCGCGGGGGATGCTCGGAGGCGTCGCTCTGCTGCTGATTGACGGGTTCGCTCGTCGGGTCGATCAAGTAGAGGACGACCAGGCCGCGGTCATGACAGACAGGGTGGCTGTTGCGCAGGGCGACGAGTTCGCTCTCGCTCTTCGCCCTCGCCTGTGAGGCCGTCAGACCGAGGTCCAGGGCGCGGTCCTGCTTGCTCATCAGCGTCTTGATGTCCGCGCGTTCGGCGTGGTGGTCGTTCAGCCGGGATCGGATCGAGTACTTGATGTCGAGACCGCCCAGTCTCGCGTCCCCACCCTCACCGGTCACGACGGCGACGGACCACATCGCCAGGCTCGGCGGGTCGCTGGTGAGCTGCCGGTCGATGTACTTGACCATGAGCGACGGTTCGAGGTCCGGGGAGTCCTCGTGCACCTGATAGCGGGACAGGAAGGTCTTCACAAGCGACACCGGGACGTCGCGGATCAGTCGGGCGGCACCCAGGTCCTCGACCTGACCGTGCCGGACCGCCTCCTGGACGAGGTTCTCCGCGGCCTGGCGGTTGCTGTCCAGCCAGTCGCTGTCGCGGTGCTCGAAGTAGCGGGTCTGCAACCGGCGCCCGGCGTAGGAGATGAAGGCCGGCTGGGCAGCGCCCAACTTGGCGGTGATCCGCAGCGATGGATGTGTCCGAATGCGTACCGCGACCTGGGACGGCGTCAGGTTCTCCCGTTGATAACGGTCGATGTCGTCGCGCATCTCGTGCTCGACGGTGGCGAGATGGCGGAACGCCGCTGCGAGGCTCGGTGTCATCCAGATTCTGGGCAGATCCTCGTACCCGGTCCGGTACCCGAACCAGCGACCCATCTGGAGCAGAGTGTCGTAGGCCGTCGCCCCTCGGACGAAGAAGCTGACGACGAGCCCTTCCAGGGTCAGCCCTCTTGAGAGGGTATTGCCGCCGACGGCGATGGCGACCACGGAGGGGTCGGAGTAGTCGAGCCGGTCCTGGCTTCGGTAGTTGTCGAGGACGACGCGCGTCGTGGCGATCACTTCGCTCAGGTACGGGAGAACCTCGTCGAAGGTGTTCTGATTCCGGTCGAAGTCCTCGGCGGGCACTCGCGACGACTCCTTCTCCCAGAGGTTGCGCCACTCATCGAGGACCTCTGGACTACCGGCCGTGAGGCTGGCCACGGTCTGCTTCTGCAGCCACCGCAAAGGGTCCCGATAGCTCTCGTGGACCGCGATCTTCACAGACGTGTGGATGAGCATCGTGCTGTGGCCGTCGTCGCCACGCGCCCGTCGTGCCGCTGTGGCCAACCAGAACCAGCGGACAGCCGTCACCAACTCATCGATCATGGTGGGGGTGAACCCATCCGCGGACTCCTTGCTGCCTGGACGCAACAGCGGGACATCCTTCTCGGCGACCAGGCGCACCATGTCGTAACCGTCCGGTGGGCCCTGCTCGTCGGCAGTCTCCCACTCCACGGCATCGCGACCGAAGATCTTCTCGGGGCCGAAGTAGCCATCGGGACGCGGCAGGTTGAGGATGAACGACTTCGGATATAAGTCTTCCTGGGTGGGGTCGATGAATACGTTGGCGAAGGGTGTCGCGGTGTAACCGACGTACGTGCAGCGTGGCATCAGGTTCAGGAGCTTGCGGATGAGCGGGTTGATCCGACCCGTGGCCACCGAGGCCTGATCCGCCTCGTCGTCGATGATCAGTACGGGGGCGGACGCGAGTGCCTTCCGGCTGTTCGGCTTGTCCAACCACCTGATGAGCTTGTCCAGCACGGCCGCGTTCTTCTTGACGACTGCCAGGACCGTCTTCTCCTCACTGAGCGCGGCCGACGCCTCAATGGTCTGTGCGACGAAGTCCTGGGTTTCACCGGTCAGTGTCATCCAGCGGTCGGGGTTGAGGTCCTTGAGGTACTGGTCCAGTCGTACCTGGGTCTGGCGGCGCAGCCCGTTGTGGATGCCGGACAGGACGATGACCAGGCGGTACCGCACATCCGCCATCTTCGCGATGACCGCGGTGAAGTTGGTGGTCTTCCCACTCTGCACATATCCCACCACGAGACCTTTGGAGTCCCATGTGGAAGAGTCCGGTCGTGGGGTGTGGGCGACCACGGTGCTGGATGAGTGGTCCACGGAGCTGATGCGTTCGTCAGGCCACTTATCGGTCTTGAACTGGTCCTTCAGGGCCAGCCAGTAGCGGTCGGCCTCACCCGGGCCGCTGTACCAGTCGTCCGAACCGGCCGTGATGATCGGAGGCCCGCCGGCCTGCACCTTCGCTCTGTCAGCCTCGAACTGGCCTCGGAACTTGTCGACCATCTCCTCGGGCAACGAGTCCGAGAAGCTAGCGACGGCTGCCTCGACGCCGTGGCGTCTAGCCCAGTCCGCGAAGACGGTGTACAGGCTCAACGTTCCTCACCCTTTCCCCTGTCAGGGAAAGAAATTTAGCGGATAAGGGCATAGGCGACCAAGCTGACCTTTAACTCGTAGAGTTCGGCAGCCTGAAGGCGTCATGGGGCTGTGTGGTTATGTCCCGATTATGTGGTATGCGCAAGTCGGCGGGTTGACCGCCGCACAACCGACTGATCTTTCCCCACAGGACGGATACCTTGTCTGAGTCGGTCCTGTGTCGGTTGGGAAGGAAAACCTGTGCCCGTACCTCACTCACCTAAGTTTCGTGAGCACGCCGTCGCGCTGGCCCGACTCGGTGACGAACCGATCATCACCTTGTCCCGAGAGCTGGGAATCAGCTGATCCTGCCTGCGAAAATGGCTGGCTCAAGCCGACGCCGACCAGGAGGGCCGGACATCGAGCTGGCTGACGACGGTTGAGAAAGCCAAAGTCGCCGAGCTGCGACGCAAGAACAAGTAGTTGGAACTGAAAAGTGAGATCCTGAAATGCGCGGCTGCTTACTTCGCGCGTGAGAACGTTCTCTCAAAACAGCATACTTGCTGGTCCGTAAACTCGCCGACGACGATGTCCCTGTCGCGGTGACCTGCCGAGTGCTGAAGGTATCGCGCTCTGGATGTCATGACTGGCTCGGCCGACCCACGTCCACGAGCAAGCGAATATCGAGCTGGCGAAAATCATTCGTGAGATTCATGTCGAGTTCCTCGGCAGCTACGGCGCGCCGCGTGTGCATGCGGAGTTGACGCTGGGCCTGGCGGTGAATCGCAAGCGCGTCGAGCGGCTCATGCGCCAAGCCGGGCTGCAGGGCGCTTACCGGCGGCGAGGGCGCCGCACCCCGGTCAACGTTGCGACCAAGGAGGACCTGGTCGGCTGGGCGTTCACCGTTCAGGTCCCCGACCGGCTCTGGCTGACCGTGAAGGAGGCTTGCGCGGCCGGCACCGCCGGGGCGAAGAAGGAGGGCTTAGCCAAGAGACCGGCGAGGTGACCAAAGGGCTCATGCCCGGCCTCGCC
Organism: Streptosporangium sp. NPDC002607; assembly: GCF_053592655.1. Classification (NCBI taxonomy): domain Bacteria; kingdom Bacillati; phylum Actinomycetota; class Actinomycetes; order Streptosporangiales; family Streptosporangiaceae; genus Streptosporangium; species Streptosporangium sp. NPDC002607. Next base: position 58,285 of record NZ_JBSFWD010000022.1, read on the forward strand.
GCCCGGCTGCACACCGAGGACGGCGGAACCGTCTTCCTCAAGGCCGTCCCCACCGCCGGCCCGGCCGCGTCCCTGTACGAGCGGGAACGACGAGCAGGTACCGTACTGCCGCCTGGCCTGCCCCCACCTGCGGTGCAACGGCGAGGTGGAGGGGGGATCGTGCTGCTGCACGAGTACGTCGACGGCCGGGACGCCGACCTGTCGCCCGGTTCGCCGGACGTGCCGCTCGTGCTGGACACCCTGGTCGTCCTGAACGAGGCGCTCACCCCATGTCCTGGTGGTGTCCCGGAGGTCGCGGTGAACATCGCGGGACTGCAGGCCAAGGCCGCGAGCCTGCTCGCCGGGGAGTTGCCGGACCGGGCCGTGTACGAGACGGCGCTCGACAGGTTCGACCCCGACGCGTTGGAGGGGGACACCCTTCTCCACTACGACCTGCACCCCGGTAACTTCCGGATCGACGACGGGCGAGCGTACGTGATCGACTGGGCGTTCGCGGTGCGCGGTGCCGCGTGGGTGGACGCGGTCATGCTCGCTCCCCGTCTCATCGAGGCGGGCCACACCCCGGAGCAGACCGAGGGGCTGCTGGCCCGGGTACCGGCCTGGTGGTCCGCGCCTGCGGACGCGGTCACCGGCCTGGCCGCGCTGTGGACGCTGTTCCGCCTGTACAAGGCGCGGTTCGGCCCGGTGGAAGGACGCGATTTCCGTGCACGAGCCGCCGAGGCAGGGCGAGCATGGGTGCGGCATCGTTCCTGCTGACCTGCCTCTGGAGGACAGGCGCTTGTACCCTCGGCCCGGAGCGGTAGGCGTCGCGGAAATACGGGGTCACAGGCCAGAGATAACGCGCGGTACCCGGCGAGGGGGGCGGTCACGGGGTGCGCGGGACCTGGATGGCGGGTCGCAGGCGGGACATCAGCTGGGCCAGCTCGCTCACGGTCATGTCCGGTCCCTCCAGTTTCGCCCCGGACCACCGGTCGAAGAAAAGACATACCGCCCCCGGTTTGTAGATGTGGGTCTTCGCGTCGCTGAACTGGGATGGGTAGCAGGCCGCCGCGCCACCGAGCGGGCTGGTCGGCATCGCCACGATTCCCTCGGCGCAGGCATCGGTGCTTCTGGTGTCGGACCTGCCCCTGATTGTCTTGCTGCCGGACTGCTGCAGTTCCTCGTCGAGCGAGGCGTCCGGGTCTGTGTGTTCTGGGTAGCGCCGCCATACCTGGACCTTTTTCTCGCCGGGCGTCTGGTAGACCGCGACGATGACGGACTCCTCGTCCGGGCCGGGGGAGGTACGGGGCATGTCCGCCGCGGTGAGCGGCAAGTCGATGAAGGTCTCGGTGCGGACGGCAGTCGGCGGCCAGGTGCCTGTGGGCGGTGACACACACGGCTGGGACGCCTCCACCACGGCCAGGACCACGTTCGTCACCAAGTAGATCGGAGCCCCGAGGCTGACCAGCACAGCCAGCAGGACATACCACCACGCCTTTTTGCCGGGCTTAGCTTTGTCGGTCATGCTTCAGAGCCCCGCATGTGTTGTACATGCCCCGCAGGATGGGCGCACCCTCCTGGAAACGACTTGTACCCGAACACACTCCTGATCAGCAGGCGGGAACGGGACCGACCGTCGTGAACTCGCCGACCGGCTCGCTCGCACCGGATGCCTGCGCGACCCGGCGTGGGTGGACGCGGTCATGCTCGCTCCCCGTCTCATTGAGGCGGGTCACACTCTGAAGCAGACCGAGGCGCTGCTGGCCCGCGTACCGGCATAGCCGTGCTGTGGACGCTGTTCCGCCTGTACAAGGCGCGGTTCGGCCCGGTGGAAGGACGCGATTTCCGCCTGCGGCACGCCGAGCTGCTGGACTGGGCCCGCAGCCACGGGCGACTGCACCGCGCCGGCGTGCTGCACATCCTCGCGCCCGGTTGGCTTAGATGGACGTCATGTGTGCCCTTCTTCGCCCGAGCCCTCAGTACGGCACCCGCGGTTCCGGAATGATCCTGACGTTCTTCGGCACCGTCTGGTGGCTCGTCGGCTCCGTCGTCCTGGACGGCTCCGCCCGTACCGCCGCCCTCGTCGCCGGAGCCGTCCTCGCCGTGACCCTGTTTGTCCTTGCTGCCCGCCTCGACGGAACCGGCGGGCGCGAGGCGTACGAACGCAGCGCGCGCGCTTTCAAGTGGAGTAACGTCGGCCAGGGAGTGGGGATCGCGGTCGTCATCGCGGTCGGGAACATCACCGGCGGGTACAGCTGGATACCGGCACTCATCGCGATCGTGGTCGGCGCGCACTTCTTCCCGCTGGCGCGACCGTTCGGCCGCCTCGAGTACCGCTGGACCGGCAGCCTGCTCATCGTCGTCGGCGTGGCCGGCTGCGCCATGGCGCTCTCCGGGGCCTCGGAGTCCGGGGTCCAAACCGTGGCCGGTCTGGGCTCCGCCACCGTCCTGTGGGCCACGACGGTGTGGCACCTCGTCTCCGGCGTCCCTGACAGATCCACGCCGCGACAGCAAAGCGCCGACACAGGTTCCTGATATGTGTCACGGCCGCGATCGCTTCGATCCCGCAGCGGCCAGTCCTTGTAGTGGTCGACCACGGATGTCAGGCCGCGCTCGGCCAGGGGGAGACCTGATCGCCTTCGCTCGGCTGGCCATCGACACCCAGCACCCGGGTCAGAGCAGCGGGCAGATCGGGTTCGCTCTGCGCGCTGACCAGTGGGGCCAGGGCCTCGGTGGGGACGTCGTACGACTTTTGCTCCGTCTCGGCTTCGGTGAGCTTGGCCTCTACCGTGTGTGGGGAGCACGTAGTCCCGCCAATGATGCCTCGGCCCGGCTGATGACCAAGGTCGGCATGATCGAGGAAGGCCGCATCCGCGGGCACATCAGGGTCGGTGATCAGTGGCGGGACTCAATCGTGCATTCCATACTGGCGCCCGAATGGCGGGAGCTGGAGACCAACAAGCGGTAGGGGGCCAACCGAGATTTCCACGCCCTGCCTGCGCTGGAGCGATAGCTGGGCAAGCAGAACGCCACCGAGGCGGACATCCGTACCTGGTGTCGTGTCTGCGGTGCCGAGGACCAGATCCCCGAACTGATCGCCACCGTCCGTACGATCGACGCCCAGTACGTCGAGTGGAAACGCCAGATGCGCGGTGGCCAGCGGCGTGTCCAGAACGCGATCAGGAACGAGGACCTGAACACGCGGCTGTTCCGGATCTTCGAGCCGTTCCACATCCCCGGCTTCCTGCAGACTCGCAACTACGCCCGGGTCATCATGGCCAGGTCCGCGGCCTTCTACGAACTCGTCCACGACGACCTGGAGGCAGCGGTCGGCGCCAGACTCGGTCGGCAGGCGATCCTGCGGATGGGGGATCGGCGTTTCCACATCATCATGGCGGAGCAGGCCCTCGACACGTGGGTTGGTGGTCCGGCGACGAGCTTTCAGCAGGAAACTGGGGCGTCCGCGATTTCGGAGCCGGAGGCCGGACGGTGTGGCGCGCCATTCCGGTGAATTCCGCGGTTTCTGACGAGACGTCGGCGAACGTATCCACCCTTCCCGCCGCCCGGCCGGGATAGCCACCCCCGCGTTCCGTGACCTTCCCCGCTCGCGCGACGCTCTCAAACCCCGTTCCCCGGCAGGCACGGCGCGTACGCCTTCCCCACGGCGGTCCGTTTCCCACGGCGGCCCGTCGCGCGCCCTCCACCTCACACCCCGATTGGAGTGCCCTGCCGGGGGACGGCCCGACATGGTTTGGGCACGTATATGAACCAGTGCCCGCCGGGCTGGACATGACTGCCACCACTGGTAACCCGTACGCCATTTCGGGGGTAAACGATCTCCATGGCGAAGGAGGAGGGGAACCGCGTTCGCCACTGTGAGAGAAACCCCGCCCTTGCCCGGCCGGCGGCTGGAATTCGAACCGACCGGAAAGTATCAACTCCAGTGCCGCCACCGCTGTGCATCAAGTGGGCCACACGGTGGACACGGCACCATGAAGGTCGATGACCGGCGCGGGCTCATCGCCGACGCGAAAAAACAAGATGTAAGCCACCTACGGTTCATCGGAGGAGAACCGGCGCTCCACCCGGACTTCGTGGCGCTCTTGAGCGATGTCGTCGACGCGGCCCTCGGAGTGGAGAACTATTCCAACCTCGTCGCCATACGCGATGAGTGGTGGGAGCCGTTCGGCCACCCCGGGTGAGCCTGACGACCGGTTACCATTCCGACAACGCCGGTGAACACAGCCGGATTACCGGCCGCCGCGTCAGTCATGCCCGTACGAAGGCGAACATCGTCGAGGCCGTCAGACGGGAAATTCCCCTGATATTCGGCATCATCGACACCTTCAATGGTCGGAGTGTCGAGCAGGCCCGCGCCGAGCCGGAAGCCATGGACGTCACACGTATCGGCACTGACCGCGCGAGGGGAGTCGGGCGGGCCGCCGCCGTCACCCCTCGGGGGCGCGGTGGTGGCCGGTGCCGCGGGGCGGCGGGTGGCGGGTCCTCGGCCGGGCCTGCCCGGGGCCGCGTGCGGAAAACGGCAGCGAGGGCCACCTGTGAGTGAGCCGGATTCTGTCATGTCGATATCCGGATTCATTCCTTCCGGGCATTACGGTAATGACCATATGAATTGCTCGGCATTTGTTCGGCGTGGGGCTCCATGGAGGGCGTCAGGGATTGTTTCCGGCGGTTCGCGCTGATTTTGTGAACCGGTGGGATCGCGGTGTGCGGTGGTCGCGGACGGCCCGTCCGGTACGGGGCCGACCCTCCGGCCGGGGAAACCCCCATCGCGCCGTCCTGGCGCCCGGCGGACGTCCGCGCCCGCCGCGCGGCGGGAGGGGGCGACCTTCTGGGTGGCCGCCGTCCGGCCGGGTTCCGCGCCGATCGAAGATCGTTCCGCTGTCGGGGCGCGACCCTCTCGTCCTCGGGGGGCCGGTGTCGCGAACCGCTACATCCGACATTCCGAGAAAGTAGTCAATGGCATGTTCTTACGCTTCTCCGCGACCTTCTTTATATACGGAGCGGTGCTGTCGGTGTGGTGATATTGGCGAGGGATTTTTTGACGCATGGAGGTATGTGTGAAACGCGCTGTCGTCATTGCCGTCGCCGCTGTCGCCGCGGCGACGCTGGCGGCTCCGGCACAGGCCCGGCAGGTGGGTGCGGAACCCAGCCGGGAAACCGAATACGTGGTCCTCTACAAGGAGGATGTCAACGCCGCCGACGCCAGAAGTGCCATCCAGGCCGCGGGCGGGAGGATTCTCAAGGAGAACGGCGCCGTCGGTCTCGCCACCGTCGCCACGACCAACACCGGCTTCACGAGTCAGTTGGGGGGCAACGCCCTGATCGAGGGCGTCGCCCGCAACCGGTCAGTCGGCGGCGTACCCAAGAACGCCCCGGTGAGCGACGCGGCGGTGCGCGAGGCCCTCGCGGCCAAGGCGTTGGAGAAGCCGGGCAAGGAGGAGTACGGCACCCCCTCCACCAGGCCGGGCAAGCCGGCCCCCGAGGCCGAGCCGCTGTCGGAACTCCAGTGGGACATGAAGCAGATCAACGCCACCGTCGACGGCTCGTACAAGCACGAGCAGGGCGACCCCGGCGTGCTGGTCGGCATCCTCGACACCGGCGTGGACGGCTCCCACCCCGACATCGCGCCGAACTTCAACCGCGAGCTGAGCCGCAACTTCACCGTGGACATCCCGGTCGACGCCAACGGCGACGAGGTCGACGGCCCCTGCGAGGAGGAGCCGGACCGTTCCTGCAACGACCCGGCGGACGTGGACGAGGACGGTCACGGCACGCACGTGGCGTCGTCGCTGGCCTCGCCGATCAACGGGCTGGGCATCGCGGGCGTGGCGCCCAAGGTCTCGATCGTGAACCTGCGGGTCGGCTCGGACATCGGCTACTTCTTCCTCCAGCCGAGCGTGGACGCGCTGACCTACGCGGGTGACGTCGGTATCGACGTGGCCAACATGAGCTACTACATCGACCCGTGGCTGTCCAACTGCGTCAACAACCCGGCCGACTCTCCCGCCGACCGCCTGGAGCAGACCACGATCATCAAGGCCATGCAGCGGGCGCTCGACTACGCGCACGCCAGGGGCGTGACCCTGGTCACGGCCGTCGGCAACCAGTTCAGCGACCTCAGCAGGGAGTACGCCGACACCTCAAGCCCCAACTTCGTCCGGGTGCCGGGCGAGCTGCCCTACTCGCGTACGATCTCGCCGGACTGCTCCATCATGCCGGTCGAGGGCAACCACGTGATCACGGTCTCCGCGACCGGTATCAGCGAGCGCAAGTCCTACGGTTCCAACTACGGCAACGGCTCCGTCGACCTGGCCGCCCCCGGCGGGGACAGCTACGACACGCCCACCAACACCAGCGACGTCACCAGGACGACGCTGTCGGCCTACCCCCGGTCGCTCGCCGAGGCGCGGGGTGAGCTGAACCCCGACGGCACGCCCAACGTCGCCCGCGTCGTCCGTGACTGCAAGAACGGCGTCTGCGCCTACTACCAGTACCTCCAGGGCACCTCGATGGCCTCGCCGCGCGCCGCGGGAGTGGCGGCGCTGATCGTCAGCAAGTTCGGCCACCGCGACCGGACGCACGGCGGCAAGACGCTCAACCCCGCCGTCGTGGAGACGGTGCTCAAGGCGTCCGCCACCAGGAAGGACTGCCCCACCCCCGCCGCCTACACCTACACGCGGCACCTGTCGAACGGCAACACGGTCGTCACGACGCACGTGTGCGAGGGAAACAGGCTCCGTAACGGCTTCTACGGCTACGGCATCGTGGACGCCCTGCGGGCCGTCCGCTGACCTGACCTGACCAGGGCCGCCCGTCCGGGCGCCTGACCGGGACCGGCCGTCCGGACGCCTGACCGATCAGGCGTCCGGACGCCCACCGGCCGGGCGTCCGGGCACGGTCAGGCCAGGCGCCCGGCCCCTGTTCGGGCGCCTGGTTCGCCGGGTACGGCCGCCCGGACGGTGGCCTCCGGGCCGTCGTGGGAGGGAGCCGCCTTCCACGGCTACCCGTTGGCGTCCATGAGGGCGAGGTAGCCGTCCTCCAGGGTCGGTTCGGCCGGGCGGGCGGGCGTGCGGGTCGGGGGCGGGGGCGATGAGCCGGTAGCGCATGCCCGCTCCCTCGGGGACGGCGGCCACGACCCTGCCCTGTGAGGGGGCGGGGCCAGGGGTGGCCAGCGCCCACACCTGGTGGTCGGCCTGCGAGACCAGTTCCATGACGCTTCCCCGGAACACCAGGCGTCCCTTGGCCAGTACCGCGAGGTAGCGGCAGGTCTGCGCCACGTCCTCGACGATGTGCGTGCTGAGCAGGACCGTACGCTCGCCCGCGAGCTGGGAGAGCAGGGTGCCGCGCACCTGTTCCAGACACGTGTCGACAAGGTGGCCGACCTGCGGGTGACCGTCGTCGGCAGGCACGTGTTCTGCGTCCGAATCGACTCCGGCCTGCTCGACTGGCGGCAGGACTACGACCGCCTCTCATACGCTGTGGTCGAGCCTCCGCCCGGTCTCGCCGAGGGCTGTCTCGCGTACGTCGAACACCTCGGTCTGCGCTTCGGTGCGTTCGACTTCGCGCTCACCGCCGACGGTGCTCCGGTGTTCCTTGAGTGCAACCCCAACGGGCAGTGGGGCTGGCTGGAAGACGCCACCGGCCTGCCGATCGCCGCAGCCCTCGCCGATCTGCTCCTGGAGGAACGACCGTGACCGCTCATGGCACGCCCGGCCTGGCCGCGCGGCTCCGCCGTGACCTTGCCGACCGGCTCGCCCGGACCGGATGTCTGCGCGACCCGGCGTGGCGGAACGCGGTCGAGTCCGTGGCGCGCGAGCCGTTTCTCGGTTCGGCGATCGCCAGGGCCACCGAGTACGGCGATCGGTGGGAGGTGGTGCGCCGCGAGGAGATGACCGGGGACGAATGGCTGAAGCTGGTCTACCGCGACGAGACGTAGGCGACGCAGGTCGACGGCGTGATGGTCAAGGAGGCGCGTGGTCTCGCCTGCGGGGCGCCCACGTCGTCGTCGACGATGCCCGGCCTGGTCGTGCGAATGCTGGAGGCCGCGAGGATTTCCGGCGGTGAGAAGGTGCTGGAGATCGGTACCGGAACCGGGTACTCCACGGCGCTGATGTGTCATCGGCTCGGCGACAAGGCCGTGACCTCGATCGAGTACGACCAGGTCGTGGCCAGGCGGGCTCGCGACGCGCTCGCCGCCGCCGGGTACGCGCCCACGCTCATGGCCCGCCTCCGATGTCCTCTCCTCTTCTCGGGATCGGCGACGGCAGGAGCAGCCTGGTGGACCCGTGTGTCCTGGACGATCCGGCCGGGCTGTTCGTGGGGCAGCTGGCCGCGCCGTCGGCGGTGAGACTGGGTGGCGGTGAGGAGGTCGCCCTGCTGGACGTGGCCACCGGTTCACAGGCCACCACCCGGCCCGACCCGGCGGGTGGGTGGACGGTTCGCCAGCACGGTCCGTTACGGCTGTGGGACGCGGTCGAGGACGCCGTCCTGCTCTGGCAGGACGCGGGATCTCCGCACCAGTCGGCGTACAGGCGTGGTGCGTGTACCTGCGTGGAGGAAAAGGACTGAAAGGACGGACAGTGCTCAGAACAGCCAGTCGAGCAGGCCGCCACCGCGCTTCGGCTTCTCGCTCGGAGCCGGGTCCTCGGCCGGAGCCTGGTTCTCAGCCGGAGCTGATTTCTGGCTCGGAGCGGGGTTCTCAGCGGGAGCGGAGTCCCGAATCGGAGCCTGGGCCGTCTGCGAGGGAACGGGCTCGGCGGAGACCTGCGGCCGAGGCTGCACGTTCTTGGCGCCGTCATCCCTGCGCTCCCCGGCGGGCTCCGGAGCCGGTTTCACCGGCGGAGTGCTGAGAGTCGGCGTCGGCCGGGGGGCCGGACTGCGAGACGCCTGAGCGTAGGAGGTCGTCGGTTCGGGGGTGATGCTCTGCTCGACAGCGGGCCTCGTCGCCTCCTCGGCCGGGAGGTCCGCCGGATACGGCTGCGGTCGCTCGCCCGTCGCGCAGTTGACACCGGGCGGACATGCGGCGTCCGGCGTCGAGCCCACGGTGGAGGACAGCATCCAGCCGCCCGCGAGTCCCGCCACCACGACACCCACGACGACCGCCAGGAGCACCTTGCCCTGGGGCTTCTCGTCGTCCGGCTCCCCCGTCCAGCCCGATCCCAGGAAGCCGCGCGTCTGCTCCGGGTCCTGGCCGACCTCGCGCCAGGAGCGCTCGTCTTCCTCGTCGAAAGCCGCGGTCTCCTGAAGTTCGTCGCCGTGAACGGACACCGAGGTGTCGCCGTGGACGGACCCCTGCGCGTCACTCCGGACGGACACGGGGACATCGCTCTGGACATACACCTGGATGTCGCCGTGGACAGGCACCTGAGCTGTTCCCGAACCCCATCCATCCGACAACACGTCGCCCCCCGTGCGGCCAGGCTCACGCTGCGACACGGGTCCCACCGGGCCGGTCTGCTCGCGGAGATCCTCTCCGTACGACCGTTGGTTGTCGTCGCTCCCCACAATGCCCCTCTCTGGAACGGATCTTTGCCGGGCATCTTCCTAGCAGATCCGACATCGTTTTGTCCGAAAAATTCACTACACAGCGGGAATCGAATGGATTCCCGCTCGGGCGCGTCAGGCGGCGCCTGGCCGACCGGCTCGGCACTACCCCCGGCCTCGGCCGCCGTACCGATCCGCCACGGACGCCGCTCTCGCCCCGCCGGCCCCTGAAGGGATGAGGGACGCCGTCAGGTCCCGGCGGCACGCGCCGGGGAAACAACCCGCGGGGCGGCCATCGCCCCGGGGAACGGGACCGTATCCAGAGATCAATCCTCGTTCTACACTCGGTACGGCCAGTGCCCCGGCCTCATTTCATCTGGCAGGACACGAAAAAGCGGAAGGGAACATGAAAGAAAAAGAGGAGCGCGCCGCGCGGGTTTACGAAAGAACCAGCACCCTCGCGACGGGAAACGTGTTGGCGCAGGGTGCGAGCGGGTTCTTCGGCGGCGGAGCGAACCTGGTCGTCGACGTGATCGCGATTCCGTTCTACATCGACCTGTGGAACGACGTACGGAGCATCTACGGCAGGGGCCACATCACCGCGGAGGCCGCCAAGGAATACCTGAAGCCGAATATTCCCTTCCTCGCCCAGGACTTGCTCTGGGACAAGCTCGTCGGCTCCATTCCCATCGTGGGGATTCCGTTCAACATCGCCTTCGCCAAGGCCCTGACGTGGCGCCTCGGCGCATGGTTCGGCATGCTCTCGGCAATCGGCGGGGACAGTACTCCCAACGAGAAGATCACCGCGTCCACGATGGAGCTCACGCGCAGAATCTTCCCCTCGCTGGGAGACACCTTCAGCTTCAAGGCCCCCGACAGGGACGTCTTCGTCTCCTTCGTCGCCTCCGTGGACGGCTTGACGCATCAGGAGGCCCAGAATCGGGCCGAGGAGGCACTCCGGGTGCTCCGCGGCGAAAAAGACACCCCGTCGTACTGAACAAGAAAGCCGGGGGTTACCCCGGGCCGCCCGAACTCGATCTCCCACCGCCACCCAGCACGTACCAAAACTTATGATCGGCTCAGTACCGGACCCGCTGTAGCTTCCACCTCCACCACTGTCGCTGCTCCGAACTGCTACTCCTCGCCCTCGACTTTCAGTAATCCTCTCCTGGAGGGGGCGACCTCGCAGTGTCGTAACACTGTCTACGGCTACGTCCACAAGGCTCGTGCCACATGTCAGGTCAGTGGCCAGGCCAACCACTACACCGTCGACGGTCCATCGACGGCACCGCCGGTGGGCGGTTCCTGGAGGAGGGTGTCTACTTCATGACCGCCCGCCCTCATGGCCCGCCTCCGATGTCTTCTCCCCTTCTCGGGATCGACGACGGCTGGCCGTACGTCGTCGACTGGGCGTTCGCGGTGCGCGGTGCCGGGTGGGTGGACGCGGTCATGCTCGCCCCCCGTCTCATCGAGGCGGGTCACACCCTGGAGCAGACCGAGGCGCTGCTGGCCCGGGTACCGGCGTGGCGGTCCGCGCCCGCGGACGCGGTCACCGGCCTGGCCGCGCTGTGGGCGCTGTTTCGCCTGTACAAGGCGCGGTTCGGCCCGGTGGAGGGATGCGATTTCCGTGCGCGGGCCGCCGAGGCCGGGGGAGCATGGGTGCGGCATCGCTCCTGCTGAATCAGCGGATTCGAGGCTGAGCGTCGGAAATATCTCCCGGTAGGCTGCCGCGATGAACCGTACTCGGCGTGCCGTCGGCGCCGTTGTGGGCTCGGCGGTAGGCGATGCGCTGGGCGCTCCCTTCGAGTTCGGCCTCGCCGGGGTGTTCTCCGCTCGGTTTCCCGTTCCCGGCGAGGAGAACGAGATGTGCGGTGGTGGTGGCTGGCACCCCGACGATGCCACCGAGTTCAACGGTGCCGTCTGGCCCTGCCTCGGCTCGGCGCTCTGGGCACTGCGTACCACTTCCAGCTATGCGGACGCGGTGCGCGTCGCGATCGACCTGGGCGGTGACACCGACACCGTTGCCGCGGTCACCGGCGGTCTCGCCGGTGCGCTCTACGGAGCCGACGCCATCCCCGTACGCTGGACCGAACCCCTGCACGTCCCCCTGCCAGGAGCCGGCGAGCGGGTGCTGCGCCTGCCGGAGTTGGTCGATCTCGCACAGCGTCTGGCGAGGTGAACGTACGGCGGCAACCCATGCACCGTCCGGCGTTCACGGCGGAAGGGGGATCGTCGCGTGCCCAGGAAGGCGACCAAAACTCTATGTCACGACGGACGCGTGATGATCGTTAGGTTGAGCGGCGTACACCGTTGACGAGGAAAGAGAGCTGGCGGGAGTTCAGGATTTTGCTGGGAACTCCGATCGGCGGTATGGGCCGATTTCATGGAAGTTCTGCCTGTCCGCTGACCAACCGGTGTTCTACCGTAAGACCGTGCTTACGGTTGGTGTTGACCTGGCAACAAAAGTAGACAAGACAGCGGTGGCCTGGCTCGATTGGTCTGCCGATAGTGCCCGCGTCTGCAGGGTCGAGACTTTGGCAGACGATGAACTGATCATTGAAGCGATCAAGGACGCGGACAAGGCTGGCATTGACTGTCCGCTCGGTTGGCCGGACAAATTCATTGATTTCATCGCGGCTCACCGCATTGGACATGTCGAGGTACCCAGCGGCATTGCAGGCATTGACTGGCGCAGGGAGCTTGCCTTCCGCGTCACTGACCAGGTGACCTCGGAGCTGGTACTCAGACCCCTGAGCGTCTCCGCTGATCGCATCGGCCACACCGCCATGCGCTGCGCGGCCCTACTCGCCGACCTTGCCCGGCAGGGGCAGCCGGTTGACCGCAGCGGCATCGGTGTTGTGGTGGAGGTCTATCCTGCGGCTTCGCTCAAATGCTGGGGTCTGCCCCACGACGGCTACAAACGCTCAGCGAATCGCGGCAAACTTACACAACTGGTCGACAAACTTCAGGAAGCGGCACCATGGCTGGACCTGGGGGCCCACGAACAGATCTGCCGCACGTGCGACGATGCGATAGACGCCGTCATCGCCGCGCTCACCGCCCGCGCCGCATCTCAGGGCCTCGTGACCGTTCCGACGCAGGACCAAACTCGCTCGGCGCGCTCCGAGGGGTGGATCGCGCTCCCCACTGGACCCTTGAGCGAGCTTCGCCCGGCTGGCTGAGCAGAACGTGTAGTTGGACATGTGAAGCAAGCTGTCACATCTCCAAGGCGGTGATGGTCGTGACGATCAACGTCCGTGCTGTCGCGCCGTACGACGCCAGCTCGGCGAGTTCGGTGAAAGCCTTGGTGCACAGGGCGCTCTCTCGCAATTGGGTCACGTTCAGTCTCGACTCGCTGGGGGGGGGGTGACGCCCACGACCTGCACCCCGGCAACTTCCGGATCGATGATGGGCGAACGTACGTGATCGACTGGGCATTCGCGGTGCGCGGTGCCGGGTGGGTGGACGCGGTCATGCTCGCTCCCCGTTTCATCGAGGCGGGTCACACCTCGGAGCAGACCGAGGCGCTGCTGGCCCGGGTACCGGCGTGGCGGTCCGCGCCCGCGGACGCGGTCACCGGCCTGGCCGCGCTGTGGACGCTGTCCCGGCTGTACAAGGCGCGGTTCGGCCCGGTGGAAGGACGCGATTTCCGTACGCGGGCCGCCGAGGCCGGGGGAGCATGGGTGCGGCATCGCTCCTGCTGACCTGCTTCTGGAGGACAGGCTGTACGGCTCACCTGCGGCCCGGCCTGGCGGGAAGCGGTTGAGGCCGTCGGCGGCTGTACCCCCGGTCAGGAGCGGTGGGCGTAGCGGAAATGCGGGGTCAGGCCGCGTTTTCCCAGGTCGGATATAACGTGCGATATCCGGCGAGGGAGGCGGTCACGGGGTGCGCGGGACCTGGATGGCGGGTCGCAGGCGGGACATCAGCTCGGCCAGCTCGCTCACGGTCATGTCCGGCCCCTCCAGTTTCGCCCCGGACCACCGGTCGAAGAAAAGACACACCGCCCCCGGCTTGTAGATGTGGGTCTTCGCGTCGCTGAACTGGGACAGGTAGCAGGCCGCCGCGCCACCGAGCGGGGCGGTCGGCATCGCCACGATTCCCTCGGCGCAGGCATCGGCGGTCCTGGTGCCGGACCTACTCCTGACCGTCGTGAAAGCGGACTGCTGCAGTTCCTCGTCGAGTGAGGCGTCCGGGTCTGTGTGCTCTGGGTAGCGCCGCCACACCTGGACCTTTTTCTCACCGGGCGTCTGGTAGGCCGCGACGAGGATGAAGGACTCCTCGTCCGGGAGGGGGAAGGTACGGGGCATGTCCGCCGCGGTGAGCGGGAAATCGATGCGGGTCTCGGTACGGGCGGCGGTCGGCGACCAGGTGCCCTCGGGTGGTGACACGCACGGCTGGGATGCCTTCACCACGACCACGATCAAGTTCGCCACCAGGAAGAGCGGAATCACGACGCCGACCAGCGCGGCCAGCGGGATACGCCACCATGCCCCTTCGGTCGGCCACCATGTCTCTTTGCCGGGCTTGGCTTCGTCGGTCATGCTTCAAGCCCGAGTGTGTTGTACATGCCCTCAGGGTGGGTGCACTCTCTTGGAGACCACTTGTGCCAGGACGCACTCCCTGATCAGCAGGCGAGAACGGGACTGACCGTCGTGGAGGCAGCCGACCTAGTGCTCCGTTCCTCAACGGAGGTTGCGAACGCGCTGCGGGGAAGCCGAGATTGTCGGGCCTGCCTTCCTGATGCCAGGACCGGGGTGGATCTGTACTTCCGGTAGGGAACGTCGCACTGGATTCAGGCGCGGCGCCGTGGTGGTGGCGTTGATCCGGCGGGCTCGCGCGGAGATCCGCGACCACACCTTAGCCTGCGACCAGGTCCATACGGAGGAACTCGGTGATACGGAGCAGCCTCGGTGGGCGTGCCACCTCATCGGAGAGGGCCTGGAACGCCTCGTCTTCCCCGACGAGGCGTGGGGCGGCGAGTTCCACCTCCCTCCCGTCGACCCGGAGCCACGCACCATCGGCTGCCAGGACGTTCTGCACCCAGTCCGAGCGCGATCCATACACCAGAACGAACAGGTAGCCGCCGTCGACAGGATGCGCATCGAGCGGCGTGCGGTACGTCGCGCCAGAAATGCGACCGACGTGAATCAGCACCGGCCACGTCCCGCTCGCGATCGCGCGAGGATTGAATACCCGCTTGTTCACGTGCCCCCACCACCTCGGCATCGGCATCGGCATCTCCTTCCCTCGCTCCGGCGGGGCGCGTCGTGGGTCAGACGTTCGCCGGGCTCCCAGCTGATTCCCACCCGGGAGGACTTACGTTAGTAAGGCAACTTACGAGCGTAAGGCTGGCTTACAATTGTAAGGTTGTCAATCCCATCCGCACCCTGGAGCCGTCGTGTCCCCACCACCACCGCTACCGCCACGGCAACCGCTCAGCAGAGGTCTAGTGCTGGAAGCCGCGATCCGGGTCGCGGATCGCGGCGGCGTGGAGGCGATCACGATGCGACGGGTGGCGCAGGAACTGGGCGTGGAGGCGATGTCGCTCTACCACCACGTACCGAACAAGGACGCGATCCTCGACGGCGTGACCGACATGGTGTTCGCGGCGATCAAGCTACCCAGCGCCGAGTACGACGATTGGCGCGACGCGATCCGTGCGCGCGCCTCCTCCGCGCGTGCGGTCCTGTCGCAGCACAGCTGGGCTCTCGGCCTCATGGACTCCCGTCGCAACCCGGGGCCGGCGACGCTACGCCACCACGACGCCGTCCTCGGTGTCCTCCGCGAGGCGGGGTTCACGCTGCCGATGGCCGCGCACGCTGTCTCGCTCATCGACAGCTACATCAGCGGGTTCGTCCTCCAGGAGGCGAACCTGCCGATGACGACGCCGGACGATGTCGAGGAAGTGGCCGGCAGCATCCTCGAGCACCTGCCGGCGGACGAGTTGCCGTACCTCACAGAGATGATCGTCGACCACGCCCTGCGGCCGGGCTACGACCACACGAGCGAGTTCGGCTACGGCCTGGACCTGATTCTGGATGCGCTCGAAGCTCGCCGGAGGTAGAGCCCCCGACACCGCTACGTGAGACTCACCTTGCCCCTCCCCGGAAACGCTCGCAGCGGGGACCGGCGGCGTGTTCAGCGATATCTAGCGAGGAGCCCCGGGCGTTCGTGCCACGCAGGGCGTGCGCGCAGACACATCAAGGACTGAAAAGCAGAAGGTCAGGTTGCCGCGAGGCTCGACCGCACTCCCCTGCCTTCCGCAGCGACCGCTGAGACGAGATCGACTCGGCGGCCTCATAGACGAGTATCTGCAGGTCGCATGACATGACCGAGTTCTCGGCGCGCACAGCCGTCGCAACAAGTTGGGACGACGTGCACGTCAGCCGTCGTGCTGGCGGCCCGTAGTCAATGTCTTTGTATCGAAGCCTCTTGTGATCAAAAACGTGGCCAAGACCAAGCTTTGTAGGGCCAGTGGCGCATTTATGGCCAGGTAGAGTGGCGTGACGACATCAACCAGACGAAACAGCACCAAGAAGCTCGCCAACATAGCTAATCCGGCCCCGATGAGTCCCCACGCGGACAACCAGCGAGGGACAAATCTCGACCGATATAGAATACAGAAAAATAGGAGATCTCCGAGGGTCAGCGAGATGATCAAAGCGACATGATTAACCAAGTCGCGCGCCGTCCGCAGCAGCTCACCCAAGGCCTCCAGGTGGGATGTGTCTGAAGCGCCGGCTTGGGCGAACTCCTGACCCAGCACAAGAAACAAAGGCAAGAAAATCACGCCTATGAAATGGAACATCGCTGCGATCAGTCTAAATCCAAGGAAACCCAGACTGAGCGCTTCATTCTCCATCCTCAATGCCGGATACAGGAACAGCGCAAACCCGACATAGGCGGGGATCATGATGAACTGAGAAACTGCGCCGACGATGACCTGGCTCTCATGTGCAGAAATGAGATCGAGATAGTGTGGCTCCTCGAGGACGGGAACAACACTTAGCACGCCGGCGATCATGCCCACGATGACTAACACGCCCGCAATTGCGGTTGCCTGCCTGCTTGTATTCATAACACTTTTCCCATATGTCGGCGCGGGCCGGCCGCTCTTTCTTACACCTGTAAGGATGTTGCCGACTCTACCCTTACACGTGTAAGGCCACAAGGGTTCTGCTGCAGAAAGAGGTCCGGGTGCCCGGAACGTCGACACCCCGCCCACCGCTCAGCCGGCCTGAAGGCAGTTGGTCCGCGTCGAGTCCATCGCGTCGGGCGATGAGCAGCCCCAGTTCGTATCGGCTTACCGCATCGGCTCCAGCGACATGATGGATGCCGTGATGCCAAGCTCAAGCGGGCCTTGACCTCCCCTCCGGGCGGAGGGGTGCTTCCTTCATTCGTATGAGTGCCAAAATCATCTCTGGTGGGGAGTTTCTGGACAGCGAGCCTCCCTAGCGTGGCCGTTATGAATTGCGCATTGCTCAGACGGGGCGTGGCCTCTGCGGTGGCGGTCGGCCTTCTGCTCACCGGGCCCGCCGTACAGGCCATGTCAAAGCCCGTCACTGTGGCCCTGCCCCAGCCGACAGGTCCACGCGAGATCGGCACTGTCGCGCTGCACCTGCGTGACGGCTCCAGGGCCGACCCGTGGATCAAGGCACATGACCGGCGTGAGCTGATGATCAGCCTGTGGTACCCCACCCGTCGTCCGGACGGCCACCCCGCTGCGCCTTGGCTGCCGCCTCGCGCCGCCGAGGCCTTCTATCGCAACAGCGGCCTCTCGCCTGCGGCTGTCAGCCTGCCTTTGACCCATGGCCGCGAAGGGGCCCCTGTGGCGGGCCGAGGGCTGCCCGTCGTACTGTTCTCACCCGGCAACGGCGCCGACCGTTCCATGAACACCACCACGGTCGAAGAACTGGCCAGCTGGGGCTACCTGGTGGTCACGATCGATCATCCGGGCGATGCCGGCGAGGTGGAGTTCCCCAACGGCACGGTCACCGGCCGTGTCCTGAAGCCGGTCCCGGTGAGCCGGCTGGACGAGAAGGCCGAAGAGATCAAGGTGCGGGTGGCCGACACGCGATTCGTGCTGGACCGGCTCAAGGAGCTGAACAAGGGGCAGAACCCCGATGTTGAAGGCCGGAAGCTGCCGGAGGGGCTGCGTGGCGCGTTCGACCTGAGCAAGGTCGGCATGTTCGGCCATTCCGCGGGAGGAGCGACGGCCGCCGCGACGATGCTGGAGGATCGGCGGGTCAAGGCGGTTTTGAACCTGGACGGACCCGCCCTCGGCAAGGTGGCCGCCAAAGGATTGGCCAAGCCGTACATGCTCATGGAGGCCGAGATCTTCGACAAGCCCATCCGCGGGCAGAAGGCCTTCTGGTCCCGGCTGAAGGGCTGGCGGCTGCACGTGAAGACCAAGGGCGTCAAGCACAATTCCTATACCGACCTGCCGCTGCTGTACGAGCAGGCGGCGCCGGTGATCGGCCTGTCAAAGGAGCAGTTCCGAGCGGTAAACGGCACACTGTCGGCGGCGCGTTCCGTGGCCGTCACCCGCGCCTACACCATGGCCTTCTTCGATCTGCATCTACGGCGCAAAGGCGACCTGCTCGACAGGCGTTCCTCACGGTTTCCCGAGGTGCAGGTGATCGCCCGTTAGGGCTCACGCGACCAGATGAAGCCGCTCTCGTAGGCGTAAATGGTGGCATGCAGCCTGTCGCGGACCTGGAGCTTAGCCAAGATGGAGGCGACGTGCTCCTTGACGGTCGTGGCGCTGATGCCCAAGGCCGCGCCGATCTCGGCATTGGTCAGGCCGCGTGTGAGGTGCCACAGCACGTCATCTTCGCGCGGGGTCAACGTGTTCAGCGCGGGGGCGGGTGATGGCAGGTGTGGGACCAAGCGCTTGATCAGCCGGGAGGTGATCGCCGGGTCGAGGAACGACTGGCCCGCCGCGGTCAGCCTGACCACCTCGATCACCCGCCTCGGCTCGGCGTCCTTGAGCAGGAAACCACAGGCGCCCGCGCGTAGCGCGGTGTGGACATATTCCTCCAGCCCGAACGTGGTCAGCATCACCACGCGGACCGCCGGCAGCCGGCGGGTGATCGTGGCGGCGGCCGACAAGCCATTGGTGCCGGGCATCCGGATGTCCATCAGCACGACGTCCGGAACCTCGGTGATGGCCTGCGCGGTCGCCGCCGCCCCATCGGCGGCCTGGCCCACCACCTCGATGTCGGGTTCGACCGACAACATCGCGGCGATCCCGGCCCGGACCATCGCCTGGTCATCGGCCACCAGCACCCGGATCACACGCCCACCTCGGGCAGTCAGATCCGCACCCACCTGCCACGGCGGGCCATGCCGCCGCCGGCCGCGTCGGCCACGGCCCGCAGCCGTCGTCTGGCCCCCGCATCCGCCATGCCCGAGAGCATAACCCCAGTGGGAAGGCAGCTCACCACGAGCATCCCATCGTGACCAAGAAGCTCGCGGGCGACCCAGAACGCTGTCGCCTCCACAGCTCCCTGCAGTTGGCGCGGCTCGCCGAGAAAGCGCACGACCGCTTCGTGGCGGGCCGCCAGTGCGGTGATCCCGGCCAGGCACGGGGGCGGGGCATTTTCGCCCACCGGGCTACGTAGCTCATCGAGCAGGTCCCGCAGGGCGTTCAGCCCTGCGCGCGCCTCGACCATCACGGTCTCCAGGTCCACGGCGGCCACCACCGCCTGCGCGCGCAGCAACGCCGTCGAACGCAGCCTGGTGGCGACCCTGGCCCGCTCCGCTCGTGCCGCTTCCTCGCTCAACCGGTGATGGCGCACGACGGCGGCGGCATGACGACCGGCCCGCCTGGTCGTGATTGCCACGCCTGCCGCCCACACCCCCGCCATCGGCATCAACAGGCAGACGCTCAGCACCGCCCAGACGCCCACGCGGTTACCGGTGATCTCCGGGCTCCAGGCCAGCGCCGCCCCGGTCGTCACCGCCACCGCCGCCGGTGCCGGCCAGCTTCGCAGCCGCCTCGCCGCGCCAATGCCATACATCATGATCAACTCCACCCAGCCGCTCCACAAGAAGCCCCCGCCTGACGGCACCGGCCAGCCCGCCCATCGCGCCGCCACCAGGAGCGGATATATGGACAAGGCCAGGAGCACGGCCACGACCGGCCGGTGTGTGTGGAAACGCAGTGCCAGGGCGTGCACGACGAGCAGGGGCAGGAGTGGAACCAGCGTTTGCGCGGACAGCGGAGGACCTGCCCCAGGTATCAGCAGCCCGCCCACCGGAATCCCAGCGGCCAACCCCACCAGTGCCCACGCGTGCAGTTTGCCGCCCGGCCTCTCGGTGGCGGCCTGATTGATGGTCAGAGGGAGTTCCGCACGCACCGACCAGCCTCGTGCCGACCGGCCGGCCGACAGTGAGCCGCCCGCCGTCGCCAAGTCGGCCCGCAGCACCGAAAGGCCGCTCCCGCATCCCCCGGCGAACGGCTCGCCCGTCTCCGCACGTCCCCAGTCGTCGATCGTGACCACTAGCCGGTCGCTCCGCCGTGCCAGGCCCACCTCGACGCGCGCTCCGTGAGCGTAGCGCCGACAATTGGTCAGTGCCTCGCGCACCACGCGGAAGGCCAGCGCGGCGATGAGCGGCGGCGCGGACTCCACGCTCCTGCGATAGACCGGTGGCCGCCCCGGCCATCCCGCGACCAGCGCGTCGACCTCTGCCAGGTCGGTTCGCGCCGCCTGCTGATCGAGGGCGGTCAGCCGGGTGAGCTCGGCCACGGCCAACCTCCCCTCTGTCGCCGCGTGCGCGCTCGCTTCGGCCTTCAGCCGGGGATCGGCGACGTGCAGCGCGGACGAAGCGCCGATCATGATGCCGGTCAGCCGATGCGCCGCGGTGTCATGGAGGTCGGCGGCGAGCCTGTGCCGTTCGGAGGCCGCTGCCAGGCCGGGCACTGCCCACTCTCCCGAGCGGTAGGCCGCCAGCGCCCGGCGTCGCGCCCCGCGCAGCCGGGCCGTCCTGCCCAGGGCCCAGCTCGTCGCGCCCAGCCCCACGGCCAGTAGCGCCGTGCCGACGATCTCCAGCGGAGTCCGGCCGAGGACGGCGACGACACCCGTGGCCGCGACGATCGCGGCCGCGGCACTCCACGCCGTCACGCTCGCCGTGCACCGGTAGGCCACGTACGACAGGAGAACGACGGCTGCGAGCAAGCCGATCCACCACATAGCCACCCTCGCAGCTCATATGAAGACTCGTCCCACGCGGGCACAGCTGGTGTGACCGGCGGGTGAGGCCGCTGTCAGGAGCCCGAAGGCAGTGGCCTCAGCGACGATGGTTCGCACGTGTTCATCGTCACCGGTGACGGCCTCGTCAGATGATCGGCCAAAGGTACACCGGCCATCATCCGCCCGGCGGGTCGCGCACTCCTCCTTGGGAGAATCCGCTCCCTGCGGCCCGGTTGCACGATCTACGCCACGTCCATGCGACGACGCTGCTCCTTGCGGGCGTCGCCGTGCATGTCCGGGGTTGAGGAACAGCGGGACAGTCATTGGCGGTAAACCGCTGCGTCGCAGGTCGCGGAAGACTGTGCAGGGCGTCGGGGCGGTGTCTTCCGGAGCCGCGCCCTCACTTCAGCGGGCTCTGACCGCCTGACCCTTTCGCATTCGACCAGCCCACCGCCACAACGAGAAACAAGATCTTTCTCACCGCCAACGACTGTCCCGCTGTTCCTCGACCCCGACCCCGCGAGGGGCGAACTCCTCTGAGGAGGAGTCCGGGATGTTCGAGTCGATGCTAGAGAGTTTCGTGCTGCTGCAGACCGGCGGACGGGACTGGAAGTCCTATCCGTGGCCCCCGGGAACAGGGGTAGGACTGCTGACGCGTCTGCTCAGGGTGTCTGCTCCCCTTCCGTCCTGGAGCCTGGTCTACGGCAGAAACGGGCCGCGCTGTTGATCACTGGTCGTTAGACTCGCGGGGTTCGTGCTGGTTGGTGGCGGTTTCCGGGGATCTGGGTGGCGTCGATTGATCGGACGGCGTACCCGAGGTTCGCGCGGGCGGTTTCGGCGCGGGAGCTCGCGGAGATGTTCACCCCGTCTGCCGTTGAGGTGGAGTGGGCGCGCGGTAGGACGAAGGATGATCAGCATCTGCTGGCGCTGCTGGTGTGGTTGAAGGCCCAACGCCACGCCCGGGCGGTGTTCGTCCCCGAGCGGATCGAGTTGGAACGCGAAGGGGCCGACGGGACGCCGGGCACGGTGGTCCTGTCGGTCGACGTGGACGCCTTCGCCTCGGCGCTGTGGCGGAAGATCCTCAAGGACCCGGCCCGGCCACAATCGCAAGCGGTGAGGTGATCAGCTACCGTACTCTCGGCGAACTGTTGCGAGGTGCCTTGCGGTCGCGAGGAGAATCGGGAAGCCGGTGTGATTCCGGCACGGGCCCGCCGCGGTGACCGGGAAGCCGCCGTCCACGTGCGAAGCACAGCCACTGGCTCGTAAGGGCTGGGAAGGCGGGCGGTCAGGTGTTGATCCGGGAGTCCGAAGACCGGCCTCGCGCCCATCGCCCCGCCAGGGGCACGACGCAGCGGGAGCCTGCCCATGAACAGCCAGCTTTACGATGTCATTCACCGCCGCCGCGACGTGCGAGGCCAGTTCACCGGCGGACCCGTGCCGGACGAGGTGCTGCACCGCGTGCTGTCGGCGGCTCACGCCGCCCCCAGCGTCGGGCTGTCCCAGCCGTGGGACTTCGTCGTGGTGCGCGACGCCGAGATCCGCGGCGCCTTCCACGACCACGTCCAGCACGAGCGGGCGACCTTCGCCGCCACCCTCGATGGCGAGGCCGCCCGGCGGTTCGCCCAGATCAAGATCGACGGGGTGCGCGAGTCGACGCTGTCCGTCGTGGTCACCTATGACCAGGACAGGGGCGGTCCCGCGGTGCTCGGCCGCCACGCCATCGCCGACGCCGGCCTGTACTCGGTGTGCCTGGCCATCCAGAACCTGTGGCTGGCCGCGACCGCCGAACGGCTCGGCATCGGCTGGGTGTCGTTCTACCGTGAGCCTTTTGTGCGGGACCTGCTCGGTATCCCCGTTCAGATCCGTCCGGTCGCGTGGCTGTGTCTCGGTCCCGTCACCCACCTCGAAGAGGCCCCTGATCTGGAACGGCACGGATGGCGGCGACGGCGCCCGCTGGCCGCCGCCATCCATCACGACCAATGGGGGACGAGCGGCCTCGGCCACCGCTAACTCACCCAACCTGACGCCACCATCGCCTCGAGCGCCCGACTGCTGGGCGCAGCCGCGCCACCATCAAGGACAAGTACGCCCACGTCGTCGTGGTCTCTCACGAGATGAAGGCCAGCCCGGGCGGGACCACCGGCGGATGGGAAGCTGCGGCGTGCGACCCCACCCGCATCCCCCTGGAAATTGACGGGCTGGTCTGGGACGCCGCCGACGTTGGGGACGGCCTGCGCTGCCGACGGCCCGGCTGCCTCGCCTTCTTCACCCAGGCTGACCGGGCCAAGGCCGCCGAGAACGGCTGAACCTACGCCTACGTGCGGGTCTCCTCCCGCGACCAGAACCCCCAGCTCCAGATCGACGCCATCGCCGAATCCGGGTACGACCGCCTGTTCACCGAGAAGCTGTCGGGCAAACGCGGAACCAACAGGCCCGAATGGGAACGGCTCCTGACCACCGCCAAGGCCGGCGACACCGTCAAGTTCTGGAAGTCCGACCGGTGGGGACGCTCCGCCGCCCACGTCCTCACCACCGTCAACACCCTCCGTGAACGCGGCGTCAAGGTCATCAGCCTCACCGAGAACTTCGACCTCGACACCAAAGAAGGCCGGTTCATGTTCACCGCCCTGGCCGCCGCGGCCGAGTTCGAACTCGAACTCCGCGCCGAACGCCAAGTCGAGGGCATCGAAGCCGCCAAACGCCGCGAAGCCGACGGCAACATGCTGCCCGGCAAGAAGAAGATGGGCCGCCCCACCGTCATCGGCCCCGCCGAACTGGCCACCCTGCGCCGCCTGGTCGACGACGGCGTCTCCGTCACCGAAGCCGCCCGCACCCTCAAGATCGGCCGTTCCACCGCCTACGAGGCACTCTCAGGCAGCTGACAAGCAGTTACCTCACCCCCGCGGCCCGTTTCTGCCGTATTCCGGTGGCACCCCTCCAACGCGTCGTCCGCCAGCACCATCGCCCCGGGGAGCATCGCCCCGTCCAAAGGACCACCCAGCAAGGTCACCTCTCGCATGGCCCCGACCCTGACTCGCGGGCCCCGGCCCTGTCCCCGACTCTGAGGGATCGTGGCAAGGCCGTGACGATCGCCCGTCGAGGCCGGGGCCGTAGATGGTCGGGGCGATCGGCGCCCGAGGACCTTCGGCCCCCGGCCATCGAATCTCGTTCACGGCTCCTCGGTCCGAGATTGTGGCCTCATGACGTCACGACGCCATGAGGCCATTACGTCATGGCGTCGAGAGTTCGTCCAATAGCGCCTCGCGGATTCTGAGGGGTTGACCATCAGCGAGGGGGCGGAGGGCGAGCAGGTCACCTTCGACGACGTGGTGCCGATGGGGTTGTTCCCGTCCTCGAAGTACGACGACGGGCAGATGGAGGTCGAGCTGCTGACCGCAGGCTTCGCCTGGTTCCAACTGCTGATGACGGGCAGCTACCTCGGGGCCGCCAGCGCACTGGTCGAGCGGGTGCTGCTCAACGACCAGGTGCCCGAGTCCGAGCGGGTCCGACTGCTGGTGCAGGTCGAGGGCGCGATGTTGGCTGCGGAGCGCGTCGCCCTCCGGCTCGACGCCGGCGACCTGGAACCGCAACCGCGTCGCCGTCACGTCCTGGCTCGCCTGGTGCCAGGCCAAGAAGCACTGGGCCGCCCCCTCGGTCCCGGCCGACGCCGAACGCCGCAAGGAAACCGCCGACGAGACCCGCGCGGTGGCCAAGACGACGATCCACCGGCTGCTGTCGCGCCGTGACCTCCCGCTGCGGGAGCGGGCGCTGTGGCGGATGCTGTACGAGACCGCCGCTCGGGCCGCCGAGATCCTGGCGCTGAACGTCGAGGACCTCGACCTGGAGCACCGCCGCGCCCCCGTCCGGTCCAAGGGCGGCGCCGCCGAGTGGGTGTACTGGGACAGCGGCACCGCCCACCTGCTGCCCCGCCTGCTCCGCCTCCCCGACGGCAGCGTGCGCTCCCGCGGCCCGCTGTTCCTGTCCGAACGCCGCCCCGTCCCCGCCCGCCGCCCGGCCGCCGCCGACATCTGCCCGCACACCGGCCGCGCCCGCCTCGGCTACGACCGCGCCCGCGTCCTGCTCGACAAACACGCCGGGCTCGACCTGCACCAACTGCGCCACAGCGCCGCCACCCACCTCGGCGATTGCAGCTCATCATGGGCAAGACCCGGCACAAGAACCCCCGCACGGCCATGTGCTACGTCAAACCCGGTCCTGAGGCCATCGCCAAGGTCACCGAGGTCCTGGCACCCCGCCGCCGTACCCACTGATCAGCAACTTCTCCGAGGGGGGAGGGGCACTGCCCCTTTCTCTCGTACTTGGTCTGGCCCCCTGGAACGGCCTCCCACTTGGGTTCGGTGACCTCGACTCCGCCGCATACGGGCGGTCGCTCCTAGCCGAGGCTCCAATTGATTCACAAGGATTTACAAGTCGTTTCCTAACGCTGCTTTCTAGAGTAATCGTCGGCGTCCGCGTTCCGGGGGCCGGTGGAACGGGCTGGAGACCGGTGCACGTCGCAAAAGGACACGCCCGGTTTCAGAACGGTCCACGTATTCCGCAACCATCAGGAAGGAACATGGTGAAAGAGGCTCCCAGCACAGAAATCAATGACATCAGCCCTGTCGGCACCGAGCTGGATGAAAGTGCCCTGCTCAAGATCAGCGGCGGCCAGATTCCTGACCGTTTCGTGACGCATGAGGACCCGCCGGGCATCTGCAGCAGCGACGCCACCGTTTGATGGTCGATGGTGCGGGGCGCCCCGCATTCCTCGCACGTGTCACACGTCGACGCTCTGAACTGGAGTGATACACGTGCGATGAAGCTCGATGGCCGGGGGCCGACGAAGGAGGTCACCGGGCGCCGATCGCCCCGGCCGTGGTCGACGAGCACCACGACGAGCGATCGTCACGGCATGGCTCGATCGGTCCTCGGGGTGGGCGGCCCCGGTGAGCGGGACCGAGCGCGCTTGGCGGCGGCGGCCGGGACCGGCCTCCAGGCCGCATGCCCGGCCGCCTGGCCGCCGGAGCGCGCGGCGGGCCGCGCGGACGCCACCGTGGTGGCCCGCCCCACCGGCCGGGCCGTGTGCCTGGCCCTGGCCGACGCATTGCGCCGCCACGGGATCCCTGATGAACTGCTGACCGACAACGGCAAGCAGTTCACCGCCCGCTTCGGCCGAGGCGGAGAGGTGCTGTTCGACCGGATCTGCCGCGAGAACGGCATCACCCACCGGCTGACCCGCCCGTACTCGCCCACCACCACCGGCAAGGTCGAGCGCTTCCACCAGACCCTGCGGCGCGAACTGCTCGATGAGCACGGCCCGTTCGACAGCGTCGAGCACGCCCAGCAGGTCCTGGACGCCTTCGTCGCCGACTACAACACCCACCGCCCCCACCAGGGGTTGGACATGGCCCGTCCCGCCGACCGCTTTCGGCCCCGCTGCGATGAGAGGCTGCTGCTGCGCCTGCCGGCGCCCCTCCACGCCGCAGGAGCGCTTTCCGCCTTGAGACGGAACCTGAGCCCGAATCTCCCCCTGAGCCGGTGATGACGCCACTGCCGCTCAAGGCAGCAGGACCGGTGATACCAGGAAACGAGATCGATCCGGTGGATCTGGCCGTTGAGTTCACCCGTATCGTGCCCGCCTCGGGCAACCTGACCGTCTGCGGGCAGCAGTTCTGGCTCGGCACCCACCGCGCGGGCCTGACAGTCACACTGCGAGCCGATGCCGGCACCGTCGAGCTGCTGGCCGCCGGGGTCAGGATCAAGAAAGTGCCCTCCCGGCTCACCCCGCAGCACCTGCGGCAGCTGATCGCCGATGCCGGCACCCGCATCCAGCCCACCACCACACCGGCCCACCCCGGTGCCGGTGCGGCGGTCGAGGTGGAGCGGACCGTCAACGCCTCCGGCCTGGTCTCCCTCGGCGGCCGGCAATACCCGATCGGCTCCCCGTTCGCCGGACGCCGACTGACCGTCCGCCTGGAGGGCGCCGTACTGCACCTGAGCGACGGGCGCACGCTGCTGCGCACCCTGCCCAATCCACTCACCTGCGAGGCCACGGCCCGCCTGCGCGATGCCCGCCCCGCCGGCCCCGCACCCCAACCGGCCACCGAACCCGTCCAGGTGCAGCGGCGGGTCAGCAGCCGCGGCTGGATCGCCGTCGCCGGACAGCGCATCGGCGTCGGCATCGGCCACGCCGCAGCGACCGTGACCGTCGAAGCAGCCGACGCCACCTTCCGCATCACCCGCGCCGGCCAGGTCATCGCCGAGGTCGCCCGCACCACCACCAAGCCCATCGCCCGGTTCAAAGTCCGCAAACCTCAGCGCTAGCAGGGGCCCCGCTCGGGTCGGTGTCACCAGGGGCAAAGTAGAGCGTTCG
Source organism: Streptosporangium sp. NPDC002607 (assembly GCF_053592655.1). Lineage (NCBI taxonomy): Bacteria > Bacillati > Actinomycetota > Actinomycetes > Streptosporangiales > Streptosporangiaceae > Streptosporangium > Streptosporangium sp. NPDC002607. The sequence continues at coordinate 85,336 of NZ_JBSFWD010000022.1, forward strand.
CGCAGGTCGTGGATGTCTCAGAACCGTCTCTCAGAACGTTCCGGTTGTGAGAGGAGTTCTGCGAGCGGTGACCTGGGCGAACGCCTCGTCGAACAAGGGAAACCCTGACCTCGCACAATCGGTCATTTCTGCGAATCGCGCACTTTGCGATCCAAGGGATGGGCCGGGCATGAAACATGAAGGTTGCTAAGACAGGTGGTGACCTTGGAGGCTCTCCTTAACGACGCGTACGACCTTCCAGGAGTGCCCTGTGATCATCGAGGATCTGTCCGAGCCGGAACTCGCCCTCTGGGAGGCGTTTCCCACAGCGCGTCCTGTGGATCTTCCCGGCACCCCCGTTCGGGCCGCGATCATCGCAAGGATGTTGCTCGGCGCCCGGGAACGCCTTGAAGGGCAGACGCCCGGCATGCACCTGTCCGGCGCCCGGATCACGGGCCGATTGGACCTGTCGTACGCCGAGGTACAACACCCTCTGATCTTGACCAAGTGCGAGTTCGAGGAAACGCCGGTCTTCACCGGAGCCCGCACCGGCCTGGTGGACCTCGCGGCCTCCCGGGCACCCGGACTGCAGGCCGTAGACGCTGTGATCGGCGGGGCACTGCGCCTGGAAGGCTGCGAGATGGCCGGCCCGATCCAGCTCGCCGGGGCCCACGTGTCCGGGACACTGAATCTCAGCGGCGCAGCGATCCACGCACTTCAGGCCGTCCATGCCGACGGCCTGATTGTCGACCGTGATCTTCTGTGCGCGAACGCCGTCATCGACGGTGAGTTACGCGTTGTTGGCGCCAGGATCGGCGGGACGATGACCCTCGATGGCGCACGGGTCGGGCGGTCAGGCGGCTTCAGCCTCACCGCCGAGGGGGTCGTCATCGACGGCGGGTTGTCGTGTGCCCGCGGTTTCCGCTCCTGGGGGGAGCTGAGCGTGCAGGACGCCCGGATAGGGCGCCGGTGCGTCTTCAGCGGAGCCCAGCTGTCCAACCCGGACGGCATCGCCCTGAACGCGGAGAGACTCAGTGTCGAGGGCGGGCTGCGCATCGATGACGGCTTCTCGACCGAAGGTGAAGTCCTTCTGCGCGGAGCCCGCGTGGCCGGTTCGCTCCGTTTCGCGCAGGCGAGCCTCGCCAATCCGGGAAGACGCGCGCTGAACGCGCCGCTGATGGAGATCGGCAGCGGACTGCGGCTCACACCAGGTTTTGTGGCGAACGGAGAGGTCTTTCTGGACTCCACCCAGGTCCGCGGATCGGTCAACCTCGACGGCGGGACGTTGTCCAACCCGGGTGCGACGGCGCTTTCCCTGCGTCGGCTGGGGGTCACCGGCAGGCTCAGCTGCAGCGAAGGCTTCCGTGCCGACGGGGAGATCGTGCTCATCAACGCCCGAATCGATGGCAGCTTGGAGTTTCACGGTGCCGCCCTCAGTAATCCCGGCGGGCGGGTTCTGTCCCTGTGGGAGGTGATCGCGGGCGGGGGCATCGACTGCTGCGAAGGCTTCGCGGCCACGGGAGACGTCTCGATCAGGAACTCCCGGATCGCCGCCACACTGTGCCTTGCGGAGACCACCATCGACGGTGACCTTCACCTTCGTGGTGTAGAAGCGGCTTCGCTGAAGATCGGGCCCCAGACGGAACTGCTGCGGGCCGTCGACCTTCGCCACAGTCGGGTCGGCGTACTCGATGACGCTCCCAGCCGGTGGCCTGCTCACGTCCTGATGAACGGCTTCACCTATGACAGCCTGGAGGCTCCCCTGCCTGTCCAGGAGCGACTTGACTGGCTGGCCAGGGAGGACTACCAACCTCAACCCTATGAGCAATTGGCCGCCGTCTACCGCCGGCAGGGCCACGATGAGGCTGCTCGGGACGTGCTGCTGGCCAAACAGCGTCGCCGCCGCTCGGGGCGGCGGCTCGGGGCACGGCTGTGGGGATATATGCAGGACTGGACCGTCGGGTACGGCTACCGACCCTTCCGCGCTGCGCTCTGGCTCGCAGCCCTTCTCCTTATCGGCACGGTCGTTTTCACCGCCCACCAGCCACCGGCCTTCAAGCCAGGCGAGGCTCCCCCCTTCAACGCCTTCCTCTACACCCTGGACCTGCTCCTCCCGATCATCAGCTTCGGACAGGAGAGCGCCTTCGGCCCGCGCGGCGCACAACAGTGGCTCGCCGCGGCGATGATCACTGCAGGGTGGATCCTCGCAACGACCATCCTGGCAGGCCTCACTCGCGCACTCTCCCGCCAATAACGCGACCAGAAGCGGCCACCTTGACGCCCTCTCAGCAGCCACTGACAGGGTGATCTACCTAGGAGCTGGGGGCCACGGTCAGCAGAGCACCCCCGTCTCTGTCGTCACCCAGAGTTACTTTGCCCCGGGTGACGCGGACCCGAGTGGGAGGCCTAGCAGAAAGATCACAGCGGCAGGTAGAACTGCGTGCATGGATCCGGTGAAACTGCAGCAGGCTCTGGACGACGTCTTCGACCAGGCCCTGCTCCGCCACGGCTTCACGAACTACATGCGCGACTACCAACTCGTGATCCACGCGACCACTGATCCGCGAAGCGGGATCGCGCCGGCGACGCTGCGCTACCTGTTCCGCCACTGCGTGCAGGCCACCTGCACCACAACCGTGCCCGCCGACACCTGGCGCAAGTCCCTCGATGACCGGCTCATCACCTACGAAACCGGCGTCGACCTCGACGGATACGTCTGGGGCGTCAACTGGCAGGATCTCTACCCCGGGGCCACGCTCATCGCCGACTCACCGGCCGCCCGACACTGGGCCGCAGCGGTCGGCATCGACTTCCACGAGGTCCGGATCCAGACCAACGCCCATGACCTGAGTCTGGTCTTCTCCGACCTGCAGGTCGAAGAACTTCCGTCCCAGTGGCAGGGACCGGACCACAAGTTTCCGATTCAATAGGCGTCGGAGAGCAACAGATCATCTAGCCGGAGTGTCACCTACCTCCTGAGCCGGATCTGTCGCAGAGGTCTTGGGGCCTGACAGGGGCGGTGTCTTCCGGAGCCGCGCCCTCACTTCAGCGGGCTCTGACCGCCTGACCCTTTCGCATTCGACCAGCTCACCGCCACAACGAGAAACAAGATCTTTCTCACCGCCAACGACTGTCCCGCTGTTCCTCGACCCCGGTGCTCGCCGGGGGTGGCCACCCGCTCCCACAGCTGGCCGCGCCAGCCGCACTCGCACATCGAGCGCCAGCCGATCGCCGTCCGTCCGTCGACCGTCTCCGGCTCGCCCTCGCGCTGCAGTGGGCCGGGGCCGGCGGCGAACTGGCGCGCCCACGCGCCGCCGCCTCCGGAGCCGACTGAGAACCGGTCGCGATCGAATTCGGCGGCGTCCCATCCCTCGTGGATCCCGTCCTCGTTCGTCCAGGCCATCAGCGCCTCCTTGTGTCAGGGTTCCCTGACACGTGCAAGCGGTTCGGGGATTTCCCCAACTCACGGGAAGGGGGCTTCCCGAAAGTTACCGATCGGTAAGGCCGGGTTTTCCGGGGCGCGCATCGAGGTCTGGGCGGTAATGCCGGACCCGCCCGGCGCGGCCGCGCTGCGAAGCCGTTCGCCGTCGGCGAGCTGCTCGGCCCGGGCAGGCAGAAGGCGACGCAGAGGCCTCCAAGTCAGTCTCAAGTCTGATCTTCTACACCTACGGGTGTGACTACGCCCCCGCCGCGGCAGCGCCGATCACTGTCTCGCCGCACCCTGCTCCTGGGCGGGCTCGGCGCCCTGGCAGCGGTCGGCGTACCGACCACGGCCGCCTGCACCCCCGCCCCCACACCGAGCGCCGCCAACCTCGCGCCGAGCGCCACCCTCACCGGCCACACCAGCTGGGTCTACTCGGTGGCGTTCAGCCCGGACGGCAAAACCCTCGCCACCGCCAGCGCCGACAAGAGCGTGAAGTTGTGGGACGTGGCCAGCCACAACACCATCGCCACCCTCACCGGCCACACCGGCCACACCGGCCACACCGACAATGTCTCCTCGGTGGCCTTCAGCCCGGACGGCACAACCCTCGCCACCGGCAGCCTCGACGACACGGTGCGGTTGTGGGACGTGGCCGGCCGCAAAACCGTTGCCACCCTCACCGGCCACACCGGCGATGTCTGGTCGGTGGCGTTCAGCCCGGACGGCGAAACCCTCGCCACCGGCAGCCTCGACGGCACGGTGCGGTTGTGGGACGTGGTCGGCCGCAAAACCGTTGCCACCCTCACCGGCCACACCGGCGATGTCTCCTCGGTGGCGTTCAGCCCGGACGGCGAAACCCTCGCCACCAGCAGCGTCGACATCGGCAGCTTCAACGGCACGGTGCGGTTGTGGGACGTGGCCGGCCGCAACACCGTTGCCACCCTCACCGGCCACACCGGCGATGTCTGGTCGGTGGCGTTCAGCCCGGACGGCAAAACCCTCGCCACCGGCAGCCGCGACGACACGGTGCGGTTGTGGGACGTGGCCAGCCGCAAAACCGTCGCCACCCTCGACCACACCCATTGGGTCTTCTCGGTGGCCTTCAGCCCGGACGGCGAAACCCTCGCCACCGGCAGCCTCGACGACACGGTGCGGTTGTGGGACGTGGCCGGCCGCAACACCGTTGCCACCCTCACCGGCCACACCGACAGGGTCTACTCGGTGGCCTTCAGCCCGGACGGCGAAACCCTCGCCACCGGCAGCCTCGACGAAACAGTTCGGTTGTGGGACGTGGCCGGCCGCAACACCGTTGCCACCCTCACCGGCCACACCGACGATGTCCGCTCGGTGGCCTTCAGCCCGGACGGCGAAACCCTCGCCACCGGCAGCTTCGACGACAGCGCGAAGTTGTGGCCGACCCGCTGACCCAGTAGATCATCACCGCTCCAGCCCTACCGCCAAAATCCGGCCCAATCCTCCCCGGAGGCTTAAATGTGAGTTCTCGCACCTAACTTCGTTAATGGGGATTCCCGCAAGTTACCGACCGGTACGGCGAGGTTTTCGGGGGTCCCGGTAGCACGGACGAAATTTCGGGCGGCGGGTCGGGCAGGTCGTCCAGGCGATGCGGCAGGACCGCGCCGTGGTGGCGGGCGCCCTCGGGGTGGGCGGTCAATCCTGTGCGTAGTCTTTCGCCGCTCTCAGCTGACGTGGGCCGGTCGGTCGGGTGGGTCGGCGGCGAGGTGGTCGTGGAGGTCGGCGTGCCGGAACTGGTAGAGCGGGCCGACCGCGCGCAGCAGCCCCAGCCGGTGCGCGTCATCCAGGAACGGCATCAGCGTGCGGGGCAGCCGGCCCGCCCGGGCCAGCCGGTAGGTGGCGACCAGGTACGCCAGCCACGCATGGTGATCCCCGACCGCGAACCCGACCGCGAACCCGACCGCAAGCACGACCGCGAACGCGAAATCGAACGCGAAACGGAGCCCGACCAAAACCGCGAGCACGAACGCGAGCATGAACACGGCAATCCGCACGAGATTCACAGCGCGGTCAGCCCGCCAACTGGACATCGGTACCGCCGCCTGCTGTGCCTCGGCTGGAGCTTCAGCCCACCGCATGAACCCCAGCGCGAGACTGAACACAAGCCCGAACGCAGGCCCGAACGCAGGCCCGAACGCGAGCATTTCCGTGAACCCCTGCGCGAAAACGCTCGCGAGATCGAACGCGAGATCGAACGTGGGCTCGACCACGATCCCGTCCGCGAGCCCGATCGTGAGCCCGAACACGAGCCCAAACAGAAAACCGAACACGAACCCGGCCGCGAGTCGGCGGGCGAGCAGAGATCCTCGGCCCTGCAGGCGGAGATTGGCGAATCCCGGTTCCTGCAATGACCATGGCCTCGACGCGATCCCGGCCGTGAGCCCGATTGCGATCCCGGCCGTGAGCCCGGCCGTGAGCCCGACCCCCAACCCGATCTCTAACCCGATCTCTAACCCGTCCGCGATCCCGAATGCGATCCCGTCCGCGATCCCGATCGTGAGCCCGATTGCGATCCCGGCCGTGAGCCCGACTGCGATCCCGGCCGTGAGCCCGATTGCGATCCCGACCGCGAGTCGGCGGGCGAGCAGAGATCCTCGGCCCTGCGGGCGGAGATTGGCGAACCCCTGTTCCTGCCACGACCATGGCCTCGACGCGATCCCGAATGCGATCCCGGCCGCGACCCCGATCGCGAGTCCGCCGGCGAGCCCGAAGGTGATCGTGGCCGCGATCTCGGCCCTGAGCCCCGCCGTAATCCCGAATGCGATCGCGAACGTGAGCCCCAATGCGAGCCCGACCACGATCCCGATCAAGGGCATGGTTTTGGTGGTGAAGGTGCGGGTGGTGTGGGCCAGGCGCCACCAGGCGAAGTCGCGGGTGGGTGTGCCGCCGTCTGGGGGGTGGGTCATGGTGCGGGCCAGGTAGGCCAGCCATCGCCGGGCCTGGCCGGGATCATGACTGACGCGGGGCCGGAAGGGGTCGGCGGCATCGCCGCTGGGCCGGCGCGTGGTGATGAGGGCGGGGATGAGCTGGTCGAACAGGTGGCCGCGCAGTTCCTTGGAGCTGGGGAAACGGTCGGGATCCAGCAGCGGCGCGGGGTCGGTGTGGGCGTCGATGTAGACGACGCGCAGTAGCCACAGGCCCAAGGCGGTCGCTGCGACCGTAGCCAGCACTGCCCCTCGATCCCGTGGGGTTCGGGTCGTGGCGGGCACCGCGCGCAGCGCGGCCAGGACCTCCTCCCACTCGGCCGGCGGCTGCGGCGGCAGGCACCGCTTCAGGTAGGCCGCAGCCGTCTTCGGGGTCACCGGCCGGGGCTGGATGACCATGGCCGAGGTGAGCACGTCTCCCGCGCCGTCGACGGCCTGACCGAACTCGGTGGTCCGGCTGGTCACGATCAGCTGGTCGGTATCGGCCAGGGACTGGTTCAGCGCGGTGATGACGGCTTGCTGGGCGGGTGGCGGGAGTTCGTCCAGGCCGTCCAGTACCGGCAGGATGTGCCCGCGTGCGGCCAGCACCTCGGCCATCGCGGGGGGCAGGTCGGGGGCGCGCAGCGCGGGGTAGTCCTGGATGAGCCGGGCGGCCAGCCATTGATGCAGGAGGGGGAAGGCGGTGGTGTCCCAGCCGGCCACCGGTATCAGCACCGGCACCGGTTCGCCGGGGTGGGCGTCGCGGGTGGCCAGTAATTCGCGTACCAGCTGGACGGCCAGGGTGGTCTTGCCGGTACCGGGGCCGCCGAGGATGACCAGGCGGCGGCGGCGCATGCTCCGGAACTTGCCGGTCAGGGTGGCGATGTCGTCGCTGGAGGCGGTCAGCCGCCGTAGTCCCGGGGTGAGGTTGGCCGGCTGATCCATCACCCGGACGGTAGGGGTCAGGTGCCAGCGCACCGGGATCGGGTCGGGGTCATCCAGCGACCGCAGCATGGCCTCGGTCGTCCACTGCTGTTCCACCAGCCCGGCCAGCACGTCCTTAGCGTGGGTCACGTGTGCGGAGGTCACCGCCGGTCGGGCGGCCGAGCGCCGCCACCACAGCCATAACGGCACCAGCAGTGTCGGGACCACCAGCACGACGCCGACCAGCTGGGCCAGGTTGGCCGCGGTCTGCAGCCCGTCGGCGCCGCGCAGCGCCCATCCGATCAGCGCCAGCGCCCCGGCCACGCCCGCCAGCCCGGCCCACCAGCCCAGCGCGTACCGCCACGAACCGCCCCGCTTCGCCATGACCGCAATCGTCGCTCCCAGGACCGCGGCAGATCGGCAGCGCGAACAAACTGTGACCAACCCGCGTCCGCTGGACTCCGCTGGACCAAGTTCCAGGCCGGGGCTACTCCGCGGCCAGAAGGTCGTCCAGCCTGCGCTGCATCTTCGGTGAAGCCTCGCGGCCGTAGGTGACCACCCCAGGGGTGAAGGTGTGCTCGCCGGGATCGGGGTTGAGGAACAGCGGGACAGTCATTGGCGGTAAACCGCTGCGTCGCAGGTCGCGGAAGACTGTGCAGGGCGTCGGGGCGGTGTCCTCCGGAGCCGCGCCCTCACTTCAGCGGGCTCTGACCGCCTGACCCTTTCGCATTCGACCAGCTCACCGCCACAACGAGAAACAAGATCTTTCTCACCGCCAACGACTGTCCCGCTGTTCCTCGACCCCGGATCTGCCCCCGTTGGGAAGCATGGACAGCGGTGCGCTCGGGTCGCCCTCTATCTGTAGACCACCGGCTTCTTCTGCTCGCCGGGGAACACCATGATCAGAAGCTCCACGGCGCCGTCAGGCGGGTCCGGCACCTGGTAGACGAGCTTGCGCCCGCGCAGGTGCACCCGCACCCGGTATGCCCCGGGCCCCGCGGCCGTCAGGCCGGTCAGGCTCTTTCCGTTGCCGTCGGACAGAGTCAGAGCACCGCTGGGACTGTCGTAGCCGACCTGCACCACCTCGTCCCATCCCTTGATTTCCAGCGGCGGTTGCCGGCGGTAGGACTCGACGGTGACGCACGCGTGGCCGATCTCGTCGGCCGCCCAGATCGCCAGCCCGCCGCGCTCGCTGCCGACCAGTTCCTCGACCAGCTCCGGGACAGTGCCCTCGTATCCCTCCTCCCATCCGTGGATGGTCCAGAACTCGGTCCACATGGTGGCGCGGCCCTGCCGTACCGGCTTGATCTTCGGGCGGTGCGGGCGATGCCGACCGCAGGCCTTTTCCTTGGCCGCGTAGTACGCCGCCTCCTCAGCCTGCCTGCGCGCGCCCTCCTGCTCCTGCCACCGGGCCACCGCGGGGCACAGCGGGCCGAGCGCGTGCGCCAGTGGCCCGTGCGGCGCGTCCCGCACGGCCGGCGCGCCGGTATCGCCGCCATACCGGGTGGCCACACCACACAGGTGGTGTCCTTGCGTCACAACCACCCGGTCGGGAGCGTCCTGCCAGCCTTCGATGCCACCGTCGCCGTAGAAGCTGTGGTAGCCGCGGACCTCGCACAGGAACGTCTTCTCCACCTCGCTCAGCCCCCTGACTGTGCCATCGCCGAAGCCGGCGCAGTCCAGCTCGCCCTCGGTGCTCACCTTGCCGGAGGGGGCCGCCTGAGCCGTGACGAGCAGGGTCGCCGTCACGGTCAGGAGCATGGCGGTCGTGCGCGCGAGGCGGCCGCGCCGGACGAACGCCCGCCGCGGGAGCTGTATCGCGAGCAGGACCAGGACCGGAGGCAGCAAGTGATAGAGGTCCCAGCCCGCTTGCGCGTTCATCAGCTCCGGCGGCCCCAGGAGTTCAGGCATTGCGGGCCGAGCGCCCCGTCGAGCGAGAGCAGCAGCAGATCGGGCAGGCGCCGGAGGAGCAGAACCGCGGCCGCGCAGCGGGCGACGACCCTGCCGAGCCGGTCCCGCCCGGTCCGTACGCCCACGTACCAGCCGGCCAGCGCCAGGACAAGCAGCGGTGCGCCGCCGTAGCCGAAGAGCGGAAGTTGCGAGATCAGGTACTCCGGGATCAGGGAGTGGATCTGAGCGCCCGTGCACCGCCCCGAGAACATGTACGCGTAGTACCGGGTGCCGTCGTCTCCGGACAGCAGCGACGAGACCCAGAAGTAAAGGCTGGGAGCGAGCGCGGTCAGCATGGCCGCGGCCCAGAGCATCCATGATCGTCGGAGCACGAGAAGGAAGACTAAAGGAGCAGCCGAAAGCGAGAAAGGCCCTTGTCCACCGGCCGGGAAACGGCCGACGTCGGCCGCGAGCACGGAGAAGGGAAGCCGCATGCCTGACCTGCGTGCTCGTCGGTGCGCACGACATTGCCGCAGACGGTCTCCAGGTCCAGCAGCTCGTGGATGCCGCCGCGACCTCGGGAGGCGTAGCCGCCTGAGACGGCTGCGCGCATATGCCCGTACTGAACCGCCAGAGCGATCAGCCCGCCGGGCGATGTGCCAGGCCAGGTGCTCCATGTGACCGAGCCGCCGCTTGCGCTGGGGTTGGCCGTCAGCAGATCTAAAGGAACGCTAGGCGCCCAGGAACTCGTCGATCATCGGGGCCAGCCACTCGGCCCGCTGCGGGATCGAGGTGTGCGTGGTGCCCGGCAGGATCGCCAGCCGGCACTGCGGCAGCCCGGTCAGGTCGCCCGGCACCCCGCCGCCGAGCAGCTTGAACATCTCCACCGCGTGCTCCGGCCGGACGATGTCCGAATCACCCAGCACGATCATCACGGGCGCGGTGACTGCCCGGATCCGGTCGGCGGACCACTGCGGCAGGTCGCCGTCGAGCCGTTTCACCCTGGCCACCAGGGTGGCGAAACCGGCCGGGTCCGGGGCGGTGCGCACGTACTCCTCGTGGAACTCCGAGCCGTGCAGGTGCTCCGGCCGGAGGTCCTGGATGCCGTCCAGCAGGCCCGGGTACAGGCCGCCCTCGTCGAAGCTCACCGACGCCAGGACGAGCCGGCCGACCCGGTCGGCGTGGTCGGTGCCGAGCCGCAGCCCGACCGCCGCGCCCATACTCCAGCCGAACACGTCCGCCCGCTCGATACCGAGGTGGTCGAGCAGCGCCACCACGTCGGCGGCGAGGTCCTCCACGGTCAGATCGCGGTCGATGTCCGCGGTGTGCCCGTGCGCCTGCAGTTCCACCGCGAGCACTCGGCGGGTCTTCGCCAGGCACGGCAGGATCGTGCCGAACGACGTGCCGATCCCGGACAGCGCTCCGTGGATCAGGACGACCGGCCGGCCGGCGCCGGTGCCGTGCTCCTCGTAGTACATGTCCAGGCCGTTGACGGGTGCGTAGCTCATGACCGTGATCCCTTCTCGAACTCGCTGACACCCACACCGTGCGCCGCCCCGCTTACGGTCGGCTTCCGGCCGGCTTACGGCTTGTAGGGTGGCCCGCATGCGGTTCGGCGTCCTGGGTCCGCTCGCCGTCACCACCGACACCGGCGAGCCGGTAACCGTGCCCGGCGTCAAGGTCCGCGCGCTCCTCGCCGACCTGCTCGCCAATCGCAACCGGGTGGTCTCGGCAGACCGGCTGATCGACGACCTCTGGGGTGACGACCCGCCGGCGAACGCGGCCGGCGCCCTGCAGGTCCGGGTCTCCCAGCTCCGCAAGGCGCTCAACGACGCCGAATCCGGCGCCCGCGACCTGGTCGAGTCCCGCCCGCCCGGTTACCTCCTGCGAGCGGCCGCCGACGCGGACCGCTTCGCCGAACTGGCTGCGGCCGGGGACCCGGTCCACCTGACCGAGGCGCTCGGGCTGTGGCGCGGCGAGCCGTACGCGGACTTCGCCGACGAGGAGTACGTCCGCGCCGAGGCCATCCGGCTGGCCGAGCAGCGCCTCGTCGTGCTCGAACGCCTCGCCGACGCCCGCCTGGCCCGCGGCGAACACGACCTGGTCGCCGCCGACCTGGCCGACCTGGTCGCCCGGCACCCGCTCCGCGAGGGCCTGCGCGCCCTGCACCTGCGCGCCCTGTACGCGGCCGGCCGCCAGACCGAGGCCCTGGAGGGTTACGCCGACCTGCGCGGCCGCCTCGCCGACGAACTCGGTCTTGACCCCGGCCCGGAACTGGTCGCCCTGCACCGGCGGATCCTGGCGCAGGACGCCGGCCTGACCGGACCACCCCGGGCGGCCCGGATCCGCAACAGCATCCCGGCCCGCCTGGACGAGCTGGTCGGCCGGGCCGAGGCGCTCACCGAACTGCGCACGCTGATCCCGGAGCGGCGACTGGTCACGCTCACCGGCCCCGGCGGCGTCGGCAAGACCCGGCTGGCCACCGAGGCGGCCCGCGAACAGGCGTACCCGGACGGCGTCCACCTGGTCGAACTCGCCGCGCTCCCGCCCGGTGATCCCGGCGTCGCCGACCGGATCCTCGCCACCCTGGACATCCACGAGACGGCCGGCGCCAGCGTCCCGGCCACCGACCTGCTGCTCGCCGCGGTCCGGCAACGGCGGCTGCTCCTCGTGCTGGACAACTGTGAACATGTCATCGAGCCGGCCGCCGGCCTGGTGGCCCGGCTGCTGCGGGACACTCCCGGCGTCACCGTGCTGGCGACCAGCCGGGAACCACTCGGACTCACCGGCGAACTGGTGTGGGAGGTGCCGCCGCTGGCCGTGCCGGATGACGACCGCGACCCGGACGCGGTCCGCCGGTCCGCCGCGGCCCGGCTGTTCGCCGCCCGCGCCGCCGCCCAGCAGCGCGGCTTCCGGCTGGACGACCGCACCGCGCCGGCCGTCGCGCAGCTCTGCCGCCGCCTGGACGGCCTGCCGCTGGCCCTGGAACTGGCCGCGACCCGGGTCCGCGCGCTCGGCGTCGCCGGCGTGGTGGAGCGCCTCGACGACCGGTTCAAGCTGCTCGCCACCCAGCAGCGGGACATGCCGGCCCGGCAGCGCACCCTGGCCGCGGTGATCGGCTGGAGCTGGGACCTGCTCGACGACGCGGACCGCGACATCCTGGCCCGGCTCGCGGTGTTCAGCGACGGCTGCACTCTGGACGCGGCCGAGGCGGTCTGCGACGCCGATTTTGATGTGCTGGCCCGGCTGGTCGACCGATCCCTGGTGGTCATGGACGACACCGGGGCCGGCCCGCGCTACCGGCTGCTCGAATCGGTCGCCGCGTTCTGCCTCGACCGTCTTGAGACCGGCCGTCCAGGAGATGCGGCCGCGGTCCGCGCCCGGCACGTCGCGTACTTCACCGGCCTGGCCGAACGCGCCGACCCCGAGCTGCGCGGCCCCGCCCAGGCCGAGTGGTTGTTCGGACTGGACACCGAGAACGCCAACCTGCGGTCGGCGCTCGCGCACGGCGGCGGGCTGCGCCTTGCCAACGCGCTGACCTGGTACTGGTTCCTGCGCGGCCGATTCACCGAGGCCCGCCATGCTCTGACGCTCGATGGCGACATGTCCGCACAGGCCCGGGCCGCGGCCTGGCGGGTAGGGTTCGCGCTGCTGCAGGGCGACCAGATGGAAACCGCGGACATCTCCGCGTACGACGACAGCCGCGGCACCTGGTTCGTGGCCGCCGCGCTGATCGACCGCAGCGAACTGGCCCTGGCGGCCGAGCTGCTGTCCGCCGCTGGAGAATCCGCCGACCGGTGGACCGAGGCGGCCGTGCTGAGCAGCCGGGCCAAACTGGCGCACGCCGACGGTGACCTGGCCGCCCTCGGGCGGGACGGCACCCGCTGCGCGGAGATCTTCGCCGAGCTGGGTGACCGCTGGGGCAGGCTGCAGGCCAGCGACTGGGTGGGTGGCCTGGCCGAGCTGACCGGGGAGTACGACCGGGCCGCCGCCCTGCACCGCGAAGGCCTGGGCTGGGCCGAGGAGTTGTCGCTGTGGCCCGAGGTGAGCAGCAAACTGTCCTGGCTGGCCTGGCTCGCGGTGCAGACCCGCGACTACGTGCAGGCCCGGGAGCTGGCGGAGCGGGCGTACAAGCTGGCGGGCGAGCAGGACTCGGTGGGCGTCGTGGTGTTCGCCGAGCTGAGCCTTGGCTTCGCCGCCCGCCGTGACGGCAGACTGGACGTCGCCACCACTCACCTCGAGCACTTGGCGGAGCTGGCCCGCCGGGACGCGCAGCCGGCGCTCTTCCTGCCGATGGTGCTGGTCGAGCTGGGGTACGCGGCAGAACAGGGCGGCGACCCGGCGACCGGGCTGGCCCGGCACGTCGAGGCGTTCGACGTGGCGCAGGCGATGGGTGCCCCGCGGGACGCGATCGGCGCGCTCGAAGGCATCGCATCGGCCGCCGCCTACTCCGTGCCGGAGGTCGCCGCCCGGTTGCTCGGCGCCGCGGCCGCCGCCCGGCGGGCCGCCGAGTTCGCCGCCGCGCCCACCGAGCGGGACGAACTGGACCGGATCACCGACCGCCTGATCGCCGCGCTCGGCCGGGAGCGGTTCGACGCGCTGGTCGCCGCCGGACGCGACCTGAGTCCGGGCGAGGGCCGGGCTCTGGTCTGATCGGGGTCTACTGCGCCCGGCGGTATGACGCGATGATCACGCCGCTCTTCAGCACCCTGGTGTCGGCCAGCGCCAGCGTCGCCTTCACGTCGGCCAGCGGCGTGGTCACCGTGTCCCCACCGGCGAACACCGGGTGGATCCAGAACCGGGCCTCGTCCAGCAGGCCGGCCTTGAGCAGGGTGTGCGCGACCGGGCCGTACCCGTACATCAGGATGTCCTTGCCGTCCTGGGCCTTGAGCTTCGTGACCTCCTCGACCAGATCGCCCTTCAGAACCGTGGTGTTGTTCCACTTCGGGTCGGTCAGGGTGGTCGAGGCGACGTACTTGCGGATGCTGTTCATCTCAGCGGCGCCGCTGTCCTCGGTCTCCTCCACCTGCGGCCAAGCGGTGGCGAAACCCTCGTAGGTGCGGCGCCCCATCAGCAGAGCGTCCGCGGCCCGCATCTGCTCGCCGGCGTACGCGGTGGCCTCTTCGTCGAAGAACGGCGTGGTCCACTCCGGGTTCTCGATGACACCGTCGAGGGTGATGTAGGTCGAGGCGATGACCTTGCGCATGGCTTCCTCCTGGGGCGTGTGCTCGCTGGTTACGGCCTGAACTCTGCCAATCCGCGCTTACGGTTTGCTTCAGGTGCCCTTACCTCCCCCCGCACGACCGCGAGCTGCTCTGCGGCGGACTGCTGAGAGGAGACGCCGCATGCCGACCACGTGCCCGCCCGTCCCGATCACGAGCCGTCGATAGAGACCGCGCCGCCGGCCTGCCGGTCTTTCCCAGGCTGGGGATTCCCGTCGGTGACCCGGCCCGGCGCTCCACCGGTCCGGGCCGCGCGATGAGCCTCGAAGGTGATGTCCCAGGCGTGCTTCGGGACTGGCGCACACCGGCCGGGAACGATCCATATGCGAGTTTCGCTGAAGGGTGCAAGCCTCGTCGGACGACCTGGAAGGCGGAATGACGTGAGTGAGACTGCGCTTCGGCCGAACGAGACGACGGTGCCGTTGATGCCGTGCGCGTCGGTGGAGAATACCTTGGCGTTCTATGAGGCGCTGGGGTTCGAAGCCACCTACAAACAGAGCAAGCCCTACGTCTATCTGGCGCTGCGGTTGAGCGGATTCCAACTGCACTTCGGCCCGGAGCCCAAGGGGCTGGATCCGGCCCGGGAGGAGTCCGGAGGTTGCCTGGTCATGGTCGACGCCGTGGCGCCGTACCACGCGGCGTTCGTCGGGGCGATGCGCCGGGTCTACGGAAAGGTGCTGAGTTCCGGCCTTCCGCGGATCACCCGCTACCGGCCGGGCGCGTCCCGGTTCACGCTGATGGATCCGTCCGGGAACTCGATCATATTCATCCAGCGCGACGAGCCGGTCGAAGTGGAGTACGGCGGCTCGAAGGAGCTGACAGGCCTGGCCAGGGCACTCGACAACGTCCGGATCCTGCGCGAGTTCAAGAACGATGATCTGCAGGCTTTCCGTGCGCTCAAGTCCGCGCTGCGCAGGCACGGCGCGGACGCTCCGGTGGTCGAGCGGGGCATCGCCCTGTGCCACCTCATCGACCTGGCCGTGATCCTCGGCGAGCCCACCGACCCGTGGGCCGCCGACTTGCGCGCTCTGGAGCTCAGCACCGACGACAGGCGGCGCATCGAGTCGGAACTCGGGCATCTCCCCGGACTGCGGGAGTGGCTTCCCTGAAGAGCACAGGCCTCCACGATGACAGAGGGCACGCGGGCAGACGCGCGACGGGCATTCTCCCAACCTGCGGAGAAGGAGTTCGTCCAGGTGTGGCGGGCGGCCGTCGAGCCCCTCGACCCGGAGCCCCGCTATCGATCGCCGCCCTGCGCGACGGCGAGACCCTGGTGAACAGCGTCAGCCCTGCTTCGAGACCTCCCGGGAAAGGCGGATCCTCCCGTTCGGCGGCCAGATGGTCACATGCGGCCCGTCACAGCGCGTCGTACTGGTCGTGGCGGGCATACAGCTCGGTCCACTCCTGCTGCGTGAGCTGTCGGCCGGAGGCGACGATCTCGGCGAGTTCCTCGAAATACGCCTCCCGGGGCGCTCCCGGTGCGAACAGCACCAGCATCGACGCGGGTGCGCCCGAGTTGTTGCTGAAGGCGTGCACCCCGCCCGGTGGCACATACAGGAAGTCGCCTGGTGTGGTGTCCAGCCACCGTTCCCCGTTGTACAGCGAGACGGTGCCCTCCAGGATGAAAAACGACTCGGAGATGGTCCGGTGGAAATGGGCGCCGGGGCCGTTCGGGATCGCCGCCATGTCCCAGCGGTACAGACCGAACCGGCCCGCGGTCGTTGCTCCGGTCGCGAGATAGCCGACCTGGGACTTGACCCCGATCGTGAGGTCCGGCCGCGTGTCGGCAGGCCGGTAGACCGCGCTGGCGGCACCATGATCGGCGAAGTACTGCGGTGGCGGATAGGACATCGGTGTGCTCACCCCGAGCGGTAGATCATTTGCGGCTGACCGCATGATCCTACGAAGTCGCAGCGGCCCATCAAAGATCTAATTCTTGCCTGTTCCATTGGGCCAATCCTGGCGCGAGCGGAGGTCACGACCACCACAGCCCAGGCTGCTCCTGGGCGGTGTCGTCCGATACGGCCGGATCGGCCGCTTTCCGCAGTCGCGGCCGGGCGCGGGTTGCCTTGACGCCAGTGACAGGGTTCTAGCTTGGCTGCGACAACCGGGTGGCGGAGGTCGCCAGCTGGCATGGCAGGCGACCGGCCGTTCATCGCGTCGGCCGGCCGGAGGAGTAATGATGAAGTTCGGAATCAGCTACAGCACGCCCTACCACGGCATCGACCCCGACAAGATCGTGGCCTACGCCCAGCATGCCGAGGACTGCGGCTTCGAGTCGCTGTATGTTCCCGAGCACATCGCGCTGTACCCCGGTGCGATGGTCGGCCGCTTCGAGCTCCCGCCGTCGCTGCCTTACTTCGATCCGCTCGATTGCTTGAGCTTCGTCGCCGCGGCTACCCACCGGATCCTGCTCGGGACGGGTGTGCTGCTGCTGCCGTACCACCATCCGGTGGTCCTCGCCAAGCGTCTGGCGACCATCGACGTGCTGTCCAAGGGGCGGATGCGGTTGCTGACCGCGGGGCTCGGTGCCCTGCCCGGTGAGGCTCGGGCGGTGGGGGTCGACTTCAGCACCCGCGGACGTCGTGCCGACGAGGCAATCGACGTGATGCGGCTGCTCTGGGCCGGCGGCCAGGACGGTGTCAGCTTCGACGGGGAGTTCTTCACCTTCGATGACCTGTGCCAGTTCCCAAAGCCCTATGGGGTCACCCACCTGCCGATCCACATCGGCGGGTCGAGCCGGGCGGCCGCACGCCGCGCCGGACGACGCGGCGACGGCTACTTCCCTGGCGGCGCGCTCGATCCGAACGAGCGCGCCATCCAGATGGACCTCGCCCGATCGACCGCCATCGAAGCCGGCCGCAACCCGGAAACGCTGGAGTACACGCGATCGGGGCCGATCGACATGACCGTCGATCAGGTGGAGGAATTCGCCGCTCAAGGCGTGACCCGCATCGTCGTGAGTGCCACCGCCACCGAATCCGACCGGCAGCGCGAGGAGATGTCCGCATTCGCCCAGCGGTTCGCTCTCCTCGAACACCTCCCAAGCTAGGGCCTGTTCTTCGACCGGAGCCGTCATCGGACGCCCCAAGAGACAGGCTCATCGCAGGAACTTCGTGCCAACCGCTCCGTCCAGGCGAGCCAGTATCCGGGGCAGCAACGAGTTCAATGCCTCACCGGATGCCTCGTCGGTGACGGCGGTCAGGCCCCAGCCGTTCGAGATCGTGTACACCACCTGCCCCGCACTGCTTCGGTACTCCGTCGAGTCCGGTTTATGGTTGTATTTGTATGCGAGTGAGGCGTTGCCCAAAGGTGAGATGGAGCCGGTCTCATCCTCTTTGGCCACCGCATGGATATCAGGGAGAAGCCGCTCCGAGGATATCTCTACTATCTTGGGAATAGCTGCGCCGATCGCCACGGTCAGTGCAGTGGCAAGAATGAAACGAGGGCCGGAAAGTAGTTTTTCACCCAGACTTTTCGGTGGCGGGTCGTCGGGCGGAGCATCCTGGCGGATTTGTTGCACATTCGGGCGAGCAGCACTCTTCCTCTTTGATTTCGACATGCGCTGCTCTCGTCAGAGGGGCCTGCGGATGGAGTCTCTCGTGTGTCCCTGCCACGACATCGCGGAAAGTATCGCCCGCATTACAGCCGGGAAGCTGTGGCCCTGTCCGGACGTCTGCCACTGATCATGAGCGGCATGCTCGCGAGCACGCCGGCATCAGCAGGGTGAAAAAGGTACGCATGGCCGCGAACCCTGCCGAGACCTCCTAATAAAATGATCTCCATGTACGGCGATGACCCCTTTCCGGGCCGTACGCCGTCGGCCGACCGCACCGTGGATGCGGACTCTCAAAGCTCGTCGCCGGGTGGCTCGGCATGAAGGACGGCGGCGTCAGCCGCAGCGACCGAACATCTGCACGTAGGTCGCGGCCGGGGTGACGGACCCGGCGGCCGGATCCGCGCTTCCCCAGACCGCTTTGGTGTACAGCTCGGTGTAAGCCGGGTTGAGGATGGTGTCGCGGTGTGGCTTGCTGTTCATCCACCAGGTGACAGCCGCCCGCGGCGTGACAGAAGAGGTTCCCCACCCCGCGTAGGTGTTCTCGCCGACGGAGAACGAGGCGCAGCGGCGACCGTAGCCCACCGCCTGGGCACGGCTCAGCGGGGTCGAGCCGGTCTGCGGGTTGATGTGCGGGTCGCACTGGCCGGGGTTGCCCTGCACGGGGCGGCAGTTCTTACCCGGCTCCGCCTTTCCCCACCAGCGCAGTCTGACGGCGTCCGCGGCGTGCCTGGCCGCGGCGTCGGCGAGTGTGGGGGCACCCTTCTTGCCCAGCGAGAGGTATCTCTTCAGCGGCTTCAGGCCGGTCCGTTCGGCGTTGACGAGACACAGAACCGCTGTCTCGATGGTGGTCGCCTGCG
Source organism: Streptosporangium sp. NPDC002607 (assembly GCF_053592655.1). Classification (NCBI taxonomy): domain Bacteria; kingdom Bacillati; phylum Actinomycetota; class Actinomycetes; order Streptosporangiales; family Streptosporangiaceae; genus Streptosporangium; species Streptosporangium sp. NPDC002607. The sequence continues at coordinate 104,127 of NZ_JBSFWD010000022.1, forward strand.
CCCTGAAGTCGAAACGTCCCCGGTTGGTGTCGGGGAACGCGGACTGGGGCCGGTAGACGACGTCGATGTTCGCGCAGGCTCCGGCGCCTTTCAACGGTGCGGACGCGGCGGCTGCCGGCTGTGCCAGTGAAACGGCGCCGGTCAGGCTCAGCAGGAGGGTGCCGGTCACGGCGACGGCGGCCTGCCGGCGGCGTGACACGGGGTTATCGGGTCGCGGCTGCTTGCGGGAGAGGTGTAGGAGGCTGCTCATGGGGGACTCCTCGGCGTCGGTGTCCTTCAGTGATAAGCCGAGGGCCTTACAGGTGCCTTGCGGCGCCCTTGAATGTATTTTTCGCCATATTTCAGGGTGTGGCGGGTCGAACAGGACGAGACCGGTCTCGGCCATCAATCCGGCTCCAGCCGTTCGGGCATGCTTCAATGACCAGACATGATCCCAAGGAAGCTGATGGCGGCCGCCCTGGTGGTCGTGACGGTTCCTCTCCTCGGCGGGCAGGCCCAGGCCCGGACATCGTCCTCCGCGATCTCGGTGATGAGCTGGAACGTCTGCGCGGGCACCAACGCCGGTTGCTTCCTCTACGGCAGGAGCATGCGGGAGGTGGCCGCGAAGGTCGGCTGGTACGCGACCACCCAGCCGATCAAGCCGGATGTGATCTTCCTGCAGGAGTTCTGCTCGGGTGGGACGGCCACGCTGGAGAGCCTGCTGGAGCAGCAGACCGGGCGCGCCTGGACGGTGCGCTCGTCGATCCTTACCTGGAAGGACGGCTCGCCGAAGGTCTGCGCCCCTGACCGGCAGGGACACCCGCGGGGCGATATCGCCGTCACCGTCGCGGTCGCCGACCACGCGGCCACCTTCCAGGACCACGGGCTGACCTCCCCGCCGTGGTACGTCAAGCGCATGGCGCTCTGCGCCGCGATCCCGGCCAGGAGGGTCAACGTCTGCGGCACCCACCTCAGCGCCGGCCTGTCCTACGACGACAGGGAGCCCGACGCGCCCTTCCGGAAGAGGCAGGTCGAGGAGTTGCTGGCGGTGGCGGCCAAGCCCGGCTACCGTGCCGTCTTCGGCGGGGACCTCAACCTGGCCCCGCCGGACAGCGGGCAGAGCACCGCCGTGAAGAGACGCATCCTGGCGCCCGTCTACGCGGCCTACGCCGAGTGTGACCAGAACGGCGACCGCGACGGACGGTGGACCGAGAAGCACGTCCGCGAGGACGGCGGCGTCTCGAAGCGCAAGCTCGACTACCTCTTCGCCCCCAGGGGAAGCGTGACCCGGTGTCATGTGGCGCAGGGTGCCGCCTCCTCCGACCACAAGCCCATCTACGTCAGGGCCAAGCTCGGCTGACCCCCTGCGTACGGCGAAGGCCCGGCCGGGCCTTCGGCTTACGAGCGGGGACGGGACCTGGCAGCCGCGCGAGTCCGCCCTCCGTTCTCACAACCAGGAGCTGACCGCGGCGACCAGGGAGACCACCAGGATGACCGCCCCGACGGTCAGGAACAGCACGCTGTGGAGCACGCCCTTGCCGCCCACCCCGTCCAGGCGGGCGCGCTGGGGTCGCTCGGGGTCGTAGACCACCATGACCTGCTGGCCCGGACGGGCCGGCGGCGGGTTGGAGCCCAGATCCGACTCGGTCTCCACCACGGAGCCCTGCACCGTCTGGAACTGCAGCGTGGGGTAGTACACGCCGCTGTCGTTGCCGTTGCTGCTGGACCAGCGCAGTCCCACGACGACGCCCGGCACCCGCACCCCGTGCCGCCGCAGCCGCTGCCCGACAGTGAGCACACGAACGCCGATCCCGGCGAACACCGCTCCGAACACGATTCCAAACAATGGCACGATGCTCATGTCCACCGCCTCCTTCTCATCCCGTTCGAGGGCCTGCACCGCGCCGAGCCGCTGCGGCTCAGGAGCACCGTGGATGAGGCTAGAGGCCGACACTGGAGAACGACTTGTAGATCATTGGGACGCCCCGGCCGCGAGTGACCGCCGTCGACGAGAACCGCCGGCCGCGCACCCGAACGGGGCGTCGCGGTCCGTTCACCGGTCGTCCACGCGGCGGTGTGGTGGTGTCACGGCCGCGTTGGCGAGGCGGGTGGACAGTTTGCGGAGGTGCCGGGCGAGTTCCGGGGGTGACTCGACCTCGAAGTCGACGTCGAGCATGCCCACCGTGAACACGACGAGGTCGAACGAGTCCGAGGCGATTTCCAGCAGGCAGGTGTGGTCGTCGAGGGGGGTCACGACTCCGCTGACGCGTCCGGCGATGTCCGGTGCGGGGGCGTGCACCCGCAACCGGGCGCGGAGCGGCCACATCTCGAAGCCCATCGTTCTGCACAGGTAGGCCGCCACGTCACCGTCGGGCGGTTCACGGTGGGCGAACCGGGGACCGTTGGGCGTTCGCAGGGACATCCGGTCGACCCGGAAGGTGCGCCAGTCCTTCCGTTCGACGTCCCAGCCGACCAGGTACCACTTCCGCCCCCAGCAGACGAGGCGATGTGGCTCGACGTCGCGGCGGGACTCGGCCCCGTGGTGGCTGACGTAGTCGAAACGCAGCACCTCGGCGGCTCGGATCGCGGCCGAGATCGCGGTGAGCACCGCCGCCTGCACGGTGGGCCCGCCCTTGGACGGCATCGCGACCACCGCGCTTCTCAGCGCGGTGACCCGGTGCCGCAACCGGGACGGCAGCATCTGCTCGACCTTGGTCAGGGCGCGCAGCGAAGCCTCCTCGATCCCCGCCACACTGTGCAGCCCGACCGTGACCGCCACCGCCTCCTCGTCGTCCAGCAACAGCGGGGGCAGCGAGGCGCCGGCTCCAAGCCGGTAGCCGCCGACCGGTCCCATCGAGGCGTGGATCGAATACCCCAGCTCACGGAGCCTGTCGACATCGCGCCGTACCGTCCTGGTGGTGACTCCCAGCCGCTCGGCGAGTTCCGTGCCGGACCAGTCGCGATGCGTCTGCAGCAGCGACAGCAGCCGCAGCAGTCGAGCGGGTGTTTCCAACATTCGTCCACTATCGCTCCTGTGTAGGAACGGAGCTGTCCTATACAGGGCGGAGGGTGGGCGGCATGAGCACAGAAACGCCCTTCCGCATCGATATCCCGCAGGCAGAACTCGACGACCTGCGGGACCGGCTGGCCCGTACCCGCTGGCCGGACGAACTGCCCGGCGTCGGCTGGTCCTACGGGGTGAACAAGGACCACCTCATCGAGCTGGTCGAGTACTGGCGCACCGGCTACGACTGGCGGGAGCACGAGGCCCGCCTCAACAAGGTCCCGCAGTTCACCACGGAGATCGACGGGCAGAACATCCATTTCCTGCACGTACGCTCGCCCGAGCCGGACGCCACCCCGCTGATCATCACTCACGGGTGGCCGAGCACGGTGTACGACTTCCTGGACATCCTCGGGCCGCTGACCGACCCGCGGTCACACGGCGGGGACCCGGCGGACGCCTTCCACGTCGTGGTCCCGTCACTGCCGGGTTTCGCGTTCTCCGGGCCGACGCGGGAGACCGGCTGGGGGATCAACCGCACCGCGCGGGCCTGGGCCGAGCTGATGCGACGGCTGGGATACCACCGCTACGGCACCCAGGGCGGCGACTACGGCAGCATCATCTCCCCGGCGATCGGCCGGGCGGATCGGGAGCACGTCATCGGCGTCCATGTCAACGCGCTGGCCAACGCCGCGACAGCGGTCGATCCCAGCGAGCTGGACGCGCTCTCCGCGGCGGACCGGGAGCAGGCCGGGCAGAACCAGAGGTGGTGGTACGGCCGCTCCGGCTACGCCACCCAGATGGCCAACCGGCCGCAGACCCTGGCGTACGCGCTCAACGACTCCCCGGCCGGTCAGCTCGCGTGGAACCTGGAATGGTTCGTGGACTGGGACCCCGCCCGGACCGAGCAGACCCCCGTCGACCGCGACGTCATCCTGACCGACGTCACGATCTTCTGGCTGACCGCGACCGCGGGATCAGCAGCTCGGCTCTACCGTGAGGCCGGACCGGAGTCGTGGGGTCCACGTCCCGAGCCCGCACCGGTCCCGACGGGTGTGGCGAACTTCCCCGGAGACCGGGCGATCCGCGGGCTGGCGGAGTTGTCGAACACGATCACCCACTGGTCGCGGCACTCCCGCGGCGGCCACTTCGCCTCACTCCAGGCCCCGGACCTGCTGGTCTCGGACATCCGGCAGTTCTTCCGGACAGTACGACCGCGGTAGCCGGAGGCGTGGCGGCGGCCCAACCTCCAGGCCGGAAATATCGGGTCTTCGGGGTGGACGTCACGGATCGATCGCGATCGATGGAGATGTGGGCTTTCCTGACGGTCCTCGGGTGACATTGAGGAAGTGGAGGATTCCTCGGGACTGATGCGGGACGGGGTACGGGCCCGGATCGCCGCGCTGGCCCGGGCCGCGGGCGGCGGAGCCCACCGCTGGTCGTCGCCTGTCCTGCTGGGCGTGCTGGCGGCGGGTGCGTTCGGGCCGCTGATCACCGCGGGCATGGGCGGTGCGGCCCTGGTCAGCGCGGCGGTCGGTGCGGTGACGGCGGTCGGTGGGAACGTGCTGACCGACATCGTGAAGGCCGGAGTCCAACGGCTCGGTGACAGGCCCTCGCCGCAGGACCTCGCCACCGAACTGGAGCGGGGCGTCCAGCAGGTGCTGGAGGAGGGTGGCCACCGGGCGGAGACACTGCGCACGGAGATCGCGGGCGTCCTTCGCGAGATCGACGCGGTCGGCGTCGCGGTCGAGGAGGCGGTGCGGTCGGGCGACCGCGACCTCCAGGCGGCCCTGGCGGCAGGCCTCGCCGCGCTCGGCACCGAGTTCGCCGAGTTCGGGTTCGTGCCGGCCGAACTGGACGAGCGGCTGCGGCTGATCCGCGAGTCGGTGGACCGGCAGAGCGCCGATCTCCAAATGGCGGTCGGTCTTCAGTACCGGCAGGCCACCGACACCCGCCTGCTGCTGGAACAGGTATCCGTGATCGAGCGCCGGACCCGCTCGGACCGCGTGGACGGCTACCCGGTGCGCTGGACGCACGGCTCGCCCTACCGGGGGCTGCTGCCGTTCGGAGAGTCCGAATCGGAGGTGTTCCACGGCCGCGAGGAGATCACCGCCGAGCTGGTCAGCACCCTGTCGCAGCGGCTGACCGGCCCGGGGCTGGTCGTGGTGACCGGAGCCTCGGGTGCGGGCAAGTCGTCGCTGCTGCGCGCGGGCCTGGTCCCGGCGATCGGCCGTGGCGAGCTGTCCGAGGAGACGCGTGACTGGCCGCTTTACGTCATCGACCAGCCGACGCGATCCCCGCTCTCCCGGCTGGCCACGCTGCTGGCCGGACTGGCCGGGCTCGACGCCCCGTCGGTCCTGCGGAGCCTGACCGACGATCCACGGCACGCCCACCTGCTGGTGCGGCAGGCACTGGAGGTGAACGCCCGGCGCGAGGACCGGCCGGTCCCCGCCCGGCTGGTACTGATCATCGACCAGTTCGAGGAGATCTTCTCTCTCGGCGGTGACATCGCGGAGCGGTCGGCCTTCCTCACCGCGCTGGACGCGATCACCGAACCCGCCGCCGCCCTGGTGATCCTCGCGGTGCGCGGCGACTTCGTCGACCGTTGCGCGGCCCATCCGCTGCTGGCCGCCGCGCTCCGGCGCGGTCCGTTCATCGTGGGCCCGATGAGCGGCACCGAACTGCGGCGCGCCATCACCGGACCCGCGGACGCCGCCGGGCTCACCATCGAACCCGGCCTGGTCGACGTCATTCTCGCCGAGCTGGGCTCTCCTTCGGACGGGTACGACATCGGAGTCCTCCCGCTGCTCTCCCAGGCCATGCTGACGATCTGGGAGCACCGGGAGGACGACCGGCTCACCAGCCGGGGCTACGCCAAGACCGGGGGAGTACGCCGCGCGGTCGCCACCAGCGCCGAGGAGGCCTACGCCGGCCTCTCGCCCGCACAACGTGAGCTGGCCCGTGACCTGTTGCGGAGCCTCACCCTCGTCGGCCGTGACGGTGTGCTCGCCCGCCGTCCGATCCCGCGTACCGCATCGCAGGACGTCGCCGGCGTCCTGGAGGTCTTCTCCCGGCGCCGTCTGGTCGTCCTCGACGCCGACAGCGCGCAGCTCGCCCATGACGTGCTCCTGCACGCCTGGCCTCGGCTGCGTGACTGGCTGGAGGGCGATCTGTCGAGCTTCGCCCTCTACGGCAGGTTCACCGCCGACGCCGAGGAATGGGCGTCCAGCGACCGCGACCCGTCCTTCCTCTACCGGGGCACCCAGCTGGCCGCCGTCCATGCCGCCAGGCCGAGCTGGACGTCCGAGGCCCATGCGCTGGGCGAGGTCGCCACCGAGTTCCTCGCCGCCGCCGACGCCACCAGGCGCCGGACCGTGCTGGTACGCCGAGCCCTGGCGATCACCGCCGCCGTGCTGGTGGCGGTGATCGCCCTGACCACCCTGGTCGCCGTCCGGGCGGCCGAGGTGGCCGAGCACGAGCAGACCCTCGCCACCGCCCGTCTGCTCGCCTCCCAGAGCGAGCTCCTCGGCGCCGCCGACCCCGCCCTCTCCGCCCGCCTCGCCGCGGCCGCCTACCGGACCGCCCCGATCCCGGAGACGGAACTCGGCCTCCTCAATGTCCACCGCCGCCCCTACCGGGGGAAGCTGCCCGAGCAGAAGGACAGGATCACCGCCTTCGCCTACGCTCCCGACGGGAAGGTCCTGGTCATCGCCGTCAACGACGGCACGGTCCGCTTCTGGGACACCGCGACCCGGCGTCCCTCGGGCACCGGACTGTCCGGACCGGTCGTCGATGAGCTGGCGATCAGCCCCGATGGCAGGACGCTCGCGCTGGCGATCGGGAACGGGATCTGGCTGTTCGACATGGCGACCCATGAATCGCTCGGGGATGTGGGAATCCCCATCGGTTCGGCCATTGACCTGGCCTTCAGTCGTGACGGCAGGACACTGGCGGCGGCGACGCCCTCTCAGCTCGTGTTCTGGGATCTTGAGCGAAAAAGAATCGACACTCGTTTCGACGCCGTCGCCGGTGTCTTCGCCAAAGAGGTCATCTTCAGCGGGGACGGTGTCCACCTGGCCGTCGTGGGCGCCCCCTTGGGATCGGTCACCATCTGGAGGATGAAGGACCTGCGCAGGGTCGCGGTGATCGCCGGCAGCGAGGCCGCTTTCAGCCCCGACGGCGAACACCTGGCGGTGGGCAGGTTGGAGGGACCGGTCCGCGTTCATGAGGCGAGGACGGGCCGAGCGGTCGGCTCCGCGCTCAACGGATTCACCGGAAACCTCGAAGCGGTCAAGTTCAGTCCCGATGGCACCGCGCTTGTCACGACCAGCTGGGACGAGCCCAACGAACCGGACAAGGTCCAGCTCTGGGATGCGGCGAGCGGCAGGCGGAGGGGAAGCCTGCTCACCGCCCCGGCCGGAGACATCGACTCTGTGACCTTCAGCCCGGATGGAGGCACCCTCGCGGGGGTGAATGGGGCCGACGTCCTGTTCTGGGACGCGCGGCACAGCCACACCGACATCATCGAGACCGGGGAGGAGACCAACAGCGCCGTCTTCAGCTCCGACGGAAGAACGCTGGCCACCGCCGGTGTCTCGGCAAGGCTCTGGGACGTCGCGAGCCGCAGGCCGCTCGGACCAGCTTTCCCGGGAAAGCTGGGCGCCGCACTGCCGAGCGTCGCCCTCAGCCCTGACGGAAGGACGCTGGCCGCCTCCGGGAGTGACGGCGCGGTGCTGCTGTGGAGCACGGCCGAGCACAGGCCGCTCGGTGCTCCGCTACGCGGGCACACCGGTGACGTCCGGGCGATCGCCTTCAGTCCCGACGGCCGGACCCTGGTCACCGGCGACGACACCAAAATCCTGCTCTGGGATATGGCGACCAGGACCTTGCGGGCCTCGCTGCCGACCCGGCAGAAGGACCTCGTGTTCGCCGCCGCCTTCAGTCCCGACGGCCGGATGCTGGCCACCGTGAACGCGACCGATGTCCAGTTCTGGGACGTCTCGACGCACCGGCTCCGGGCGACTCTTGTCTCCACCCATCTGAGCACGATCCGAGCGCTGGCCTTCAGCCCGGACGGGCGGCTGCTGGCCACGGCGAGCCATGACGGCACGGTGCGGCTGTGGGACGTGGCGACGCGGCGTCCGGCGGGCGGCGCCCTGGTCGGGCACAACGATGAGATCTTCGCGCTGGCCTTCAGCCCGGACGGCCGGACCCTCGCCAGCGGCGGCGGGGATCGCTCCGTCCTGCTCTGGGACGTGGCGACCCGCCGGGCCCAGGGCGTCCCGTTGACCGGGCACGGCGACTTCATCTTCTCGATCGCCTTCAGCCCGGACGGCAGGAGGCTGGTGACCGCCGGGCGGGAGGCGAGTGTACGGCTCTGGAACGTGGAAAGGCCGGCCGATCCGCTCGGGTTCGCGTGCTCGGTGGCGGGCGGGTCGCTGTCGGCGGAGGAGTGGGGTCTTTACGCGCCGGGCGAGAGCTACCGACCCGCCTGTGGGTGACACGATGTGCCGGTGATCGCTGACGGCCGATGAGCGATTTCGATAGCCGACCTGTGCGAGCCGGTCGTGGAGCCGCCCCCACGTGATGTCAGGAATGAGGTCGGCAGCGCCGCCGGCCCCGGCGAGGTCACCGACGGAACGATCCTGCGCACCGGCCGGCGCTACCCCGACAGCCTGCACCGAGCCGGGCTTCCTTGATCGTTCCGACCCCGGAAGATACTTGCTTGCTTGCGCAATCCGATTGTGTCGTACTCTGGCGTCATCACCGGGTACCTGCGTGGAAAGGACGGGCCGATGGGATCACTCAGCCTGGCACACTGGTTGATCGTGGCAGCTGCCGCGGTCTTGTTGTTCGGCGCGAAGAAGCTGCCTGACACCGCGCGTTCGGTAGGTCGATCGCTGCGCATCTTCAAGGCCGAGGTCACGCAGGAAGGCCAGGACCAGGAACCTCTGGCCGCCGTGACCCAGGGGCAGTTGACGGTGGAGGAGCAGGCCAGGCGGCTTGAGGAGCAGGCCGCCCGGCTGCGGGCTCAGTCCGCCGCCGAGTCCAGGGACAAGCCCGTCACCTGACGGCGACCCGGGTTCGTCATGCCTAGACTGGTCCCCCTGCGGGACCAGGTGGACGGGAGAGCGACAGTGGCGACCAGCGGTGGCGATATCGAGGACCCGTCCCCCGAGGTGCTGTCCGAGGCCGCCGCGGCATTCGGGCTGCTGGCCTCGTCCGCGCGGCTGCACATCGTCTGGGCGCTGGCGCAGAGCGAGAGCGATGTGAGCGGGCTCGCGGAACGGGTGGGAGGCGCGTTGCCCGCCGTCAGCCAGCACCTGGCGAAGCTGAAGCTGGCCGGGTTGGTGAAGTCGCGGCGCGAGGGGCGCCGAGTGGTGTACTTGATCGACGACGAGGACGTGGTGGCCACGGTCCAAGGGCTGGTGGGGCGGTTCGCCGAACGGGCGGGCCATCCGGGGTCATTGAGGCGTGTCCGTGGTCTGGGCGCCTGAGGCGCCGACAGCCGCGCCCCAAGATCTGCGGGACGACGGGCTCCCTCTCGCCGCTGTTGCCGAGCTCACCCGGCTGGAGGTGCTGCGGCGGCTGGAAAGCGGCCCCCGCGGGCTGGTGGAGGCCCATGCTGAGGCGCGTCTGCTGCTGCGTGGCGAGAACACCCACCCACCCCGGCGCGTCACCTCCTGGCGGTGGCTGGCACGCAGCCTGCGCGATCCGTTCACGCTGGTGCTGCTCTGTCTCGGGCTGGTGTCCGCGGTCATCGCCTCGTGGGGTGCGGCCTGCGTCATCGTGATCCTCGTCGTTGTCAGCTGCGTGCTGCGGTCCAACGGCGAGTACCGGGCAGACCGTTCGACGGCGGCGCTGCGAAAGCTGGTGGCCACCACGGCGACTGTGCGGCGGCGACTCGACGAGCACGCCACACCCGTGGACAGGGAAGTACCCGTCGACCAGTTGGTGCCGGGCGACGTGATCAAACTGGGCCCCGGGGATCTGGTTCCCGCCGATGTCCGGCTCCTGCGATCCAGCGGGCTGACGATCCACCAGGCGGCGCTGACCGGTGAGTCCGTCCCGGTGGCCAAGCAGGCCATCGACGTTCCCGGCGGGGGAGATCAGGAGCACCTTTGCTGGCACGGCAGCAGCGTGGCCACCGGCAGTGCCCTCGCACTGGTGGTGGCCACCGGAGCCGACACCAGGTTCGCCGGTGCCTACCAGGAGTCCGGGGTCAGGTTGTCGGCCTTCGACGGCTCGGTCAACGGGATCTCCTGGATTCTGGTCCGGCTCATGCTGCTCATCCCGCCCCTCGCCCTCGTGGCCAACGCCGTTTTCCGCGGCCGGGGGCTGGAGGCGCTACCGTTCGCGGTCGCCGTGGCGGTCGGCTTGACGCCCGAGATGCTGCCCGTCATCGTCACGACCGTACTGGCGAGAGGCTCGGCCGTCCTCGCACGCGGCCAGGGCGTGATCGTCAAACGGCTCTCCGCCCTGCACGATGTGGGGGCGATCGATGTCCTGTGCACGGATAAGACGGGCACTCTCACGCAGGACCGGCCCGTGGTCGACTGCTCGGTGGATCCGGACGGCCGCTCCGATCCCGAGGTGCTGCGCTGGGCCGCTGTCAACAGCTTCTGGACGCTCCACCTGGCCGATCTCCCGACGCCGGATGCCCTGGATGAGGCGATCCTGGCGGCCGAGCAAGATCTCGGCGAGTACGAGGGGGTGGACGCGCTCCCCTTCGATCCTGTGCGCCGCGTCTCGACCGCGATCGTGCGTCACCCGTCGCGCCCGGCGACGAACCTCCTGGTGGTCAAGGGCGCCGTGGAGAACGTGCTGGAACGCTGCGCCCTCGATCCCGCCGCGAGGCAGCGCGCCCAGCTGACCGCCGAGCAGCTGGCCGACAAGGGGTTGCGCGTGCTCGCCGTCGGACTCGCCTCGTACCACCCCGGCGAGGATCAGGGCCTTGCCCTGGTGGGCTTCGTCGGACTGCTCGACGGGCTCGCGCCGGAGGCGGCGGACGCGCTGGCCCATCTCGCCCGGCGCAGCGTCACGATCAAGGTACTCACGGGTGACCATCCGGCTACCGCGGCTCGTGTCTGCCAGGAGCTGGGGCTGCCTTCCGACACGGTCGTCACCGCGAGCCAGCTCGACGGCCTCTCCGACGCGGCCCTGGCCGAGGTCGCCCAGCGGGCGACCGTTTTCGCGCGCTGCACCCCCGAGCACAAGTCGCGCCTGGTGCGGGCGTTGCGGAGCGCCGGGCACACGGTCGGGTTCCTCGGTGACGGCGTCAACGACCTGCCCGCCATGCGTGCCGCCGACGTGGGCATCTGTCCGCGCGACGCGGTCGACGTGACCCGTGAGGCCGCCGACGTGGTGCTGGCCGCGAAGGACCTCACCGCCATCGACCACGCGATCGTCACCGGGCGGCGCAGCACCGGCAACATCGTCACCTATCTGCGGGTCGCCCTGTCCTCCAACGTCGGCAACGTCATCGCGATGCTCTGCGCCGGATTGCTGCTGCCCTTCCTGCCCATGCTTCCCGCGCAGGTCCTGGTGCAGAACCTGTGCTTCGATGCCGCCCAGCTGGCGTTCGCGTTCGACCGGGCCGATCCGGCCGTCCTGCGCCGCCCGTTCCGGTTGCGGCGACGCGACATTCTGCGTTTCATCGCCGTCTTCGGCGCGCTCAACGCCTTTGCCGACCTGGCCACGTTCGCCGTGCTGATGTGGGTCGTACCCGAGGCCGCCCAGGCCACCGGCCAGGCCGCCTTCCACACGGGGTGGTTCATCGAGAACCTGCTCACCCAGGCCCTGGTCATGCTGCTGCTCCGTCCCAGAAGGCGGGTCTCCCGCCCGCTGTGGGCGGCCACCGGCGCGCTGACCGCGGTGGGCTTGCTACTGCCGCTCTCGCCGCTTGCCCCCCTGCTCGGCATGACCGCGCTGCCGATCACCTACCACCTGCTGCTCGCGGTCGTGGTCATGCTGTACGGCGGGGCGTTGCTGGTGCTCAGCCGTAGGACAGATTGGAACAGGGATCGTCGTCGGCCGAGCGAGCCTTGCCGTTGAGGGTCGAGGGCGGCGCGGTCGGGCCGGCGGTGGCGCCGGCGGTGCTCGCATAGGTCGTGCCCAGGATGACCGTGATGCCGGCCGCGGTCACGGGCTGGAGTTTCGCGCCTCGAAACACCCGCGCGAGGGTCTGTGCCTGTTCCCGCGCGGCCGGGCCGTACTGGATCATGGTTGATGTGTAGTGCTGGGAAGCGGCGGTGCCAACGGCGGTGACGGTGAATCCGGAGGCCTTGAGCTCGGTGGCGGCGCGGGCGGCCAGGCCGGTGACGGTGGTTCCGTTGTAGAGGGCGAGGCTGATCCCGGTGCCGGAGACCGGAGGGGTCGGCTTCGAGGTCGGCTTGGCCTTGCCGCTGGCGTCGATGCCGTCGAGGGTGCGGTCCGCCTTGAGCGCCGCCCACAGCAGGTCGGCCTCGGGTTGCACGATGGCGATCCGGGCGCCCTGATATCGCCAGGGCAGCGTGATGAACTTGGTGTTGTGCAGGTCGATGTCCTTCATCGCCAGCGCGAAGGAGAGCAACTTGTCGGCCGAACCCAGCCCCGGATCGACCGTCATGGAGGCGGCGGCCGCCTCCGCGAGCGGCAGCAGGGTGGCCGGGTCGAGGCCCTGCGCCCGCACCTTCTTGATGAGGCCGGAGATGAAGGCCTGTTGCCGTTTGATCCGGCCGATGTCGGAGCCGTCGCCGATGCCGTGCCTGATACGGACATAATCCAGGGCTTTCTGCCCGGACACCGTCTGCGGGCCCTTGGCGAACAGCAGCCGGCCACGCGCCCCGCGGTTGGGGTTGAGGTCGCCCTGATAGACGTTCTTGGGCAGACAGACCGGCACACCGCCGACGGCTTTGGTGATCTTCGAGAAGCCCTCGAAATCGACCACGATCGTGTGGTCGACCCGCAGGCCGGTCAGTTTCTCCACCGTGTTCTGGGTGCAGGCCGGGTTGCCCTTCGCGGTCGCACCCACTGCGAAGGCGGCGTTGAACATCACGTTGGTCTGCGGCACGGTCCAGGTGCCGTTGGGGAGCCGGCAGCGGGGGATGTCCACCAGCGTGTCACGCGGGATCGACACCGCCACCGCGTGCTTGCCATCGCGGTAGACGTGCACGAGCAGCGCGGTGTCCGAGCGCCCCACATCCCCGCGCCCGCCGCCGAGCCCGCTGTTGTCGCCCGAACGTGAATCCGAGCCCAGCACCAGGATGTTCTGGCCCGCGACGTTAGCCGCAGGCCGATCATCGTCGACGCCTTCCGCGCCGAACGTGTTGATGCTCGCGTTCAGCCGGAGATAGGTCCATCCGGCCACGGCAGCCAGGACGGCGATCAGTGACGCCACCACCAGCACGACGACCGGAACCGGGCTGCGCACACGCCGCCGACGCCGCCGGCGCCGAACGGCCCCGCGTGCCTGACGCCGCCGAACCGGGATGTGTGTGCTCATGCCTACTTCCGCGACCATTGATTATATAGTTGCGCAATATAGCAAGTATTTTGCGGTCGAGGAGCCGGGGGCTGAACATGCGGGCAGGAGTGCAGCAAAGGGCCGTCGCCCTCTTGTTGTGGGCGCTGGTGTGCTTACTCGATCTTTGCGAGTTCGCATGGACGGGCTGAGATGCCGCCCCGCCTGGTCGGGCGGCGTACGGCCGGATGCCGCAGAGTCATGATCGCCCGCCTTCGGCGTCGGCGTTGGAAGCCCGCAGGTAGGCGACCGCCTGGCTCCGGCACTCCTCCAGTCGCTGCAAGGGCCGCGTCTCGGTGCTGGGACGACTGCGGTGGCACGCGCGCGACCAGCACCACCCACTGCGTCGGCGGCTCTCCATCCACCAGACGAATGTACGCACAGATCCGCAACAATTGCACGACTGCGCAAGTTGAGAACTGATTACGGCTCCGCCTCCGGCGACACCACCACCTCGCTGTCGATCGACAAGCCCGAGGGCGATCGTGCTGATCGGCTTGATCGCCGTCGTGCACCTGCCCGAGGTACGGGCGAAAAGGGTTGGCGGGCTCCGCGTCCCAACCGGCACCATGTGCGGATGCTGATCAGGGAAGCCACCGCTGAGGACTGGCCCGCCATCTGGCCGTTCTTTCATGAGATCGTCACCGCCGGTGAGACCTTCACCTACCCGACCGACCTCGGGCGGGACACCGGGCGCGACTGGTGGCTGTTGCCGCCGCCGAACCGTACGGTCGTCGCCGTCGACGACGCGGGGAAGGTCCTGGGCACGGCGAAGATGAACAACAACCAGTCGGGCAACGGCTCGCATGTCGCGAGCGCCAGCTACATGGTCGATCCAGCGCGTTCCGGGCAGGGTGTGGGCCGGGCGCTCTGCGCGTACACGCTGGAGTGGGCGCGGGCGGCCGGTTTTCGCGCGATGCAGTTCAACGCGGTCGTGGAGACCAACGCGCACGCGGTGAAACTGTACGGATCGCTCGGCTTCGAGGTGCTGGGCACGGTGCCGGAGGGTTTTCTGCACCCGACGAAGGGCTACGTCGGGTTGCACGTCATGTATCGCGCTCTTTGAGGGGCAGCGAGGCGGGCAGTCCGAAGGGTACGAAGTGGTCGGGGCCGATGAACGAGGTGATCTCACAGATGTGGTCGCCGCGCAGGGTCAGCACGTTGAGCGCCCAGGCGAGGTACGCGCCGAGGTCGTCGTACCAGACGTAGGAGGCCACGGTGGGCTGGCCGTTCGCGCTGGTCAGGAGGTGCCGCCAGTCCGGGCAGGCGGTGATCGGGACCCGTACGGCGAAGTCGGTGACGGCTGCCAGGCCGTGGTACCAGTGCGCCAGCGGCGGCATCGACCAGGTGACGTCCTCGGTCAGCAGCGCGACCAGGGCGTCGGCGTCGCCGCTTTCCAACGCGGAGGAGTACCCGGCGACGATCTCTCGCAGGCGCGCGTCGCCGACCTTCCGCAGTGTCCGCTGCTGGCTGCGGGAGGGGACCTTCTCCGCGACGATCCGGCGGGCTCGCTGCAGGGCACTGTTCACCGACGCGACGCTGGTGTCCATCGTGGTGGCGATCTCGGCGGCGGAGAAGCCGAGGACCTCGAAGAGCAGCAGCGCCGCCCGCTGGTTGCCCGGCAGGTGCTGCAGGGCGGCGACGAAGGCCAGCTCGACGGCTTCGCGCTGCTCGTAGCGCGCGTCCGGGGCGGCCGGCCCTTCGGCGAGGCCCGCGTCGGGATAGGGGCCCAGCCAGGCGACGTCGGCGAGCGGGGCCTCGCCGACCATGGCGTGATCGCTGGACGGGCCGAGGTCGACGGGCATCGCCCGCCTGCCGCGGCGTTCGACGGTGTCCAGGCAGGTATGGGTGGCCACGGTGTAGAGCCACGAGCGCAGCGAGCTACGGCCCTCGAAGCGCGCGAGCCCTCGCCACGCCCGCAGCAGGGCGTCCTGCAGGGCGTCGTCGGCGTCGTGGGTGGAGCCGAGCATGCGATAGCAGTGGGCGTGCAACTCCCGGCGGAGTGGCTCCACGAGGCGGGTGAAGGCGGCGTTGTCGCCGTCGCGTGCCCGCGCCAGGTCGGGGTCCTCGGTCCGTGCGGAAGAAACTTCGCTCACAGGCGATGATTCTGCCTCACGGTGGAGGTCTCCTCTTCGACGGCAGTACGGCCGCATCCACCAGGAGGATTCCCATGACCCACCATCCCGTGCCCGGCTGGTTCGACATCTCCACTCCCGACGCACCGCGAGCGCGACACTTCTACCAGGAGATGTTCGGCTGGCCGATGAACGTGCTGGACGAGACCTACTCGCTGGTGGGCGGGGAGGGCGGCCGACCGGCGGGCGGGATCGGCCAGGCCGGTCCGGACAGCCCCTACACCGGGATCGTCGTCTACTTCCCGGTCGACGACGTGGACACCGCCCTTGATCGGGCGGAGAAGCTCGGTGGCAGCCGGAGGCTGGAGCCGCAGAGCGTGCCCGGGATGGGGCGGATAGCCGTGTTCATCGATCCCGACGGCAACCCCGTCGGCCTGCTGAGCCCCTGACATTCACCACCGACCAAGGAGGACAGGTCGACATGACCGAAACAGAGCTGAAAGCCGATCTGCACCGGTACCTGCAGCAGGCCCGTGAGGCGCTGCTGTGGAAGCTCGACGGGCTCTCGGAGTACGACGTCCGCCGCCCGATGACGCCGACCGGCACCAACCTGCTGGGGCTGGTCAAACACCTGATCGGCGTCGAGTTGCTCTATCTGGGATACGTGTTCGGGCGGCACTTCGAGGAGAAGGTGCCCTGGTTCGGCCCCACCGGTCGCCTGGAGGACATGGACCCCGAGGCCGAGGAACCCAACGCGGACATGTGGGCCACCGCCGAGGAGTCCCGCGAGTACGTCGTCGGGCTGTACCGGCGGGCGTGGGAGCACGCGGACGCCACCATCGAGGCGCTGCGGCTGGACGAGACCGGCCACGTGCCGTGGTGGGCCGAGGGGCAGAACAAGCCGACGCTGCACCGGGTCCTGGTCCACCTGACCGCCGAGATCCAGCGGCACGCCGGGCACGCCGACATCGTCCGGGAGCTCATCGACGGGGCCGCCGGGGTGCGGGAGGGGAACGACAACCTGGCACCGGGCGACCGGTCGTGGTGGGAGGAGTACCGGAACCGGCTGGAGCGGGTGGCGCGGGAGGCCGGCCAGGGCTGAGTCCGCCGTACCCTCGGGCCCCGTCGCGCAACCTGTGATCGTCGCTGTCGGGATCGGCTCGCCGTGCCGCCGGTCCCGTCGCGCGACTTGTGATCGTTGCCGTCGGTGGCCCCGGGGTATCACCCGGTGGGCGGCTCCAGGTCGCGTGCCTCGTGGAGCCAGGTGGTGAACAGGTCGGGGTCGATGTCGGCCGGGGCGCGGAGTTTCACCGCGTACGTTGCTGCCCGGGGAATCTAGAGAACTGGACAGTGTGGTACTGCCTGTAACTAGACTGAACAGTACCGATAAAGGAACTGGACTGTCCAGTACTCTAGAGAGAAGGGAGGGCGGCATGGAACCGAACGAGCAGGGCCGGTCGGCGCGTAAGCATCAGGCCATCCTGGAGGCGGCCACCGAGGCATTCCTGAGCAAGGGGTACCCGGGCACCAGTATGGACGACATCGCGAAACTGGCCGCGGTGTCCAAGCAGACCGTTTACAAGCACTTCACCGACAAGGAACAGCTGTTCGCCGAGATCATCCTGGCGGCCACCGGCCGGATCGACGGCGTCGTTCGCCTGGTGACGGACGTTCCCGTCGACGGCGCGGTCCTGGAGGAGAGCCTGGGCAGGCTCGCCCGCGGGTTTCTCACCGCCCTCATGCGGCCGCAGGTGCTCCAGCTGCGGCGCCTGATCATCGCCAATGCCGACCGTTTTCCGGAACTGGGTGCCGCCTGGTACGAGCAGGGCTTCGAGCGCGTCCTGGACACCCTGGCCACCACGTTCCAGCGGCTCGCGGACCAGGGGCTGCTCCGGATCGACGATCCGCTTCTGGCCGCCAACCACTTCGTCGGCCTGCTGCTGTGGATACCGGTGAACAAGGCCATGTTCCACGGCGCTCCCCAGCACACCCAGGCCGAACTCGACCACTACGCCGACGCCGGGGTCCGCACCTTCCTCGCCGCCCACCGCCCGTCCGTTCAGGAGGCCCGGCACTGAGAGCGGGACCGGTGCCGCGCACCGCCGCGGCGTCCGGGCGCCGGCCGGTCAGCGGCGCTGGTCGCCGCTGCGGCCGCGGCCCCGGTCACTGGTCAGGGTCGCCAGCAACGGGCCGATGCGGTACTCCACCGGGGTCGTCAGGGCGATCTCGGTGGTGGACCGGACGACGCCGCGGAGCGCCAGGACCTCCTGGATCAGCGACTGCAGCTCGGCGTGGCTGCGGGAGGCCACCCGGACCATGAGGTCGCTGGTGCCGGTGGTGATGCAGACCTCAAGGACCTGGCTCAGCCGCCCGAGCGTGTCGGTGACCTCGCCCAGAGTGCCCTGGGCGAGCTGCAGGTGCAGGAACGCGGTCACCGGCAGGCCGAGGCGCTCCAGGTCGACGCGGGCACTGAAGCCCGTCAGCACCCCCGACTCGACGAGCCGCTGGTAGCGCGCCTGGACCGTGTTCCGCGCGACCCCCAGCCGGGCCGCGAGCTCGCTGGTCCCGGCCCGGGGGTCTTCGGACAGGGCGGTCAGCAGCTCCGCGTCGAGCCGGTCAATGCTGGTCACAGTGCTCACCTGTCGTCGTTTGCGGTGGGTGTTAACTGAGCAGGACGCTCAATATTCCTGCAGAACCTTGACGTGGCAGCCACTCTAACCTCAAATTTACCGACATATGCGTCAGCTCTGGTGAAGGAGGCACACATGACCCAGACCGCCGATCCTGTGGTCGGGGCGGGTGCCCGCATCGACCTCGCTGATCGCTACCGGCCGGGTTCCGGCCCGGTGCTGCTGACGGGAGTCCAGGCCGTCGGCCGGTTGATCGCCGAGCAGCGTGCGCGCGACGAGCGGGCCGGTCTGCGCACCGCCACGTTCGTGTCGGGATACCAGGGTAGCCCGCTGGCCGGTCTCGACAAGACGCTCGCCGGTCTGAGGTCCGACGACCTGCGCCTGCTGCCCGGTCTCAACGAGGAGCTCGGCGCCACCGCCGTCTGGGGCAGCCAGAGCGCCCTGCCCGGCGAGCGGCGTACCCACGACGGCGTGGTGGGTCTCTGGTACGGCAAGGGACCCGGCGTCGACAGGTCGGGCGACGCGATCCGGCACGCGTCCACGTACGGTGTCGACCCGCGCGGCGGGGTGCTGGCCCTCGCCGGTGACGACCCCGGCGCGTCGTCGTCCACGCTGCCGTGCGTCAGCGAGCGCGCGCTGGCCGCGATGGGGCTGCCCGTGCTGTACCCGCGCGACGCCGAGGAGATGGTCGCCCTCGGGCTGTACGGCATCGCCCTGTCCCGGGCGTCCGGCTGCTGGGTCGGCGTCAAGGTGGTCACCGCGGTGGCCGACGGGCTCTTCACGGTCGACCGCGACTTCGCCGACATGCCCATAGCGGTTCCCGGGATCGAGTGGGAGGGGCGGCCGTGGACCTACCGGCAGCGCACCATGTCCTCCCCGACCGACAGCCTGCTCGCCGAGGCCGACCTGTTCGGCCCCCGGTGGGCGATGGTCGAGGCGTTCGGAGCCGCCAACCCGCTGGACGTCGTCGAGGTCGACCCCGCCGACGCCTGGCTCGGGATCGCGGCGCCCGGCGTGACGTACGACGCGGTGCGCCAGGCCCTGCTCGACCTGGGCCTCGACCAGCGGGATCTGGAGCGGGCCGGGATCCGGCTGATGCGGATCGGGATGCCCTACCCGCTCGGGGCCGGCACCCTGCGGCGGTTCGCGCGCGGGCTCCGCCAGATCCTGGTGGTGGAGGAGAAGACCTCCTTCGTCGAGAGCCAGGTGCGCGACCTGCTGTACGGCTCGGCCGACGCTCCGGCGGTGCTGGGAAAGCGGGACGCGGACGGCCGGCCGCTGGTGCCCGCCGAGGGACTGCTGAACGCCGACCGGCTGACCGGGCCGCTGCGCAGGCTGCTCGCCGACCGGGTCGAGCTCGCCCCGCCGCCACGGGCACCCCGGATGGCGCTCACCCTGACACCGGTGGCGAGCCGCACCCCGTACTTCTGCAGCGGCTGCCCGCACAACCGGTCGACCGTGCTTCCCGAAGGGTCGCTGGGGGCCGGCGGCATCGGGTGCCACACCATGGTGACGATCGCCGACCGGGAGAGCGCGCAGGTCACGTCGCTGACCCAGATGGGCGGCGAGGGGACGCAGTGGCTGGGACAGTCGCAGTTCACCGACGTGCCGCACATCTTCCAGAACGTCGGCGACGGCACGTTCTTCCACTCCGGCCAGCTGGCGCTGCAGGCGTGCGTGGCGGCCGGGGTGAACATCACCTACAAGATCCTCTACAACCAGGTCGTCGCGATGACCGGCGCGCAGGACCCTCAGGGTGCCCTGAGCGTTCCGGCGCTGACGCGCAAGCTCCACGCCGAGGGCGTGGCCAGGATCATCGTCTGCTCCGAGACGCCCCGCGGCTACGGCAGGCGGGCCCGGTTCGCGCCGGGGACGCTCGTCTGGAACCGTGACCGGCTCGACGAGGCGCAGCGACTCCTTCGCGACGTGCCGGGCGTCACCGTGCTCATCTACGACCAGCAGTGCGCGGCCGAGGCCAGGCGGCTCCGCAAGCGCGGCAGGCTCGCCGAGCGGACCGAACGGGTCGTCATCAACGAGAGCGTCTGCGAGGGGTGCGGCGACTGCGGGGTGAAGAGCAACTGCCTGTCGGTGCAGCCCGTGGAGACCGAGCTCGGCCGCAAGACCAGGATCGACCAGACCTCCTGCAACACCGACTACACCTGCCTGCAGGGCGACTGCCCGTCCTTCGTCACCGTACGGGTCGACCCCTCCGGTAAATCCGCGCCCGGTGGGTCGCGACCCGAGCCGCCCGAGGTGGCGGATCCGGTCATTCCGGTGGCGAGCCCGACGTACGACGTGTTCCTGGCCGGGATCGGCGGCACGGGCATCGTGACGGTCAACGCGGTCCTGGCCACCGCCGCCCTGCACGACGGCCTGCGCAGTGCCGGCCTCGACCAGACCGGCCTGTCACAGAAGGCGGGCCCGGTGACGTCGCACCTGCGGATCTCGGTCGACGGCGGTGAGCCGGCCAACCGGGTCAGTACCGCCGGTGCCGACACCGTGCTGGCGTTCGACCTGCTGGTGGGCACCGACGCCAAGCACCTGGCCCTGGCGAACCCCGACCGCACCGTCGCGATCGCCTCGACGAGCCGGACACCGACCGGGGAGATGGTCTACGACGCCGGGCTCGGCTACCCGGACGCCGAGCCGATGCTCGCACGCCTGCGGAACTCGACGTCCAGGCTGCACGAGCTGGACGCGCTCGGCGCCGCCGAGGCGCTGTTCGGCTCCACGGACGTGGCGAACCTGCTGGTCGTGGGGGCCGCGTTCCAGGCCGGTGCGCTGCCGCTGACCGCGCGGGCCATCGAGCGGGCGATAGCGCTCAACGGGGTGAAGGTCGACCTCAACACCGCCGCCTTCCGCTGGGGCCGGGTCAGCGTCGCCGACCCGGCCGCGTTCGCCCGGGCCGTCTCGGGTGACGGGGTGCGGCCGGCCGCTGCCGGTGGCGGCCCGGACGGCTCCGAGTTCCTGGCCGGCCGGTCGCTGGAGGGCGAGACCGCCCGGCTGGCGGGCCTGCGGGCCGTGGAACTGCGGGCGCACTCCGGTGCGGACCTGGCCCGGCGCTATGTCGACCTGGTCGAGGCCGCGTGGACCGCTGAGCGGGCCGTGGGTGAGGCGACGGCCTTCAGCGAGGCGGTGGCCCGTGGCGCGCACCGGCTCTGGGCCTACAAGGACGAGTACGAGGTGGCCCGCCTGCTCACCGACCCCGCCACCGACCCGGTCGCCGGGCAGGTCCCCGGGGCCACGAAGGTCACCTACAACCTGCACCCGCCGATGCTGCGGTCGATGGGAATGAGCAGGAAGCTCAAGCTCGGTCCCTGGTTCCGGCCGGTGCTGCGCGGGCTCGCCAAGGGGCGGGTGCTGAGAGGTACGCCGCTGGACCCGTTCGGGTTCGCGCACGTCCGCCGGCTTGAGCGCGCGCTGGCGGCCGACTACCGGGGCATGGTCGTCGAGCTGGCCCGGACCCTCGACGCGGGCGGCTACGACCGCGCGGTGCAGGCCGCCGAGGCCGCGGAGCTGGTACGCGGCTACGAGGAGGTCAAGCTGGCAGGCGTCGAGCGCTACCGTGAGCGGCGCGGCGAACTCGGTGTCCCGCTCGACGACCAGGTGCTGCGGCTCCTGCGCTGACCACGACGTCGCGGAGGAGCAGGCGGGACGTCGATTGAGGTGTGGTCGACGTTCCCGGCCGATCCGCGGACGTCTCAGGCGTTGCTCGGTTCCCGGCGCGAACGGCGTTTCCGCTGGATCAGCAGGAACGTGATCGCCGCGAGTACGGCGAGGACGACGCCGACCAGCGCCACCGTGGGGTACCGGCTCGTGTCCATTTCCGCCTTGACCGCTTGTGCTGTCCCGGTGGCGGGGAACTGGATGGTCGCCTCGGCGGTACGTTTCGTCAGCCCGCTTTCCAGTCGGATCCGGGCACGCCACGGCCCGTCGGGCACCTGCTCGTTGAGGGTGGCGGTGACGGATCCGGCGTCGCCGGGAGCGAGCGTCGTGCCCGTTTGGACCTTGAACGGGCCGGCGCTCAGGCTTCCGGAGTTGTTGGTCAGTTTCAGGTCGCCGCTCAGGTCGAGTGCGCGGCCTCCGGTGTTGTGCACCTGCGCCAGGACGATCTGCTGACCGGTGGGTGACCGTTGGGCCGTCAGCGAGTCGATGGTGAAGTCCGATGCCGGTGGGTTGCCACGACCGACGGACAGGTAGATCCGGATACCGACGCGGTTGACCTCGGCGACGCCTCCACCGGGCGGCGCGGCCTTGGCCGCCTGAGCCCAGATCACGGCGTAGCGCTCTCCGGGGGCGGCCTTGCCCGGCACGGCGATGGTCGCGGTGACCGCCGAGCGGGCGTGCGGGGCCAGGGTCACCTCATGCCGGTCCGTGCTGGTCCAGGAGGACAGCTCATTGGCAGTGCGATCGGCGGCGAACTGGAATTTCCGGTCGCGTACCTGTGCCGCGGCCGTGTAGAGCGAAAGCCGCTTGGGCGAGCCGGTCGTGTTGAACACCTCGACCCGCCGGTGAATGACGGACCCCGGGGCGAGGTGATCGATGATGTAGGTCCAGGCCCGCGCGTTGGCTCGCGCGGCGACCGGTGCTTCGAGCAGGCGGATCCCGATGCCGCCCGCGGGCGAGGAGGCCGCCGCCGGCGTGGACCTGTCGAGCGTGCCGGCGGCCGGGGCGAGAGCCCCGGCCACCAGCAGCCCCGCGACGACGGTACGAAGACGCACGATTGCCGCCGGCTGTGGTCAGGCGACCGAATGGGTGACGGTGCCGGTGTACGTTCCCGCGACGGTCGCGGCCGGAATCGTCACGGTGAGCGTCGGATTCCAGGTGGCGGTGTTGTTACCGACGAGGTCGGTGCCGGTGAACGCGGTGCGCGGCACGTTGATGATGCCGCCGGGACCGGGCGTGAAGGTCCCCTCGCCCGTCGTGGCGGTGGCCGATCCGGGGGAGTAGCTGAGGTTGATGTTCGGGATGGTCTCGGGCCCCGTGGCCGCGCCGGTGGTGAAGTCGGTGCCGGTGACGGTCGCGGTCCAGGACCCGTTCAGGGTGGCGCGCTCGTCGGTCACCGTGACGGAACCGAGTTGCCCCGAGATGCTGGCGGCGCCGGATGCCACCGAGCCGAGGCTCGCCGACCCCGGCGCGTTGACCGTGAGACCGGCGGACGTGATCGAGAACGTGACGGTGGTGTCCACGGCCAGGGCGGGCAGAGCGGTCGCTGCGACAAGGCTGAGACCGACGGCTGCGGCGATCGCCAAAAGCGGTTTACGCATCTTCTGATCCAATGTTCAAGCGGGATGTGAGAGGCGATGCGCAGCTCGGACGCTTAACCCAAGGAATCAAGCCCGCGGGCATACCGGCACGCCTCGTAGCGGACGATAACTCTTCGCGGTTTCCGCAAGATCAAAGGCGCGACGCGTGCAATCGCTGCAATACCGTTCCATGGCAATGAAATGCCGAAAGGCGCGGACTTCGGCAATGGGTCCACGACCGCGCACCCTTACCTGTAGGCGACTTCCTGTGCCGAACAGTTGCTCATGGTTGCCTTGGGGTTGATGGCGCGGGTCCGAGTGGAGGGCATCGAGGCCGGCCCGGTGCGCCCGACAGTGGCCGGGCGCGAGGATCAGCCGGGGGGAGTGCCGTACTGATCGGCCTTGACGATTGGCCGTCGTCCCGGACGGGGTGCCCCGGACGGCTTCTCCGGGTGCGACCGGGGCGCCCTCGGGCGGAGACCTTGCCTGTTCCCCCGAGGGCGGCCCCTCCTGACAGGGGGAAGCATATAGTGACCGCGCGGATACTTATGGTTGCTGTCCGTTTTGCTCACACCCGCGCCGCGCTCGCAGCCGCCGAGGTCCTCGGCCAAGCGGTGGACGAGGTGAGCGGCTGACCGACCTCGACCAGACCGCCTGGCTGATGTCACGCATCCCGGCTTCCAGTGGTTTTCCGGCGGGAGAGGCCCCCGGCGGGGGAGGTACCCGCTTCGCTAGGCTCGGATGATGGGCTCTTTTAGAACGCTTGTGCTGTGGGATATCGATCACACGCTGGTCAGCATCGACGGGGTCGGCAGGGACATCTACGCCGAGGCGTTCCAGGTGGTGACCGGGCAGCCGATGCGGCGGGTCGCGGCCATGGCGGGGCGGACCGACTGGGCGATCACGGCGGAGACGCTCCGGATGCACGACGTCGAGGTGTCGGAGGAGCTGCTGAGCTCCTTCGTCGCGGCCCTCGCCGAGGCGTTCGTCGTCTACGAGGCGGAGATCTCGCAGCGGGGCAGGGTCCTGGCGGGGGTGCGCGAGGTGCTCGACGTGCTGGCGGGCCGGGCCGACGTGATCCAGTCGCTGCTCACCGGGAACATGGAGCCGCTGGCGATCGGCAAGCTCAGGGCGTTCGAGCTGGAGGGTTTTGTGGACTTCGAGGTGGGGGCCTACGGGATGGACCACGAGGACCGCGCGGTGCTGGTGGGCCTGGCGCAGCAGCGTGCCGCGCGGAAGTACGAGGAATCCTTCACCGTGCGGAACACGGTGCTGGTCGGGGATACGCCGAACGACGTTCTAGCCGGCCTTGAGGGTGGGGCGAGGGTGGTGGCCGTCGCCACCGGTTCCAGCGACGTCCAGGCCCTGAAGGAGGCCGGTGCGGAGCTGGTGCTGGAGGATCTCGCCGACACCGCCGCCGTGGTACGGGCACTCCTGGGGCCGTCGGAGCCGTAGGGCGGTCCCGGCCGTCGCCGGGCCGCGCGACCGACCATGGCGCCTGGTGCGCGGATTCCCCGTGGTCGCGGGACGGCCGCGCGCCGCGGCCTCCGGCGAGAGGCGGTCGCCCTACCGTGAGGGCGGGCCGGCGGTCATGGCACGCACGTCGGCGAGCCTGACCAGTTCCGGCAGGACCGTGCCCAGCGGGGCGTCGACGGCGAGCGTCGCGTAGCCGTCGCCGCGGGTCGGGCCCTGGTTGACGATCGCCACGGGGATGCCGAGCTTCGCGGCGTGCAGCACGAACCGGCGGCCGGACATCACCGTCAGCGACGATCCGAGCACCAGCAGCAGGCGCGCTCGCTCCACCAGGGCGTAGCACGCGCGGACGCGCTCCGGCGGGACGGTCTCCCCGAAGAAGACGACGTCGGGCTTGAGCACCCCCCGGTCACACGCCCGGCAGCCGACCAGCTGGAACCCGTCGACCTCCTCGTCCGCCAGCTCGACGTCGCCGTCCGGGTTGATCGCGCCTGCCCGGGCACCGAACCGGGGGTTCGCCAGCGTCAGGCGATGATCCAGCTCCTCGCGCGGGCTCGAATCACCGCAGTCCAGGCAGATCACCTGATGCAGGCTGCCGTGCAGCTCGACGACCGCCTCGGCGCCGCCCGCCTGGTGCAGGCCGTCCACGTTCTGCGTCACGATGCCGGCCACCAGGCCGCGCCGCTGGAGCCGCGCGACCGCGTGGTGGCCGCTGTTCGGCCTCGCCCCGGTCATCGCCCGCCACCCGAGGTAGCTCCGCGCCCAGTAGCGCCGCCTGGCGGCCGGGTCGCCGGTGAACGTCTGGTAGGTCATCGGGGTGTGCCGGACCAGGGAGCCGAGCGGCCCCCGGTAGTCGGGAATTCCCGACTCCGTCGATATCCCGGCCCCGCTCAGCACCACGACACCGCCCGCGGCCACCAGCTTCGCCAGCGCGCTCGTATCCTCGCTCACCCTCCCATACTGACCCACCTCGGATACCGCACGGCATCGGGCCTGCCATCGGTCGGGCTGTCCCGCCTCCTGGGATGCCGGGATGGTTGTCTCGTGGCCACAGTGGTTGTGACGCGGTGGTGCCGGTCGGGGGTGGTCAGCGGAAGTCGTCGGCGTGGTCGGCCACCCACCGGCGGAACGGGGTGGCCGGTGCTCCGGTGAGTTCCTCCACGGTGGAGGTGGTCGACTCCGGGGTGGCCGCCATCCGCGCGTGCCCGTCGATGATTCCCTCCGCCGCGGCGGCAGGCCAGCCCTGGTCGAGCAGCTCGCGCAGCGCGATCTCCGGTGCGAGCTCCTCCCAGCGCGTCGGCCGGCCGATCACCTCGCCGATGGCGGTCACCTGCTCCACCTGGGTCAGCGCCTCGGGGCCGGTCAGCACGTACCTCGCCCCGGCGTGGCCGGTGCCGGTGAGCACGCTCACCCCCGCGGCGGCGATGTCGCGCTCGTGGATCAGTGGTCTGGTGGCCGCACCGTGCACCCAGCGGACGACGCCGGTCTGGAGGATCTGGGCGGCCCACATCAGGGTGTTGGCGGCGAACCCGCCGGGCCGCAGGAACGTCCACTCCGCTCCGGACCGCTCGATCAGCCCCTCGATGAGGGCGTGGGAGCCGAGGATCGAGTTCGGGTCCTGGCCGGGGGCGTCGGACGTGCCGCGCGCGGAGAGGTAGACGACGCGGCGGGCGTGCTCGGTGATCCTCTCGATGGTCGCGGGCGCCGCGTGGTCGGCCGCGAGGGTCGGCCAGACGAGGAACACCGAGTCGACCCCGTCCAGGGCGGCGTCCAGGCTGCCGGGGTCGGCCAGGTCGCCGCGTACCACCTCGGCGCCCTCCGGGAGCCTGGCGGACGCGGGATCGCGGGCCAGCGCGCGCACGGCGGCGCCCGCGCCGAGGAACTGGGCCACGGCCTGGCCGCCGACCTTGCCGGTCGCCCCGGTAACCAGAATCATGATGATCTCCTTCGTCAGTGGGAATGCCGCGATCAGTCTTCAACTTCAACTTTGGTTCAGGTCAAGGGAGTCAGGGAGGATGGGACCGTTGTCCACCGAGCATCAGCCGTTCCCCGGAAGCGAGGGCGGGAAGGCCGGGACGCCGTGGACGCGCGGGCGGGTCCTCGCGTCGCTCGCCGTGCTGGTCGCCGGGCTGCTGATGTTCCACGACGCCGTGCCGAACGCCGTGGGCAACCTCGGCAGCCTGCTGGAGACGTTCCTGCCCTGGGTCGGCCTGGCGGTTCCCTTGCTGGGGGTTCTGGCGCTGCTGCGGCGTTCGGCTCTCGCGGCGGTGGCCCTGCTGCTCCCCGTGACGGTCTGGGCCGCTCTCTTCGGCGGCCGGCTGCCGCCCGCCGAGCGGGGAGCGGCACACGATCTGGCGGTGTCCCAGTTGACGGTGCTCCAGCACAACGTCGCGGACGACAACCCCGACCCGGCCGGAACCGCGCGGGCCCTGGCCGGAGCCGGTGCGGATCTTGTCGCCCTGGAGGAGGTGACCCCCGAGGCGCTGCCCGTCTACGGGGCCGCCCTCGCGCCGGACCATCCCCACCGCGCCGTCGTGGGCACCGTCGGGCTCTGGTCCAGGTATCCCCTCACGGACTCCCGGCCGGTGGACATCAGGCCGAAGGACATCGAGGGCGACTGGAGCCGGGGGTTGCGGGCCACGGCGCGGACCCCGTACGGCGACGTGGCCGTCTACGTCGCCCACCTTCCCTCGCTCCGCGTCCGGCTGCCGGACGGCTTCGGCTCCGGCCGGAGGGACGAGAGCGCCGTCGCGCTGGGCGGGGCCATCGCCGCGGAGAGGCTGGAGCGGGTCATCCTGCTGGGCGATCTCAACGGCACCCTCGACGACCGGGGCCTGGCCCCCCTCACCTCGCGCCTGATCCCGGCGCGGGACGGCTTCGACTTCAGCTGGCCCGTCGCCTTCCCCGTCGCCAGGATCGACCATGTCATGACCCGCGCGGCGACCCCCGTCAGCACCTGGACCCTGCCCGCCACCGGCAGCGACCACCTGCCGATCGCCGCCCGCATCAAGCTCTGACGCACACAGGCGAGCAGGGGGGCGGCCGACTCGCCGCGCACCGTCGGGTAGCCCCGACCGGCGTCATCCGTGGTTCCGGGTGTCGGTGGTTCAGCGTGATGGTCACGTCGATCGCGCCGTCGTGCGGGACGCGCAGGATGTGCACCGGCGGCTGCCGTCACGCATGTAGTGGATGGAGGCGGCGCTCAGCGTCGCCGCCCGCGGGCCGCCCAACCTGATCCGGATCACGCCCCGCTCCGGGCTCTTTACATGTCTGGACCCCGAGCCCGGCAACTGCTGACAGTTGCCGGGCTCGGGGTCCATGGTGTGGAATGTTCCTGCCGTGGCAGCGATACCGTGTCACGGCGACACTGAAGGCGCCGACGAACACGATGCCGTTGTGGGCGATTCTCCAGTCACGGTCACAGAACCGGTGGCGGATGTCGTTCCATCCGAGGCGGTGGTGCTTGTGCCGAAGCCAACGCACGATCGCCACCACGCATGGTGACAGGCGTGCGCTCATTCGTCATTCGTCACCGACCACACGATCGGCCCGCTCTCGGTTCCTTCGACGACTTCGCCGACGGCCAGGCCCTCCAGATCCGGCGGTCGGGTCACATCGTCAATTATGTCCGCGGCTCTTCTATTGTGATCTTCTTGCTTGGACCGCAGGAACGATCAACGAGAGCAGTACTAGTGCTGAGGCGGAGCGGTCGCCCCACCTGTGCGGCAGTCGAGAGGCTGCTTGATTGTTGGGACCTTGTTGGTGGCAGCGCCGGCCTTGTCCTGAGCGGCGGCCTCGATCTTGTTTCCGAGGGCGGTGCCGAAGGCCCCGGGGCTGGTGCCGCCGTTTGAGGGCCAGGGGGGAACCGGTATCCAGTTGCGGGCGTCGGCGTCGGCCTTGTTGCGGGCCTCTGCTTCAGCCTTCTGTCGGGCTTCTGCTTCGGCCTTGCTGCGGGCGTCGGCGTCGGCCTTGTTACGGGCGTCGGCGTCGGCGTCGGCCTTGTTGCGGGCCTCTGCTTCAGCCTTCTGCCTGGCCTCTGCCTCTGCTTCGGCCTTGTTGAGAGCCGCCGCGAGTGCCGCTGCCCAGTTGCGGGCGTCGGCGTCGGCCTTGTTGCGGGCCTCTGCTTCGGCCTTCTGTCGGGCTTCTGCTTCGGCCTTCTGCCTGGCCTTCGCCTCTGCTTCGGCCTTGTTGCGGGCCTCTGCTTCGGCCTTGTTGAGAGCCGCCGCGAGTGCCGCTGCCCAGTTGCGGGCGTCGGCGTCGGCCTTGTTGCGGGCCTCTGCTTCGGCCTTCTGTCGGGCTTCTGCTTCGGCCTTCTGCCTGGCCTCTGCCTCTGCTTCGGCCTTGTTGCGGGCCT